>NZ_JAVBIN010000030.1:0-1206 GCF_032989665.1 Morganella sp. BCCO 40_0007 | reverse complement strand
TGTAAGTATCCCGGAAAAAAGTCCCATTCACTTTCAGAGATCTTCATCCATACTGATATGTATTCTGAGGAGATCGCTATGCGCAAAGCCCGATTTACTGAACATCAGATTATCGCCGTTCTGAAATCCGTCGAAGCCGGACGGACAGTCAAAGATGTCTGCCGTGAAGCCGGTATATCCGAAGCCAGCTACTATAACTGGAAAGCCAAATACGGCGGAATGGAAGCGTCTGATATTAAAAAGTTAAAAGATCTTGAGGAAGAAAACCGGCGATTAAAGCAGATGTTTGCTGATCTGAGTCTTGAGTGCCGGGCTCTGAAGGATGTTATCGAAAAAAAGCTTTAAAAACAGCGGTAAAGCGGGAGCTTGTCAGTTACCTTATCGAACAGTATTCGATGAGCATCCGTCACGCCTGCCGGGCCATATCGCTGAGCAGAACGGTGTATTTTTACAAACCGGATACCCGGCGGGATGAACCGGTGATACAGGCGCTGACAGAGGCGGCAGAACGTTATCCCCGTTACGGGTTTAAAAAACTGTTTCAGATCCTGCGCAGGCAGGGCAACGGGTGGAATCATAAGCGCGTTCACCGGATCTATTGTCTGCTGAAGCTGAACTTTCGCCGTAAAGGCAAACAACGTCTGCCCGTGCGTAATCCGGCACCACTGGCAACGCCGGAGGCACTGAATCAGAGCTGGTCGGTTGATTTTATGCATGATGCGTTGATCTGCGGCAGGCGTTTCCGGACGTTCAATATCGTGGATGATTTTAATCGTGAAGCTCTGGCGATAGAAATTGATCTGAATATCCCGGCCCAACGTGTTGTCCGGGTATTGGACAGAATAGTTGCAACACGCGGATACCCGGTGAAAATGCGGATGGATAATGGTCCGGAGCTTATATCACTGACACTGGCACACTGGGCGGAAGAGCATGGGGTAATACTGGAATTTATTAAACCGGGTAAACCGACTCAGAATGCCTTTATTGAACGTTTTAACCGGACATACAGGACCGAAATACTGGACTTTTATCTGTTCCGGACACTGAATGAAGTACGGGAGATCACGGAACACTGGCTGAGGGAATATAACTGGGAGCGTCCACATGAATCCCTGAATAATCTGACACCGGAAGAATACCGGTTATTAGCTGAAAATAACGAAATCTCAAAAAGTGTGTGGAACTGAAACGGGTGTGCTTACA
>NZ_JAVBIN010000003.1:0-314781 GCF_032989665.1 Morganella sp. BCCO 40_0007 | reverse complement strand
GCGATCTCCTCAGAATACATATCAGTATGGATGAAGATCTCTGAAAGTGAATGGGACTTTTTTCCGGGATACTTACACTGTCAGCGGCATACACAACAAATTTCAGTCAGTAGCCGGTGGTGAAAGGTTAATGTGGCACCAGTTAGACAAAGAGTTGTCGCAAATATGCAAGCTGTTTAAATGATGGGTGTATAGCTGTTGGTAGAAGTGATGGGACACATTTGGGACACAGATGGTTTTAGATGTGCTTTATACCTTTTCAATCTTTTTAATTGTTGGGACGTGAAAGCGTGATTTAATGCGGTATCTAATTGATTAAACAACAAAACTACTGACTTGTAATCAGTAGGTCACCAGTTCGACTCCGGTAGCCGGCACCATATAAAGACCCGTTAACTCTCAACCAGTTAGCGGGTTTTTTCTTTTCTGCATAATAAATAACTAAACTACTTTTATTAGTGTATGGGACATATTCGTGCCATCAATAGTCATGGCCTGCTCAATTCTCCGCACATGTTCAGCAAGATGATTCGGTGTTGCGGATATCCTGTGACGGGACAGGGTGATATAGTTTACAGCGACGAATTTAACTAACTGTGGATTGTGATTATGCTCACCATATATGTTTTGTCTCTTATCGCCGCGTCACCAATAGGTGTGGGGGCTATCCCGCCACTGATGGTATTAATCGCGTTTACCTTTGCATAAATGAAAATGGGCAGCTATGCGGACTCCTGCTGTTTCTTTTGTCGTGGTATTTCCTGATGTTAAACGTCCTGCGTTACCGGAAATATTGCCGTAAACCACAGATCGGCTAATAACAGAACCAGTGCCGGTAATATCCGTTTGGTCATTAATACGTAATAGTCATAATAATCACGCCTCGTTAAATAACGGGGCTTTTTTACGGGAAAGTACTACGGAACAGAAAGATACTAAATTTGAAGAGCTGATTAAGCCACTGATGAAATAGCCGGCAGATAATCCTCATTTGTGCGATTGCATACAGGTAAGCATTTATATACCTCCACGTGGCTACAGTATCAGATTCCGGATAATAAAATGTTGTCATTATTCCGGGGATCGGTATTGCCAGGTTAAAATAACTGTTATATGCAGAAATCAAGGTGTCCGGATCTGTCTGAGTCTGCTCCGGTGAGGCAGGTACAGAAGATTTGTCTGTAATACCATATACATTAATAAAACTGTTGTTTATCACTCGCGCAGAAAGCATAATTTTCATAGTTTCCGTACAGGAATACATACCGTATTTAGTTGGCTTTTCACTGAATGTGCCGGAGTAGAACCAGAGTATATTTTTTATAGGGGGTAGAATGTCTGCGTTTAAAGATATAATGGATTCTATTGATATGGGGATTAATTTTATTCTCGATCCGGAAAAAAGATACCTTGTAATATTTTCACTAATTATTATTATTGGATATAAATATGATTTTTTCGTCGGAGTTTATTACAGAGCAAAAAATAAACGGCTGAATGAATTTTGTGGTTACAGAGATAAAGCTAAAGATACGATGCTGGTTGAATATTTCGACGCTAAAATTGATGAAATGATAAGTAAAAGAACATCAAGGATAGCTAACTATAAAGAAAGAATAATGTTTATTTATATTACTTCCCGTATTGATAAGTGGGAGTATGGTGATATCGTCCTGAGAAATATCATGCAATATATATTGATTGGTGATGTGTTTTATATTGATTTTGTTAAGTATAGAAAAAACAGAAAGAAAAATATTTTAAATGCTATTCTATGGGCGTCGTTAATGGTTTTAACTATAGTATTTTCTATTTTTCTGGTTATGTACCTTAAGGTTGATAGTATATTTGATTTTCGCAACTTATTATCTCTTATACTTATTGGTTGTTTTGAGATTTTAGCACTAAACAATCACGGCAAAATTCATAAGGAAAGTGATATGAAAAAATACAATAACGCTCTGGTGTCTATTGATATTAGTGAACTAAATACTAAATCAGTGATTCTTCCTCTTCATCAACACCGACAATAACAGTAACGACAGGTGTCCCGGGATCAGGTGGGTAGTTGATGATGAATTTTATATTATTAAAGTACTCCGTTAAATAACGGAGCACTTTAATGAGCGAGATATATCCGGTCAATGTGCTTGTTGCTCAGCATAAAATACAGTCCGGAGCACATTAACTACATGTGTAAGAGTATTGTATATAATCATTCTGTTGCAATTGGCGCACATACTCACACCATCTCAGGCGCAACCGGAAATATGGGTAGCGGTTCATTAATTTCAGTCGTCAATGCCTATATCACATTAATGGGCTGGTACAGAACCAAATAATTATACTGTTTTAATAAAGCGTGCGGGGGTACCGGCATAAAGAGAATCAGCGGGGATATCATGGTTGACTACGCTGTTCGCGACAATAATACTGTTATCCCCGATTGTTATGCCGGGAAAAATAACTACCCCTGCACCAATCCAGACATTTTTTCCGATATTAACAGGCAATATGATATTGTCGCTATGTCTTTTTTCCGGAGATACAGGATGACTGACGGTGCTGATAGTGACATTAGGGCCAATCATTGTATTATGATCAATAGTAATTAGTGCATTATCCAGAAAATTACAATTTTCATTAATAAAGACATCACCAATTATCTTAATGTTTCCGAATTCAAAATATACCGGAGATGTAATTGATACAGATTGTTCAGCGATAATGCCTGATTTTAAAAGTATTTTACATCTTTTTTTTCTGGATAATGTTGACGTGTTGAAAAAAATAACGGCTTGGCGGGGAAGAATTTTTTTCTTTAAAGAATACCAGAAATATTTAAGCATAAGTGACTCTTCTGTATACGCATAAAGCAGTTATTGGCCTGTGTTATTATAGCATATCTCTTCCTGTGGTGTTGTTTTTTTTGAAAAAATTTATGGTATATGGTGTTCTTATTGCAATGTTTACAGGTATATAAAATATCTTCATTTAATTTATCAGATATAAATAACTGCAAGTAAAATTAATCAGTGTGCTGAATTTTACAATCAATTATACTTTGAGCGAACAACATCAGTGCTGATAACCTGATGTAGATGATTATTACGAATACACACATAATTATACTTAATCTGTTATATCACCGAATGCGTAATAAGTGAATATCTCTACCGGTGAAAATATAATGCCGGATAAACAGACTGTAATATTTTTCCCGGCAGGTAAGGTACGGAGACAATAACGGCAGTAAAACGTTATAATCAATGTCCGGTATATTGCAGACAAGGATAATGCGTTTATGACTGATAATGATGATATGCGGGAGTGTCCGGAATTTTCTCCTGAAGCCGAAGCTATTGCGCAGTGTAATCAAATCAGGGATATGCTGGTGGCCGCACTGGAGAAACGAAATAAAGAAATGCAGCGCTTACGGAAAAAAACAGAGGAGATTCAGCGTGAATTTCCCGGTGATCTGAAAAAACTCCAGGCACATATGCGGGAAATGAAAGATTCCAACAATGAAGTGATGACGCTGGTCAGAGAATATAATGTCTGGGCTGAACGGGCCGGGCAGGATAAACTGGTACTGGAATGATCCCGGTAGTCTGCTGATATGACAGTGCAGATGCAGACGGGTATTGTATCCGTAAATTCTGCTCCGGTGCCGGGGACTGATCTGCTGTTTATTGTAATACCCCGGTTACGTATTACAGCGTATTTTCCTGCTTTCTTTATCTTTTTTATTCTGTTTTTTTCTCTTTTACCGAAAGCCATAACAGCTGAAACGGAATACAACAGGATATCCGGACGGAGTTACCTGTTATCAGGGCTCAAACTACAGAATTTTTACCGCATGGTTTACCTCAGTAATACGGCAGAGCGGAAAGTATTACTGCAACAAACACCGGATGAAATTATTCTGCAATATGCAGAAAATCGTTTGGCATTATTTAATAATGCGATGGATAAAGATCCTTCCGGGGACTGTGCTTTGGTTTTATTTATCCGGCCGGGCAGGATAACGGAACAACGGTTAAGTTTTTACCCGCAAAAAAGACAGCGCCGGGTTTATCTCAGGCAGAAACTGACGCATTATACATCAGTGTCTTTCTCCGGTTACGCCATACCTATGGTGATTTACTGGATAAAGAGGAAGCCGGAACGCTGGAAAAAGATGCCATACTGGCCTGTGAAATAAAATCAGCGTTGTATCAGAGTATATTACAGCTCAGTCCGCAGGATGCTGCCGGGGTATTACGGTATATCTGGAGCAACGACGGGATATTCTGAGCCATTGCGGAGGAAGAATGCGTCGTTATATTACCTGGCCGGGGATTGTTTTGCTGTTTGCCGGAATAGTACCTGCCGGTCACAGTGCGGATTCGCTGAGTCAGGCTGCTCAGCAGCTTGATCGTCTGGTTCTGTATGACCCGTCTTACGAAAAAATCAGCTATCCGGGCGGGGATGTTTCTCCCCGGAAAGGGGTATGTTCTGATGTGGTGATCCGCAGTTACCGGAAAATCGGCATCGATTTGCAAAAAGAAGTTCATGAAGATATTAAAACGGCATTTTCCCGTTATCCGGGGCGTAAATTGTGGGGACAAACGCGGCCGGATACCAACATTGATCACCGGCGGGTACCTAATCTGATGGTCTTTTTCAGCCGGAAAGGGGAAAGCAAACCGATAACACAAAATGCGGCGGATTATGTGGCCGGTGATATTGTGACCTGGCAGCTGGATAACGGCCGTCCGCATATCGGTATTGTGACAGATGAAATAGCCCCGCGCAGCGGGAACCGGCTGATAATGCATAATATCGGTGGCGGACAGGTCAGTGAGGATGTTCTGTTCAGCTGGAAAATTACCGGACATTACCGGTATAAAGCAGGGTAGTTAAAAAGAGTTATAGATAAAGAGTTATAGATAAAGAGTCATAAATAACGGTAACAGCGATAAAAGAGCCGGCAGAACGCCGGCTCCGGAAATTATTTTTTAACCTGATTTCCGATAAGACCGCCGATTGCCGCACCGCCGACGGTTCCCAGTGCACTGCCGTCGGTCAGGATTGCACCACCGACAGCACCGACACCGGCCCCGATAGCAGTATTCCGGTCACGTTTTGACATATTAGAGCAACCGGCCACAGCAAGCAGCAGGACAGCAGATAAAGTCACTGTGCTTACTCTCTTCATATTCATTTTCATCATGTAAACTCCTGAACAATTGGCGTGTTACAACATAGACCTGTTCGGGAATCGCCTGTATCAGAATAATCGGGAAATACGTAACAGTCCCGGTACATTATCTGACATGCCTTACACCGTCAGTGTTTTAAATGACAGGTGACAATATAAAATACCGTAAGTGGAATTTATGGCATTACTGAGGTGTTCAATCCGGCCGTTATGTTCCGTGATTTCCTCCGCCTCCGCGATACCGGCATCCGCAACGGAAACAGCGGCGTAAGGATGTGTCGGCAGCAGGGCAATCTGTGCATTGTCTTTCAGCAGATACCAGGGAGAGGGTGTGCCGGCTGGTGTTGTTTCATGTTTGCGTAACCGCCAGCCGCCCAGCATCTGCTTATCGGTCAGTTCTTTTAACAGCGGCAGAAGTTCTTCTTCTGCATCACACTGAATGTGTGCTGTGGTAATACGTTCTGTATATGATGACATAGGTTACCTCCGCAAATCAGAAGATACTCGTATTTATAATAACCGGTTAATCTGTAAAAAACAGGAAATATACAACGGTTAATTCCTAATTTTTCTATTTCAGGATGAGTATCAGAATAATATCCCGCCGGATAAGGTAAATTATGATCGGAACATAATCAGGGGAGTGACTGTTATGGAAAACTACGTATATATATCAGTGATCGTTATTGCGGCGGCTTTGATTATTTATACTGTCGTCAGCAGACAGGTACCGTCAAAACAAAAAGTAGTATATGGTTTTGTATTATTTACTGTTGTTCTTGGCTTTTATGACGCCGGACAGAAAAATAATATTGCCCGGCAGGCAGAAGAACAAAAGGATCGTCATAGCATGATGATGGCGGATAATGATCACAAACCGGCGTTATCCGTCAGCACCGGAATGTAATAGTTAATCGTCCGGACTGCGGATTTCGGATTTTCCGGGTTTAATTCTGTCAGATTATCGTGAAATACGTATTCTTCCGTATCAGGGTGATCAGGATTGCGGATGATGTTCAGCTCCGGCAGTAAATTATTATAGATATCGTAGGTAATATCCTGAAAATCAATATCTGAAAAATCACCGGTAAAAATGATCTTCAAATAATGAGCATTGCCCGGTGTATAAATAATATCTTGTGGTGTGGTGCTTTTAAGATAATGTGCCTCAGCGAGTGTGGCGTAATACATTGAGAAGGTATCACCCGCAGATTTACTGACGCCATGTATAGCATAAACTGAATCAGGTAATGCAGTGAGCCGCGGTAAAAAAGGCTGCCAGTAATATTTCCGCAACTGTGGCAGACACATATTCCAGGTGTCGGATGCCGCCTGATAAATATGAGTGGTTCCGGTCAATACTTTTTCCGGTAAGGTTGTCATTTCAACCGATGAGTGCAGTTTTCCGGCATAGCGTTTCGGCAGAACAAATCCGCCCGGCTGCCAGCCGTTTTGTTTACGGTAAGCAGAGGGAGTAATGCCAAAATGCTGTTTGAAGGCCCGGCAAAATGTCTGTTGTGAATCAAAACGGTACTTCATGGATAAATGCATCAGGTTGAGCGGTAACAGACGTAACGCGATGGCCGCACAGGATAAACGCCGGGCGCGGACATAATTTGCCAGGGTGTAACCGGTCTGCTGTTTAAAAATACGCTGAAAATGCCATTTGGAATATCCTGCTTTTCCGGCAACGGCTTCTAATGAAAGATCAGATTCCAGATTATTTTCTATCCAGTTTAAAATTTCATCAACAACACATTCGTTAAACATAGCTTTTCCGTGTATTTCTCAGACGGAAGTATTATATCGGCACAGGTACTGAAAAACAGCTGATTTACAATAACAAATAGATGTCTGGTTTTTACAGCGGATCGGAGGATTATAACTGTATAAATAAACGGTTAATTTTGACTGTAATAAACATGGTTTTATCTGTCCGGCAATGTAAAATACCGCGGATATAATTAACGAGGTGGAATAATGAAAAAATTACTGGCAGTTATCGCGCTCTCTTTCGCACTTACCGCTTGCGGTGATGCAACACTGGATATGTCATCACAGCAGACAGCACAGGAATCCATTGCAAAAATGGAAAAAGATCTGAGCCCGGAGCAATCCCGTGAGCTGAAAAGCGCTATTACTAAAATCAGCTTCCAGGTGGCATTTGCCAGCGGTGGTGATGAAGAAAAAATGATGGCAGCGCTGAAAGAAAAATTACAGGGTAAAACAGCAAAAGAAATTATTGAGATGGCAAAATAAGTATTATCAGACTGCCGGTGCTGATACATCACCGGCAGTACTGTTATACGGTTAACTGTTTCCGGCTGCGTCACGGTGAAATTTAAGACGTGCCCGGAACCACGCGCGCAAACGTTCAGGACGCTGCTGTTCAGTTTCTTTGTCAATCTTCGGCAGTTTCATCTTATCCCGCATGACAAGACCTTTTGTCAGGGTCTCTATTTCATCCTCTTCTTCCTGTGTCATACGCGGTTTTTTCATACTCTCTGACATAAATCCTCCTTTTTTTGCCAGTCTACTGCATTTTTCAGCCGGGTGTGAGACCGTGCTTTTACCCGGGATTATTCCGGCGCTTTATTCTTCTGATAGCGGAAGTATGCCCTGTGCAGATAATGATTTAACAGTTGCCTTAATCACAGTATCAACAGAAATTGATGCCATTTCATGTTCATCTTCGTTCAGCAGTAATTTTGAGGCAAATCCGGAAATAATCTCATGAAGTTCATAATCCTGGTAAGGGCCGGTAAATTGCGGACAGGTACTGACATGCATACTGACACTGGGGATTTTTAACGCAAATGCAAGATGCATGGTTCCGGTGTCATTTGTAACCAGCAGATCAAGATTATTCACTGTCTGTGTTAATTCTTCGATAGTGGTTTTGCCGATCAGCGGTTCAATCCGGCTGTGAAATTCAGGTTCGAGTAAATTGAAAAACTCACCGGACAGATGAATTTCATTCGGTGCGCCGACCAGAACAATATTAAGATCACGGTAACGGGTGAGCAGACAGCGTGCAAGCGCAACAAAATTCGCAACAGGCCAGCGTCGTTCCTCACTGGATGCACCCATCTGAAAACCAACCCGTCTTACTGGTGAGGATACTTTTGTGACTTCACACGGAACACGCATCTCAACACTTTTTTCGGTAAACCGGCAGCCGAGCGGAGTGATCAGGTCAAGGCGAACCTGTACAGAATGGCGGTGTGCAAAACGGGTAGAGTTTGTCAGCCAGCGCTCCATATAAGGATTTGTCGGATGATTACAGCGGAAAACAAATGGTGTGCCGGTCATGATGGCACTCAGGTAATCATACGGATTATGCGAGTGCATAATCAGAATCAGATCCGGTGTTCCGTGCGCTTTTAAATCTCTGACCAGTTTGGTAACAGTATTAACTTTACTGTTCCAGCACACCACATCATCCCAGTCTTTACCAATACCGGTACGAATGTAGGGTGCCATTTTATTGCCGGAAACAACGGTAATTCTGGCATCAGGAAAACGCTTTCTGACTTCATGAATTGCGGGGGTATTCATCAGAAAATCCCCGAGTGCCGTTGTCGAATAAATGACAATATTACGGAAGTCGATTGTCTCCAGCTGTTTAAAGGCCGTAACTGAATGTGAAAAATCACGGCGGCGTGTATAAAGCTGTAAGAATAAATTAACCAATTTATGTTTAAGTTTTTTGGGCATCGTATTTCCTGACAGGCAACAAACAATAACATTGGCGCTAATTTAGCATATTCCGCCGCAAATCCGCGGATTCATTTTCGGGTTATTTCCGGCGGGTGGCGAGCCAGCATAATAATGAACCGCCGGTGACCATCAGCACTCCCTGCCAGAATGCAAAGGAGAGGGCGGTACTGAGTAATAATGAGGAAAAAGCGGTGGAGAGTACCGGGGTAAAATAAGACAGTGTACCTATCAGTGCAACATTCCCGCGCAGTACCGCGATGGTCCAGAGAGCATTCGCGGCACAGGAAAGTGCGGCAGCAGCAATCAGAAAACCTATCGTGGAAACGGAAAACTCAGCAGGCAGAGTGATGCCGTCAACGGCGGTCACCACCCACAGCATCAGGGCCGTGATGATAAAAAACAGCGTAATTCCGTTATTTCCGTCAGCCAGTCTGCGCGATAAATTACTGTAGAATGCCCAGATCACCGCGCCGGCAAATGCAAGGCCGTAACTCAGCGGGTTAAGGGCGACGTTGGCGGCGATGGAGGAAAATGATAACCCGTCCTCCCCGCCGATCACCCGGCTGATACCGAGAACGGCCAGGACCAGACCGGCTATCAGCATCAGGCGCAAACGCTGTCCGCCCATGATCACGGCCAGTCCGACCGTCAGGGACGGCCAGAGATAGTTCACCATACCAAGTTCAATTGCCTGCTGGCGGTTTTGCGAAAAACCCAGAGCCAGAATAAAGCAGATCTCATAGCTGACAAACAGTGCTGTCCCCCAGATCAGATACCGGCGCGGCCAGCGGCGGATGGCAGGGAACCCGGTCACCATCAGTAACATGACGGATCCGAGGGTGTATATCAGAGCTGCCCCGAAAGCCGGTCCGAAATCCTCACTGACCCGTTTGATTAATCCGACAATGGTGCTCCAGAACAAAATAGACAGGATGCCGTAAACGGTGGCAGTGTGTGCGGACAGTTTTCCCATGGAGATCAGCCTGTGATAAATAATTGACAATATATGCGTTAAACTAATAATGATCCCCAAGCATACCGTGATATGACCGCCGGGCAAAGGGAGAGATCCTCATGCCGGACTGATAAGGAGCCTGACAATGGAAGCACAGCAGATACTGAATTTCTGGTTTAATGAAGCAACACCGGAGCAGTGGTTTAAGAAAGACACACAGTTTGATGACCTGATCCGCCGTCGTTTTCTTAAAATATGGGAACAGGCGGCAGCCGGGGAATGTTTCAGCTGGCGGGAGCATATCGGCGGGCGCCTGGCGGAAATTATTGTGCTGGACCAGTTCTCCCGTAACCTCTGGCGCGGGAATGCACAGTCCTTTGCACAGGATCCGATGGCACTGGTGCTGGCTCAGGAGGCGGTGAAAACAGCGGATTATCTGCAATTGCCCCCGGTTCAGCGTAAATTTGTACTGATGCCGTATATGCATTCTGAATCCGCACTGATCCATCAGCAGGCAGAACTGCTGTTTAAAGGACTGGATGAGAGTACGGAAGATTACGAGCGGCGGCACAAAGCGATCATCGACCGCTTCGGCCGTTACCCGCACCGCAATGAGATTCTGGGACGAAACTCCACCCCGGAAGAGGCGGAATTTCTGTTACAGCCCGGTTCGGCGTTCTGATTCACACTCACGGGCGAAATGGGCGGCGATACCGCGCATATCAAAGCCCGTTGGTGTCTGATGCACCCGCAGCCAGAATTGCGGGAGTATCGCGAACAGATGATCAAAAATATCGGACTGAATCTGTTCATAGCTTATCCATGCCGTCACATTGGTGAAAGCGTAGATCTCCACCGGCAGCCCGTCCGGTGTCGGGGCCAGCTGGCGTACCATGGTGGTCATTTTCTTGTGAATATGCGGATTGGCTTTGATATACGCCTCCGCATACGCACGGAATGTCCCGATATTGGTCAGCCGCCGCTGGTTAAGCGGGGTATTCGCTGGTTCCTGCGCGTTGTATTCCGAAATTTCCTGTAATTTGGCATCAATGTAACCGGCGATCAGGGGTGACTCCCGCAGCTGACTGATTTCCTCATCAGTCAGAAAGCGGATGCTGGTGGTGTCGAGATTCATACTGCGTTTAATACGGCGACCGCCGGATGCTGTCATTCCCTGCCAGTTTTTAAAGGAATCGGAGATCAGGGCGTAAGTCGGGATTGTGGTGATCGTGTTATCCCAGTTCTGCACTTTTACAGTGGTCAGTCCGATATCAGTTACCGCACCATCCGCGCCGTATTTCGGCATTTCCAGCCAGTCTCCGACATTGAGCATATCATTGACCGATAACTGAATGCCGGCCACCAGCCCCATAATCGGATCTTTAAAGACCAGCATCAGAACCGCGGTCATGGCACCGAGTCCGCTCAGCAGAATCAGCGGCGATTTACCGATCAGCAGTGAAATAATCAGAATACTGAAAAGTACCGCGACAATCAGTTTCAGACTCTGCATGACACCGCGCAGCGGAAGGCGGCTCAGAGACGGAGTATGACGTGAGAGGCTCTGAAGAATATCCATGACTGAAAACAGCAGCAGCATACCGAACAGCAGACACCATGCCTGCGCACCGGTAGTGAGGATCTCCTGTGCGGCAGAGCCGCGTCCCAGCCAGACCAGCGCCTGGATATTAAAGACGATACCCTGAATCAGGAGTGCAAACCGGTTAAACAGCTTGGTTCGGGTGATGAGCGCGCCCCACGGACGCTGTGAGCCGCCGCTGCGGCGTTCAATATACGGCAGCAGGCCTTTATGCAGGATAAGATGCAGAATAACAGCGATAGCCAGAATAAGAACAATTACGCCGGTAATGGCTGTCCATGAAGCGTAATCATTACTGAGTTCAAATCGTTGTTGCAGCCATAGTCGCAGTTGTTGCTCCATAAAAAATATCTCCTGTGACGTGGTTTTTACAGACTCCTCAGTGAGCAGCAAAATATTAAAATGGGATCACATTGAATACTGTACCATTTTTCAGGTACGGATACTGAAAGGGTATGTAAAGTTGCGATAAAAGCGGAAAAAATGAAAAAAAGGGAAAATGGCGCGGCAAATGATTTGTCCGCGCCACCGGAAGCGGTTAATTATTCTTTTTAAGGACGGAAGCTGCGGCGATCAGCCCGAAAGAGCTGAACAGCAGTTCAATACCGACCAGAGTCGCTATCAGGGAGACAGACACAATCGGGCCGTTACCGACCAGCAGGTAAGCGATAAACAGATCCAGCAGACCGATAATAATGTTCAGCCAGCCGCGTGCCTGTGATATCTGACGCAGACCGGAGCCCAGACGCAGTATCCCGCCCGCAATAAACAGAATGGCGAGCAGAATGGCGAGACTGAGCATCCCGGTAAGCGGTTCGGTCAGGAAGACATAACCCAGAAGAAGATAGGCAACCGCAACCAGAACGGAAAACAGCTTACTGCCGCCGCTGTAAAGCCGGCTGCTGAGTGTCACAAACAACATGGAGAGCCCGTTTATCAGGAGTAGTCCCCCGATGATATAGCTGAGAGTGACACCGGAAATCAGCGGATTCATCAGACAGGCCACACCACCGGCCAGCAGGAGAATGGCGATGATCCACAAATAGCCCCGCTGTTTTTTCAGGGCACCGGCTGTCATATGAGTTAAATTCTGACGGTTAAAATCAAGCATGGTTTTTCCTTAGTAAGCCCGTTGTACCGGCATCAGTGCGTGCCGGAGCAGCCTGATACCGGATGCGGAATATACCCGAAATGATAAACTTCACTTTACATTATTTGCGATAAGTAGGTATTTGTGAATAGCAAATGCGTAAATCAATGCTCAATAATCATCACAGCCGTGGTATCCGGCTCCAGTGCTTTGAAAATATGCGGGACATCACCGGGGTAGGAAATATAGTCGCCGGGCAGGAGAGTGGCGGGCTCATCAAGAGTACCGACGACAGCACTGCCGGTCATCAGGAGGATATGTTCGGTAACCTGTGCCATATGCGGCTCGGAAACACGATCTTTACCGGGCTGCGCCGTGATGGTGTACAGGTCACGCCGGTTAACCGCCGAAGCGGAAGAGAGCAGAAAAGCATGGTAATAGGCATTCTCGGCACTGACCTGAATGCCTTCCCCGCGCCGCAGCACCGTTACCCGGCTTTTCGGGGTTTCAAACAGACTGGCAAACGGGATATTCAGTGCCACGCAGAGTGACCACAGTGTTTCGATTCCCGGATTTCCCTGTGCCGACTCCAGTTGTGACAGTGTGGATTTGGCAATACCGGCACTGCGCGCAACATCGGCGATGGAACGTCCCTGGCGCTGACGCTCTTCAGTCAGCCTGACAGCCATAATCTGCAGGGGCGGGGTGATAGGTGAATCCATAAAATGTACTCTCTGCTGGTTAACGGAAATAACCCGGAATTAACACTTGCGTAATTTAAAGCGTTCGACATAATGAACGTATCGTTCAATTTATAAGTCTATCGCAATGAAATTCGCTATTCCACTCGATAATGCCATGATCCGCAATATTTTGCTGGTTTGTGTGGCTGATTTAATTGTCGGCGTCTCTTACGGGGCGCTGGCACATGCCAGCGGATTCCCGCTCTGGGTACCGCTGACACTGTCCCTAGTTGTGCTGGCAGGGGCGTCAGAGTTTCTGTTTATCGGTGTGGTGGCCGCAGGCGGCAGTCCGGTGTCTGCCGCGCTGGCCGGATTGCTGGTCAATGCCCGTCATGTGCCGTTCAGTCTGGCGGTACATGATCTCGCCGGTACAGGCCCGAAAAAACTGCTGGGCTTTCATATTCTCAATGATGAGAGTGTGGTGTTCGGTCTGGCGGAAAAACAGAAAGATAAGCAAAAAGCCGCCTTCTGGCTGTGCGGGCTGGGAATTTTTCTGTGCTGGCCGCTGGGAACGATTATCGGTGAGTTTCTCGGCACGTTTATTGTGGATACCAAAGCGCTGGGCCTGGATGCGATGTTCCCGGCCATTATCCTTGCATTATGTCTGCCTGCACTGCGTGAAGCGAAAACCCGCCGCGCCGCGTTGCTGGGTGCTGTAGTTGCACTGGCCGCTACACCGTTTTTACCGCCGGGTATCCCGGTACTGTTATCACTGCTGGGGCTGGTTGTCAGCCTGAGGAGAGCATAATGCCGGATACATTATCCATTCTGACGGGGATCGCACTGCTGGCGGTCGGGACGTATGCCATGCGGGCTTCCGGGGCACTGTTCAGCGGGCGCTTCTCAGTGTCGTCACATGTCAAAAATCTGCTCTCAGCAGGCGCGATTGTCATCCTGTTTGCCGTGGCAGTGACCATGACTATTTTCAGCGGGCAGGAATTATCAGACTGGCCGAAAATGGCCGGGGTGGCGGTTGCCGGGTTGCTGACGTGGTATAAAAAACCGTTTCTGGTGATTGTGCTGGCTGCCGCGATTGTGACCGCGCTGCTGCGTTATCTGCTGTCGCTGTGGTAAACAAGGAGATCCGCGCAGGGAAACTGCGCGGATAGTGAGAAGTTATTGTGCCAGCCAGGCGGCGGAGGTGGTGATAGCGGCCATCGGCCGGAGCATCTCCAGGCTTATCTGATGCAGATCTGCTGTCGGGGCGGCACATAAATCTTCCGCCACCGAGACATAAAACCCGCTGTCGTGGGCATAGCGTGCCGTGCTCTGAATCGCCATCACGGTGCTGACACCGGCCAGAACCAGATGCTCAATCCCGGCTTTGCGCAGCCAGATAAGTAAATCATTTCCCGCAAAGGCACTGACGCCTTTTTTCACAAAACAGATATCCTCTTTCTGCACATCGGTACCGTCTGCCCAGTCACAACCGCTGCCGCTCAGTTTCAGGGCGCCAATCTCTTTCGCCCGCTGAAACATCGGTGACCCGGCGGGGATATCATGCCAGTCATCCGCAAACCCGACCCGTACCCATATTACGGGGATCGCCCGCAGCCGTGCCTGACGGGCGGTTTCCCGCGTGGCGGCGATCAGGTGACGGGCTTCTGTCTGTTCATGACAGGCATTGGAAAGCCCGTGTTTGCCGGTAATGTCATTAATAAGGTCGATAATAATCAGTGCCTGTTTCATCCGTCCCTCCTGTTCTGACTGTTTTCAGCATAGCCTTATGTATCAGAACTGTCATGGGATGCGGCGGGAATTTCACGGTTTTCAGCCGGAATATGGATCACAAACCCGATACCGCGCTGTTGTAATCCGTCGGTGACCGATAGATAACCGCCGATTTTTTCCGCCAGATTCTGGGCAATAGCAAGGCCGAGGCCACTGCCGTTTTCACTGCTGCCGGGGACACGGAAAAAACGGGAAAACAGACGATGGCGATGCTGTTCACTGATCCCGTCACCGTTATCACGGATGATAATCTGCACTTCCCCCGGTGTTCCGGTGTTCAGTGAGACTTCCGCCTGACTGCCCGGCGGACAGTATTTCACCGCATTATTTAATATATTGTTGATAATGGAGAACAGTGCCTGTTTATCGCTGACAATAATGCAGCTTTCCGGGCCGTCGAAGGAAAATTCAATATCTTTGCGCAGGGCATAGGGCACCAGCGTAGCAATAGCGTGGCTCAGCGCCTGAGTCAGGTCGATTTTTTCCATTTTCAGCGGATAATCTTCCGTTTCCAGCCGGGCCAGATCAATCAGCTGCCGCGATAATGACACCGCGCGATCCAGACTGATTTCCATATCGGCGGTAATTTCGTTACGTTCCGCCGGGTCATCAATCTGTTTGAGCAGATGAATTTGTGCCAGTACCGCGGCAATCGGTGTGCGCAGTTCATGAGCGGCATCCGCCATAAACTGTTTTTCCCGCAGATTGGCGGCATCCACCCGTTGCATCAGCTGGTTGATGGCATGCAGCACCGGACGCATTTCATTGTACTGATACTTCATACTGATTGGTGTCAGATTGCCCGGATTGCGGGTGGCGATACTGCGGGTGGTTTCACGCAGCGGGCGCAGACTGAGATAGGTGGTGATAATAGTGGATGACAGCATAGTACCGAGAATAAACAGCAGCGGAACGGCGGTACCGGTTGCCGGGTCGCCGATCAGCATATGACGGTCGGTACCGGATTCGCCGATCACCGCAGTGCGCTGCATATCCGGGTCGGTATTATAAGCAAGATACCAGGTTTCACCGTCCTCAGAAAAACGCTCGATTCCGTCCGGTTTCAGCGGAATATGGACATCCGGTTTATTGCTGTACAGGACTTCACCCGTTGTGCTGTGAAGAATGGCGACCAGCGGATCATAATTTTCCTCTTCCAGCCCGCTTTTCATCGCATTGGCGTACATGCTCTCCAGTGCCCGGGTGATTTGCGGAAAGGTGGCGGAATCTGTGGGGGTTTCCCGCAGGGTATCGGACATACCCCGGGCAATAACCATTTGCTGGGCATTAAAATCTTCACTTAAATCCGGCAGGTAAGCGTATTTCAGCCAGGCGATCCAGACGCCCCACAGCAGGAGCATTGAGAACGTCTGGAGGAGAACGGTGTAAACAAAGAATGAGCGGATTCTCACTTATTCGCTGTCCTTTTTCAGCAGATAGCCAATTCCGCGGACCGTAATCACTTTTTCTTTGCCGATTTTACGGCGCAGATTATGGATATGTACTTCCAGGGAGTTACTTTCGATTTTATCGTCCAGCCCGAATAAACGCTGTTCCAGCTCCGGTTTGCGTACCACATTGCCGGTATTACGCATTAATTCGTACAGTAACTGATATTCTTTGCCGGAGAGCAATAATAATTCATCGTTCAGCGTTACCTGATGATTCATCGGGTTAAGGGTAATATTATCCACTTTCCATAATTGTGAGGAAAAACCGGCAATACGGCGGGAAACCGCTTTAACCCGCGAAATTAACTCCGGCAGTTCAACGGGTTTGGAAATAAAATCATCCGCTCCCGAATCAAGGGAATTCACCAGATGATCACGCTGGTTGCGGGCAGTCATAATAATAATCGGGATTTGTTCCCCGTTATTACGCCATTCAACCAGAGAGTCAAAACCATCGCCGTCAGGCAACCCGAGGTCCAGCAGCATCAGGTCAAAGTGCTGTTCTGTCAGCCGCCTGCGGGCGTCGGCCAGCAGACGCAGCCAGCACACCCGGAAACCGGCCAGTTCCAGACCCCGGCACAGTGCTTTGCCTAATTGTAAATCGTCTTCGACTAATAGAATTTGCACGTTTTTTTCTCTCTCTCTGTAAATTCGCTCTGTAAAAGCGGATTTCAGTATAGCATTGACGTTTACTGTGACAACGCAGGCAAATTAATGTGACAAGGGGGCTTAATCTGATCTTAATCCGTCCCGGTTACCGTGATATCCGGCTGATAAAGTCATCTATCAGATGGCCGGCATATTTTTCTGCCTGTTTTTGCAGGAAATAAAAATAAAAAATAGTCCCGAACAGCACCGCCGCATAAATAAATACAGCCCAAATGTACGTCAGGCTATAGTCCAGCAGGGTCAGTGAAAGGTAGCTGATATCGATATTCAGTGACAGGGTATCAATAATCTTCTGTGAAAACAGCAGCAGAGAGAAGAGTAATACCGGCAGGGCGAGTACCCCGGTCAGTATATTGACTTTTTTCCGGCGAGCCGCCAGGGAGGGATAATGTTCATCATGCATATAGGCGGCGATATCCGTGAGCTGATCATCCAGATCATCACGGCAGGCTACCGGTGCATCCTGTTTTTCTATTTGCTGATGCAAAAGGCGTAAAAGCTGACTGTTATCGGTGCTTTTTGCAAAAGCGGTAATAATTCCCATGCGGAACTCCTGAAAGTCGGTATCGGCCGGCTATTATTTAACAATTTTACAGCCGGGTCATGCTGATTTATTAACATTACCTGAATTAAATCATAATCTGTGCCCGGCGGTACAATACAGATGCGTTATAGCGGAAAACACTGTGTTATATATAACGGCAGAACATATTTATCTTTCAGGGATTATTATCCATGTTACGTATCACTGCACTGCTGGAAAATACTAATTCTGACCCGAAACTGGAATCTCACGCCGGTCTGAGTCTGCTGCTGGAGGACGGCGAAACCTCGCTGCTGTTTGATACGGGAGCAGATGATACCTATATCCGTAATGCACAGGCGCTGGGGATTTCACTGTCAGAAATTGATGCGGTGGTGCTGTCGCACGGTCATTATGACCATTTCGGCGGATTAACCCGCACTGAACGGCATAAACTGCCGTCCCCGCTGACGGTGATTGCGCATCCGCACATTTTTGAACCGCGCCGTGCCGCGCTGTGGCTGGGCAGTTACCCGCTGAAATTTAAACGGTTATCCCCCTTGTTCAGTGAGGACACACTGCGCCGTGACTATCAGTTTGTGCTGACCGAAAAACCGTACGCGATTTCATCCCGTTTTTTGTTTGCCGGAGAAATCACCCGGCGGGCCGTGGTGCGCCGTTACGGGGTTTTGCTCAGAAGCGGGGAGGCGGATTATGTCCGGGATGACAGTTTTCTGATCTGGCGCGGGGAGGCGGGGATTGTGATTATCACCGGATGCAGCCATTCCGGGATTGAGTCAGTGATACAGCATGCGCGGGCCCTGACGGATAATGCACCGGTACAGGCGGTGGTCGGCGGACTGCATCTGCGCCGGGCAACACCGGCCGCGTTACGCCGTGCCGCAGAGGCACTTGGCCCGGAAACCCTGGTGTACGGCTGTCACTGTACCGGAGACAGAGGACGTCATGCCCTGAATGCGGATGATTTTAATACCGGGCAGCAGCTGACATTCCGCTGAGTCTGCCCGGCCGGATTATCAGCGGTGCGCTTCCAGGAAACGGACATAGGCATCGGCCCATTTCTGCACAAAAGCACCGGTTTTTTCGCTGAATGTGCCGTCTGCGCTGACCATGCCGTCATACCATTGCAGGTACATTTCCGGCTGGTTGAGGGTCGGCATATTCAGAAATGCCAGCACATTGCGCAGGTGCTGCTGTGCCATCGCCGTACCCATTGCCCCGGCAGAGGTGCCGATCACGGCAGCGGGTTTGCTGTCCCAGCTGTTCTGTCCCCACGGACGGGAGCCCTGATCCAGCGCGTTTTTCAGCACACCGGGGATGGAGCGGTTATACTCCGGCGTGACAAAAATCACACCGTCAGCCTGTGAAATCTGCTGTTTGAATGCCAGTACTTCAGCAGGCGGCTGTGCATCACAGTCCTGATTATAGAGCGGCAGTGAACCGATACTGACAAATTCACACTGAATGTGTGCAGGGAAAAGGGAGACCAGAGCATGCGCCAGCTGACGGTTGTAACTTTGCTCACGCAGCGAACCGACAACAACAGCAACGCGGTATTGTTTCATTGTAACCTCCTGAACCGGTGAAAACCCGGTGATGAATAAAGAATTAAAACAAATGAAAACGTTACTATCATAGTGCGGAATCGCGGAACAGAGAGCAGAATTTAGTAAATTTTTATGACATCACAACAAAAAAACAGATCAGGAGCAGGTATGACTATCCCGCAGGCCCTTAAACGTCCGGTACAGTTCACCGCACACGGTGAAACCCGGACGGATAATTACTACTGGCTGCGGGATGATACCCGCAGTGATCCGCAGGTTGTTCAGTATCTGACGGATGAAAACCGCTATACACAACAGAAACTGAAGGCCGCTGAACCGCTGCGCGAAGCGTTATATGAAGAAATGGTTGCCCGCATGCCGCAGGCCGATGAATCCGCGCCGTACCGTTATAACGGTTATGTGTACCGCACCCGTTTTGAGGCCGGTAAAGAGTATCCGCTGTATGAGCGGCGCAAAATAAACAACGACCAGTGGGAACTGCTGGCGGACGGCAATGTGCGGGCAGAGGGGCTGGCGTATTATGAGCTGGTTTCTCTGGCTGTCAGTGCGGATAACCGCCGTATCGCGATTGCCGAGGACAAAGTCGGCCGCCGTGAATATCAGGTTGCTTACCGTGATCTGACGGATAATGACTGGCAGGAATCGGTGCTGACAGACGTGGCTGACGATCTGGTGTGGTCTGCTGACGGTTCGGTGTTGTTCTATGTCCGTCAGGATCCGCAGACATTGCTGCCGTTCGAGGTATATCGCCACCGTTTCGGCACCGATACCACACAGGATGAACTGGTTTACCGTGAGGAAGATGATCGTTTTTATACCGGGTTATCCCTGTCATCCTCCCGTGACTGGATTTTCATCGGTTGTCACAGCCCGGTCACCTCTGAGGTTCAGCTGGTGAATGCCCATGCGCCGTTACAGCCGCCGGTCTGTTTCTCGCCGCGTCAGGACGGGCGCGAATATCATATTGATCACCTGGACGGGCAGTTTTATATCCGCTCTGACCACGAAAATGAATTGTTTGGCCTCTATCAGACCGATTCCCCGGAGCATCCGTGGCAAACGCTGATTGCACCGCAACCGGATACCGATCTGGAGGATTTCACACTGTTCCGTGACTGGCTGGTATTACAGGAACGGCACGCCGCGCTGCCGCAGATCCGCATTATTCACCGGCAGAGCGGGAAAGAAACACAGGTCGCGTTTGATGACGGTGCTTACTGTGCATGGCTCGGACTGAATCCGGAGCCGGACAGTCAGCTGCTGCGCTACGGCTATACCTCGATGACCACACCGGCGTCGGTGTATGAGCTGGATATGGCCAGCGGAGAACGTACGTTACTGAAACAGGCGCAGGTAAACGGTTTTCAGCGGGATAATTATCACAGTGAACGTATCTGGATCACTGCCCGTGACGGCGTGCAGGTACCGGTTTCGCTGGTCTGGCATAAAGATCACTATCAGCGCGGACCCGATTCACAGGGACACGATTCACTGGGACACAATCCGCTGCTGATTGAAGGCTACGGGGCTTATGGCGCCAGTATGGATCCGGATTTTGACGCCAACCGGCTGAGCCTGCTTGATCGTGGTTTTGTTTATGCTCAGGCGCATATCCGCGGCGGCGGTGAGCTGGGTAAGCGCTGGTACAATGCCGGAAAAATGCAGAATAAAATCAACAGTTTTAATGATTTTGTTGATGTAACACGGGAATTGATTGCCCGGCGTTATGGTGCGAAAGACCGGATCTACGCAACCGGCGGCAGTGCGGGCGGGTTGCTGATGGGAGCAGTGATTAATCAGGCACCGGAGCTGTATCGCGGCATTGTGACACAAGTGCCGTTCGTTGATGCGCTGACCACCATGTCTGATCCGTCCATTCCGCTGACTACCGGTGAATATGACGAGTGGGGCAATCCGGAAAATGAATCAGCTTACCGCGACATCCGCGCCTACAGCCCCTATGACAACATTGAGGCGAAAGCCTATCCGAATATGCTGGTAACCAGCGGCCTGCACGATTCACAGGTACAATACTGGGAGCCGGCAAAGTGGGTGGCAAAACTGCGGGAGATGAAAACGGATGATAATCTGCTGCTGCTCTATACCGATATGGAAGCAGGGCACGGCGGTAAATCGGGACGATTTAACTATTTGTGGGATGTGGCACTCGGTTATGTGTTCCTGCTGATGGTGGATGAACAGCAGGCTTCGTGACACTGTCACTTAATGTGTGACAATGTCACCGGTAAAACCGTATATTACTCAGCGGCTTTTCGTTTACGGGCAGCCGCTTTTTTGTGCACGGCGATAATTTCACTCTCCACACTGCCATCCTGTAACAGGGTGGTGATTTTTTGCCCGACTTTCACCTGGCGGGTTTTGTTCAGCACCTCACCGCTGTCCGTCTGGCTGATACTGAAGCCCCGGCTGAGTGTTGCCAGCGGGCTGACACCTTCGAGCGTTGAACAGAGACGCCCGAAACGCTCACGCTGCTGACTGAGCTGTTCCCGCATAGCGGAGGAGAGACGGAACTGCAACTGCTGAACATGGCGCTGCTGCTGTTGTAACTGCGGACGCGGGTCACGGCGCATCAGACGCTGTTCGGCCTGTGTCAGCTGACGGGATTTTTGTGTCAGCATAAGTTGCCCGGCCTGAATCAGCCGTTGTTCGAGTCGCTGAATCAGCTGTTGCTGCCTCGCCAGACGCAATTGCGGATGCTGTTGCTGCAACCGGTGATGTAACTGACTGAACAACCGCTGTTTTCTGGCAATAAAATAGTCCATCGCCATTTCCAGACGCTGCTGAACAGACTGGATCTGCCGCAGGCGTTCAGTCAGATCACGGCTGACCAGTTCGGCGGCCGCAGACGGCGTTGGTGCCCGCAAGTCTGCGACAAAATCGGCGATAGTGATATCCGTTTCATGGCCGACGGCACTGATCACCGGCAGACGGCTGGCAAAAATCGCCCGTGCCACCCGCTCATCATTGAAACTCCACAAATCTTCCAGTGAGCCGCCGCCGCGCCCGACAATCAGCACATCACATTCATCACGGAGGTTGGCGGTTTCGATAGCACGGACAATCTGGGCCGGTGTATCAGCTCCCTGAACCTGTGCAGGGTAAATAATAACCGGCAGCGACGGATCACGGCGGCGCAGAATATTCAGAATATCGTGCAGGGCGGCACCGGTGGCGGATGTCACCACCCCCACGCAGGTGGCAGGTACCGGCAGCGGTTTTTTCAGACGGGTATCAAATAAACCTTCAGCTTTCAGTTTCTCTTTCAGCAGTTCAAACTGCTGCTGAAGCAGGCCTTCACCGGCAGGCTGCATGGATTCAACAATCAGCTGATAATCCCCGCGCGGCTCATACAGCGTGATCGCGGCGCGTACCAGCACCTGCTGCCCGTTCTGCGGCACAAATGTCACACGGCTGTTATTGCCGCGGAACATCGCTGCCCGCACCTGGGATTTTTCATCTTTCAGGGTAAAATACCAGTGACCGGAAGACGGACGCGAGAAGTTGGAGATCTCCGCGCTGATCCAAATCCGGCCCATTTCCAGCTCGAGTAACTGCCGGACTGTCGTATTTAACCGGGTAACAGTAAAAATTGCGGTATTTTCAGGTAGCAACATGTGAGCCAGATCAAATAATAAAACAATGACTTAATTGTCCGATACTACCGCCTTCTGACAGATTATCAACGAATTTTTAAAAAAAAGGCTAGGCGCAACCGATTACCACCTGTATAATGCCGCGGCAATATTTTATCTTCTTTCAATCCTGCTGCCTGGTGAGATATTGCACATGTTACGTATTAAAAAAGAAGCTTTAACCTTTGATGATGTCCTCTTAGTTCCTGCACACTCCACAGTTCTGCCTAACACGGCCGATTTATCGACACAACTCACCGCGAAGATCCGTCTGAACGTCCCGATGATCTCGGCGGCGATGGATACCGTAACGGAAGCGCGTCTGGCGATTGCCCTTGCCCAGGAAGGCGGTATCGGTTTTATCCACAAAAATATGTCCATCGAGCGTCAGGCCGATGAAGTCCGCCGTGTGAAAAAACACGAAAGCGGCGTGGTTTCTGATCCGCAGACTGTTACCCCGTGCACCACACTGCGTGAAGTTCAGGTTCTGACTGAACAGAACGGTTTCGCCGGTTATCCGGTAGTCACTACTGATAATGAATTAGTCGGTATCATCACCGGCCGTGATGTGCGTTTCGTGACTGACCTGGATCAGCCGGTGACTGCTGTGATGACGCCGAAAGAGCGACTGGTAACTGTCCGCGAAGGCGAAGCCCGTGAAGTGGTTCTGAAGAAAATGCATGAACGCCGCGTAGAAAAAGCGCTGGTGGTGGATGATGCATTCCATCTGCTCGGTATGATCACCGTCAAAGACTTCCAGAAAGCAGAGCGTAAACCAAACGCCTGTAAAGATGAGCATGGCCGTCTGCGTGTCGGTGCGGCTGTCGGTGCCGGTGCCGGTAACGAAGAGCGCGTTGATGCGCTGGTGGCTGCCGGTGTGGACGTTCTGTTAATCGACTCCTCTCACGGCCATTCTGAAGGTGTGTTACAGCGCATCCGTGAAACACGTGAAAAATACCCTGATCTCGAAATCATCGGCGGTAACGTCGCAACAGCCGAAGGTGCGAAAGCCCTGGCGGCCGCTGGTGTCAGTGCGGTGAAAGTGGGTATCGGCCCGGGTTCTATCTGTACCACCCGTATCGTGACCGGCGTGGGTGTACCTCAGTTAACCGCGATTTCTGATGCGGTTGAAGCGCTGGAAGGTACCGGTATCCCGGTTATCGCTGACGGCGGTATCCGTTTCTCCGGTGATATCGCAAAAGCGCTGGCTGCCGGTGCGGCGTGTGTGATGGTTGGTTCGATGTTTGCCGGTACAGAGGAATCTCCGGGCGAAGTGGAACTCTACCAGGGTCGTGCTTACAAATCTTACCGTGGTATGGGTTCACTCGGTGCGATGTCCAAAGGGTCTTCTGACCGTTACTTCCAGACCGATAACGCGGCGGACAAACTGGTGCCGGAAGGTATCGAAGGCCGTGTGGCTTACAAAGGTGTGCTGAAAACTATCGTTCACCAGCAAATGGGCGGCCTGCGCTCTTGCATGGGACTGACCGGTTGTGCAACTATTCACGAACTGAATACTAAAGCAGAGTTTGTCCGTATCAGTGGTGCCGGGATTCAGGAAAGTCACGTTCATGATGTGACGATCACCAAAGAAGCACCAAACTACCGTTCAGGTCTCTGATTCATGCGGCGGTCTGCGGACCGCCAGCCTATAATTGTTTGCTTTTGGAACATACATTAATGACAACGAATATTCATCAGCACCGCATTCTTATCCTCGACTTTGGATCGCAGTACACTCAGCTGATCGCGCGCCGTATCCGTGAAATCGGCGTTTATTGTGAACTGTGGGCATGGGATGTCACTGAAGAACAGATCCGTAATTTCAATCCGAACGGTATTATTCTCTCCGGCGGCCCGGAAAGTACCACTGAACACAACAGCCCGCGCGCACCGGAATATGTCTTCAGTGCCGGTGTGCCGGTTCTCGGCATCTGCTACGGCATGCAGACCATGTCTATGCAGCTCGGCGGCGCGGTGGAAACCTCTGACGAGCGCGAGTTCGGTTATGCGCAGGTCGAAATCCGCGAAACCTGCGAACTGTTCCGTGACATCCACGACATGCTGGATGACAACGGCAAACCGATGCTGGATGTCTGGATGAGCCACGGCGACAAAGTCACTGCTATCCCGTCTGATTTCGTCACCGTTGCCAGCACTGAAACCTGTCCGTTCGCAATCATGGCAAACGACGAAAAACGTTTCTACGGCGTGCAGTTCCACCCGGAAGTGACTCATACTCACCAGGGACTGGAAATCCTCAAACGTTTCGTGCTGGATATCTGTCAGTGTGAAGCCCTGTGGACGCCGGAAGCCATTATCGAAGACACCGTTATCCGTCTGCGTGAGCAGATCGGTGACGACCACGTCATCCTGGCGCTCTCCGGCGGCGTGGACTCCTCTGTGACCGCGATGCTGTTAAACCGCGCTATCGGCAAACGTCTGACCTGTGTATTCGTGGATAACGGCTTACTGCGTCTGAACGAAGCAGAGCAGGTTATGGAGATGTTCGAAGGTAAATTTGACCTCAATATCATCCACGCCAAAGCGGAAGATCGTTTCCTGAATGCCCTGAAAGGTATTGCGGATCCGGAAGCCAAACGTAAAGCTATCGGCCATACATTCATTGAAATTTTTGATGAAGAAGCATCAAAACAGAAACAGGTCAAATGGCTGGCGCAGGGCACTATCTATCCGGATGTGATTGAATCTGCCGCCTCTGAAACCGGCAAAGCGCATGTAATCAAATCCCACCATAACGTCGGCGGCCTGCCGGAAGATATGGAACTGGGTCTGGTTGAACCGCTGCGTGAACTGTTCAAAGATGAAGTCCGCCGTATCGGTCTGCAACTCGGTTTGCCGTACGATATGCTGTACCGCCATCCGTTCCCGGGCCCGGGTCTGGGTGTCCGCGTGCTGGGCGAAGTGAAAAAAGAGTACTGCGACATCCTGCGCCGCGCCGATGCTATCTTTATCGAAGAACTGCACAAAGCAGATCTGTACCACAAAGTCAGCCAGGCATTCACTGTCTTCCTGCCGGTACGTTCTGTCGGTGTCATGGGCGACGGCCGTAAATACGACTGGGTTGTCTCACTGCGTGCCGTCGAAACCATCGACTTTATGACCGCTCACTGGGCACATCTGCCATACGACCTGTTAGGCCGTGTCTCCAACCGCATCATCAATGAAGTCGACGGTATTTCCCGCGTCGTATACGACGTCAGCGGCAAGCCACCTGCGACGATTGAGTGGGAATAATCCCCCAATAAGAACTCGCTGGCACTGACTGGCAAAATAACGACTTAAGCTCATGTAAAAATGGGCTTTTTTTGTTTTTGTTGCTTGCCGTGTCCGGTACTTATTAGTGATCTCTTTCCAAAATCAGACCGGACCATCTGCAACCCGGAACAACGAGGGGTGTTTCCTCGTCGTATTGTGCTGACAAGTCAGAGCGTTGCCCGGGATTTAGCTGAAGTTGAAAACTCTAATCAGGAAAGTTTCAGATAAGGGGGAGTGGACAACAGAACTCCATCTTGTTTAGAAGGAGCTCTGACCTAATGATACCGGAACAAGAATAACTGGCGGTAGTGGCTTTACTGCTTACGATAATATTGGCATCTGTACCATCTATCAATGAATAGTTGAACGAGACTTTCCATCACCTTCATAGCGTTTATTCCTGCCAACACGATACCAACCTACTATTTTTCTCCCTTCAACACCATGTGGAACAGCTATTTCCTTCGCATATTCATAGAACCTTCTTCCTAAGGATTTACCCGATTTATCCTGCCAGACTCCCGGATGACTCAAGACCTCATTCACATCAATATGTTCCTTCTGGCGTTTTACGATATACATATAACCTTCAGTTTCTTTTTGTACAGCATATCTTCTTGCGATTTTTTCATCTGTTGTGAAACTTACAAATACACTCTCTGCATTACTATGCACATATTTAACTAAATCTTCATTATTACCTCTTGGGGTAAAGCCCTCCTTTAAAATAATATCAGGTGAGCGCGTATCCCCTCTGAATATGATATTATCACCCATGTTTTTTAATTCTCTTTTTATCACTCTGTGAGGATATTTACTGACCGCAAGCTTGTCTGTATTGTTGATATCAAACAAAGCTCTCAAGTCATCTGTAATATCATTGTCTGTATCGAATATATCATTTCCTTTTGAAAGTGAAATCTCTGCATCAGCTTGTGCACTACTAAATAGTGCTTGTGCATTTTGCGATAGTTCATCAAATTCATCATCAGGTAAGCTGGAGTATTGATTTTTAAGAAGAGCGATTAACTGAGCCCACGCATTTGTGTCCTGAAAAGCATGCAGGATCCCTTCCCGGGGTAAGCCATCATTAACAAGATCGTCAACAGTTATCAACCCCGAACTATCAAAATTTGATACAGGATTATTCCGTACCATCCGGAACAGATTCAGGCCATCGACGGTCCCTGCGGGGTCGGCAGACAACCATCTGCCTGCCCATGGCTGATAATACCGGTAACCTTAGTAATACAGCCCCGTTGCATCCCGTTCTTTCCCTGCGTATCTGACCGTTTTACAGCTGTCCGCCACGTTGCGTGCCGTCCATATCGCTGTGCCGCCATACGGATAATATTCCTCCCGGCTGATGAGGTTCCCGTAGCCGTCCAACTCCAGAGTGCTGCTGCCGCTCAGGTTGTCATAGCCGTATCTTATCTGGTCGTTGCTGATACCATCCGGCCTGCCGCTCTCCCAGTGCAGCACGCGTACCTGCGCACGGCCACCCTTGCTCATGGTAACCACCTGCAGGCTCTCCATTTCCGTGTTACCGCGGATTGTGCTCCGGTGTTCCAGACCCGGCAGGTACAGCGCATGCTGTGTCTGCGTACTGTTGCCGGTCTTCTGTATGCTGACCTTCAGAATTCGCTGGCTACCCGCGTCGTAGCGGTAGCTCTCCCTGTCATCGGCGTCACCCTCACGCACCACTGGTGCCACCTTCAGTAACTCGCCGCGTGATGTCCAGCTCAGTACCTGCCCCGGCAGTAACTGCATCTGTTGCCCGCCGGGGGTAAACAGTGCATCAACGTCTGAGGGGTTTTCCGTCAGCGTGCTCAGTACCCCGCGGTTACTGCAATCGCTGACGGTGATGCGGGTTGTGTAACCTCTGCCGGTTGCCGGGGAATGGCGTATCTGCGTCAGGTTGCCGCCGCTGTCGTAGCTGTAGATGCGGGTGTAGTTCGTGTATGTGGCACTGTCGAAGAGGGCAGCATCAGGAAGGGCATGACTTTGCCGGCCGGCGTTTGCCATTTCACGCCCGGTGGCGCTGACCAGCCGGTAGAGACTGTCATACGTATACCGGTTCTCCGGTGCCACTTTCTGGTTACGCCAGAAGCGCGTCTCTTCAGCGTCGTTACTGACGCCCAGCACGTTACCCACCGGGTCGTACTCATAGCGCAGGTCCTGCAGTACCTTCGTCCCGGAGGCGTGTCCTGCCGGCCGTTCCGTTTTAATCCCGATCAACCGCTGCGTCTCTGCTTCATACGTGTACGCGGTTACCACGCCGTTGCCGTGCTCCTCGCGCAACTTTTGCCCTGCGGCCGAGTATGTCAGGGAGGCAACGATGGGCTGCTCTTTTCCGCCCTTAAGGGTCAACCAGCTGCCCGACAGCTGGCCCGCCACGTTATAGGCCACCCGCTGCCGGTTGCCTTTTGCATCCGTGGTTGTCAGCACTGCGCCGGTGGCATCTGCTGTGTTCAGGGTGGTGTACGCCTCGCCAGCCAGCAGTTCGCTCAGGGCCGGGGTATCGGCGCCCTGCCAGTCGGCCACAGTATCCGGATTGTCCGCGTCATTTAGCAATCGGCGGGTGACGGAGAGCGGGACGCCGGTCATGGAAATACTGTCGGTCTGTGTTAAGCCGGCCGTGTCGTAATGGCAGACGCAAGCACCGGCGAGGTTCAGAACTTTTTCCGCATCAGTATTTCCGCCATAAACAAAGCGCTCCGTGATGCGGGCGGTATCATCAGCTATCTGTTCAGTTATACTTAGCGGACGGCCGGGAAGCGCTGCGTCCTCATATTGCCAGGTATGCGTCACGGCCTGGTCTCTGTCCCGGGTGCCATCGGCGGTGGTGCTGATATTGCTGACCGCGATAAAGGGGCGGCCTGCGATATCGTTCAGCGCCACAGTCATGCCGTTATCCACGCCCTGCGAACGCAGAACGTTGCCGGCCAGGTCCGTAAGATATGTGAAGTTCGCCAGTCCGGCGTCGTGCATGCGCGGGTCAGTACTCTGCGTCAGAAAGCCGCGGGCGTTGTACTGATGACGGGTGATACGCTCACGGGTAACGTCCGGGGAATCCGGATGGCGGTAGTACGCGATGTCGCGCACGGTCAGGCCACGGTTATCCAAAATGGATACTTCCGGAGTTTTGCTATATATATTATTCATAGTGCTTTCTCTTATATGTACAGCATAAATATTGCTGTCCTTTGATACACTGATGTCAAGTCAAAGAGAACTATTCACCCGCAGTGTCGTTTTCATCCTCACTCACTGTAAACCATGGCGTAAATAACTGGTGACGCAGACCCCCCTTAGCTGTTTTAACTTGCCACTCACGCCCTGCAGGATCGTAATAATGCGTATCTGCATACAGATCTGATCGTGCAGATTCATCTCTCACATACTTCCAGCTATCAAGAAAATAGGGTTGATAGCTACGAATTGGTTGCCCTTTATTATCAAATTCAGTTTTGCCGGTGACGACCCAGCGTGAATTCGTATACACTGCTTCGGGTAAATTATCAGCACCGACTTTTAATACGCCTTCATCGGTACGCTGCCAGGCTTCACCAGCTTCAATGCGTACAGAGCTTTGCAACTCCCGGCCAAATCCGTCACTGAATACAACACTCTGTCTGACTTGCTGATTTGAATCACTGTCATAGAGGTCGGTGGTGAGTACAACGATATGAGGGGGTAATTTAGACGTATTTTCCCATGTCCAGCTATCAGAAATATAAACATAGCATTGCGTAACAGGGAGTGGGGCACTAAGTGCCAGTGCATTTTCAGCATTAACCGGGACAGTAAATAATCTGTCACTGTACCCTGCCACGGCACCATTCTCTGCACCACAGAAACGACTGCTGGTCACCCGCCCCAGTGCATCCAGCGTAATGCTGTGAACATTATTGTTAATATCCGTAATTTGAGCCGGCTTCAGGAATCGCCAGTCATAATGTACTTTCACGGTGAATCCTGCAGCATCTCTGTATTGGGTAATAACACAACTGTGCGGGTCCCGGGTGATCGTATTTTTCCCGGTTAACGGCGAGTTGCGATAGGCGAGAGGGTGCCAGAATAGAGACTTACCGGCATATTCCGTACTCCCTGAACGAGTGACCCAGAGTTTTTTCGTTTTTTCAGCATTTCGCGTAAAGAGGTAATCGGCCTGTTGATAACCAGCCTTTAAAAACTGTTCGGAAATGTCATCATCAGGCAATGAAATTTGTATCTGTTGCAATATTTCCTTATCGAAGATGGCTGTATCGCTAAAGGCTGCGCGGGGAGGAAAGGCTGGCGTTGTTGCCACCGGCGTGTTGTTTATGTCCAGCCAGTAAGTCTGTTGTTGTCCTGTTAATGAATAAGGATTGCTGTCAGCAATGGGGCTGTCATCGCTGTTCAGAATCTCCAGACTCATCTCCCCGGATGGGATCTTACCTGATTCGACAGTAAAGATATCACTGCGGGTTTTGTCCGGCAGAGCAGTAATCCATTCGCCTTTTGGCAGATTATCCAAATGATGCCAAGAGGACTGTGAAAGAAGCAGATACAGATTTTGCTGTTGCTCATCATAGCTACCGGCAAACAGAGTCTCCGGCAGGGTATCGGGGTAAGGATTGACAGCAGGTCGGGTTCGGCGGGGATAATTGACACTAACCATCCGTAAAGGTTGACCATACCGGTCGCTGCTCAATATGATTTGCTGAGAGCACTGCGGATCGGAGGCAACGCGTTCATAGAGGTAACTTCGGCTTTCTATGACGGAGGACCAGACGGTTGGTGTACTTCCTTTTTTTTCAATCAGTCGTGTCTGTAAGCGTTGCTCGGTAATACTATAAGGTGTATTTGCCAACTCACTGCCATCAAGGCCATATAATTCACTGCGCAACAGTAAACCTTTCATTGCCCGGGTAAGCCAGAAAGCATATTGCTGTTGCTCTTCTGCGGAGCAGTCAGTCTCATCATCGCTTTCACCCGTAGTAAAACGAGGAGTGAATGCTGAAAATGAATTATCATCGCCAGACCAAAATGAGGATATACATGCGGTGTCAATTGCATCAATGCCTGTGGCATACCAACTACACATTAAAGACGGGAATGCCACGTCATCAGTGCCGTCATTGGTGGCAACGTGGTCAGTATCCTGCAGCGCGACATAGCCAAAACCGCGAAATTCCCGTTCTTTTCCATCCCAGGCCCCGTGACGATAGGTGATTTCACTTACCAGATGATTACCAGTGATCTCATCATTCGTTTCGGTGCGCCACAGGGTGTGTAAAGGGAAAGGAAGATGGCAGGAAGGCCGCGGTGCTCCGCGTTTCCTTGCTTCTGCTTTTTCATCCAGCCAAAACTGGGCTGAGCTGCGGTATTTTAATCGCTGGGTGGCCCCCATATTAGTTCTGCTCTCAACGAGCAACCATGGTTTCTCTTTTGTAAGATGCAGTACATAGTGGTGTGTTTTCATATGGGGAACAATAAGCAACAAACTGGCTAACCCTAATCCCTGCACATCGGCAGCCTGTAACTGACACGTATGATCGTAATGAACACCAGGTGGTAATGCGATATCCAATGGTGCTGAAAACTGATTGCCGCTCTGGTTACGAAAAATAGCAAGCCTGTCAGCATAAGCATAGATCACATCAACAGCCCCGCTGCCATCAACGTCTGCAAGACAGACTTGATCCGGATTAAAGTCCTGCTCTGGTATACTAAATCCGGGCAGGATGATAGGTTGGCCAAAGCGACCATGTCCCAGATTCGGCCAGCAGGTAACACCATTGGCATTCACCCGGACGAGATGCTGTTGACCGGAGCCAAGAGGGTCGCTAAAAGCGACGAGAGTTTTTGGATCAGCGTCAGGTATCGGTAATAAAATGTTATCTGATTGGCGGACTGTTTGACCTGCCAGCCAGTTTTTTCCCTGACCAACATAGAGTCTGACACTGTTAGGGCCAATCAAAACCAAATCGGCTATTCCACTGCCGGTAATATCGGCTCGTTGAGCCTGAGGATGGCTAAACTCTACAGGCAACGCGGATAGCGGTGAAAATTGCAGCCATTGTTCAGCATTATTCCTGTCACGACCGTAATAGCCGCTAACGCCGCCATGTATAACCAGCCACTCCAGGTATCCATCACCATTTAGATCAATCAGCATCGAACCTGAGCACAATGAAGGTATGCTGGTGAGAAGGTGAGGTTGACTCCATATTACTGCATTACGATCATTACTTTCGCTGTCGCGTTCTGGTGCACGATACCACCATGCATCACTATCCTGGTATAATATACCTGCGATACCTTCTCCCCATAAATCAACATATTGCCAGGATTGCAGAGGAGTTAAGTGTTTAAGATCGAGTTTTTGCCAGTCTGACGAATTCCCTGTTTCATCAAACATTGACCAGCGCAGTGTCAATGGTGGTAGTACTAATGGGGATGCTTTATCATTGTCCTCAAATGCCATTTGGCAGGCAGAGACTAACGTGGTGATGAAGGGCGATTCATTATAAGTTAGCAGAAACCGGGAAACTAACGCTGGTGTATCCTCGCCGGAAGCTTTACCCGCTAATGTCTCCAGCCGATGGAACATCAGAATTTGCCGGCATAGTCGCCGGGTACGAAGATCGGAACCATAGCTATAGTCAGAAAAGCAGTCCCGGCGACAAGGCCATTGCGCAGAAGCGGTAAAGCCGGGAACGTCAGTGACGGTGGTGCTGCGTGTTCCATAGTCAAAGATGAGAATAAATAGCCAACCAGCGTTAAGTGCATCTTGCCCGTTTAAACAGGGAAACTCATGTCCGGCCTTCAGATTACCGTAATAGACTTCGCTTAAGTAACGCTGGGCAGTCGCGTTTGTGTGCGCACTTTTCTCTTCAAAACTGCAATTATCGTCGTTTTCCGATTGCCATAAATACCAAATTTGTTCGCCGGTTGCAGATACAGACGCATTAAGTAACCATTGTGCCGTATGAGTATTATCGGCAGAGGCTTCTACCCGTGCTTGTGATTCATAGCCCAGCAAATGGGCCTGGCCATCCGGGCTGTAACATACCCAAAAATCATTTACATTTTCACCTTCTTCTGGTTGCCAGTATTCAAAACGGCTAAAATCATGCTCTACTCTGGAACGGTAAGTAGTTACATTGAAAGTAGTATTCAGAGTTGTTTCTAATAGAGTCTCCCTGGGTTCAACAACAAGATTAGCTTTGTCATCTAATAAAGGTACTAACACCTCACCATCAGGCGCAACAAACTCATCCGCAGGTCCATAGGCCGGAACCCCGATATGAGTGCGGCGGCTAATCGAAGGTAGCCCGATAAACCAGCCGATACCAAAAGGCCCATTGCCCGCCTGATTACTGTAATTGAGGCTAACAGAAGGGGCATAGCCTCTTCCTGCTGTAATCGGCAGAGGCAATGAGAGTGTCGCTGCACCATCAGGCCCGACAGCGCCTATCCTCCCCCCGATGTTGGTGATAGCACCACCACCTTTTGGTAGTGAGGGGGGATCTAATCGTATATTTTTGGAATACTGCATAATTCTGACTCCTTAACGGGTCGGTTAAAAGCCGGTTCTTATCTGGCTGATACTCGCCGATTCATGCTACAGGCAGGGAGCTGCTTCTCTGTAAAACCTGATTCAGTACTTGCAAAACGGAGGTAGTTCATAGATGTAATATGTGGCGTTACTGCACTCGTTCTGACGACAAATCTTATCGATCTTCATGCCGGAATCAGTCAACTTTAAAATACTGACAATCTGCGACCCGGTAAAACGTGCTTTCTTCATCATGACCTCTGCTGTTTTCACTAATTATAGTTGGTCCATTTTAGGGAAAGCGGAAAAGCCAGCTCGCAGAGCTATTCATCTGTTTTGTAAAAATCAGCATAAAAAACAACATAATCAACAGATAACAAATCTCATTCATTTTTTTTGACTTCTAAAGTCAAATTTGCCATCTGGTCATTATCAGGTGAGAACTTATTATGTTTCCTGTCAGTAAGTGAGTTTAATACTCAGGCGTTATCAACTTAACTAATTGAACAGGAATATATTATGTCTAAATTAGAGCTGTTAAGTCCGCAAAACTTCGCCGTTATTTTTATTGATCATCAGCCGCAAATGGCTTTTGGTGTAGCTAATATTGACCGTCAGCAACTGAAAAATAATACTGTTGGTCTGGCAAAAGCAGCAAAAATTTTCAATGTGCCGACCATTTATACCTCTGTTGAAACAGAAAGCTTCAGCGGATATATCTGGCCTGAATTACTCGCCGTCCATCCTGAATCAAAACCTATCGAACGTACCTCCATGAACTCCTGGGAAGATCAGAAGTTTGTCGAAGCCGTTAAAGCAACCGGCCGTAAAAAATTAGTTATGGCGGCATTATGGACTGAAGTCTGCTTAAATTTCCCGACCTTAATGGCGATTGAAGCCGGTTATGAAGTTTATATTGTGACTGATGCATCCGGCGGTACGTCAGTTGATGCGCATGAACGTTCCATTGACCGTATGGTGCAGGCCGGGGCTGTTCCTGTGACCTGGCAGCAGGTATTACTGGAGTACCAGCGTGACTGGGCCCGCAAAGAAACCTATGACGCAGTGATGGGGCTGGTTCAGGAGCACAGCGGTGCTTACGGTATGGGGGTTGATTATGCCTATACCATGGTTCATAAAGCACCTCAGCGCGTTATCAGATAACAGCGTTATAACCGGGGAGGTCACTCTCCGGTTATTTTTTTATGCCGTTTGCCACAATACGCTTTGATAAGCAGTGAGTTCCTCATAAACAGGAAACACATCATGATGAATAAAATCTTCGCATCAAAAATATTTATTAACGGTGAGATTCATACTCTCGATCGTGAAAATCCCGTTGCTCAGGCCGTTGCAGTCCGTGACGGTAAATTTATTGCTGTCGGAACCAACGATGAGGCCATGCAGCTCCGGAATGAAGAGACGGAGATTATTGATCTTAAAGGGCGGGTGATTATTCCCGGCCTGAATGACTCGCACCTCCATCTTATCCGCGGCGGGCTGAACTATAACCTTGAATTACGCTGGGAAGGGGTACCGTCATTATCGGATGCCCTGACGATGTTAAAAGCACAGGCGGATGTGACACCGGCGCCGCAGTGGGTGCGGGTTGTGGGCGGCTGGAGTGAGTTCCAGTTTGCCGAAAGACGGATGCCGACATTAGACGAGATAAATGCCGTTTCACCGGATACGCCGGTTTTTGTACTGCATCTTTATGACAGTGCGCTGCTGAATAAGGCAGCACTGCGGGTGATTGGTTATACCAGAGAGACACCAAATCTGCCGGGCGGGGAAATTCAGCGGGATGAGCACGGTAACCCGACCGGTATGCTGATTGCGAAACCGAATGCCATGCTGCTGTATTCCGCTTTGGCGAAAGGCCCGAAACTGCCTCTGGATTATCAGGTTAACTCAACCCGTCAGTTTATGCGTGAGCTTAACCGCCTCGGGGTAACCAGTGCGATTGATGCCGGTGGTGGTTTTCAGAACTACCCGGAAGATTATGAGGTGATCGCGGAACTGGCAAAACAGAATCAGCTGACCATCCGTATCGCCTATAACTTGTTTACTCAGCGTCCGAAACAGGAACTGGAGGATTTCCGCGAATGGACATCCATGGTGTCGCCGGGGGAGGGAACCGATTTTTTCCGTCACAATGGTGCGGGGGAAATGCTGGTATTTTCTGCGGCTGATTTTGAGGATTTTCTGCAACCAAGGCCGGATCTGCCGGACAATATGGATGCGGAACTTGAAGCCGTGATCCGCCACCTCGTTGAGCACCGCTGGCCGTTCCGTCTGCATGCCACCTATGATGAATCTATCAGCCGCATGCTGGATGTGTTTGAAAAAGTAGATAAAGAGATCCCGTTTGACGGTCTGCACTGGTTTTTCGATCATGCGGAAACCATCAGTGAAAAAAATATTGAACGGGTAAAAGCCCTGGGCGGCGGATTGGCAATCCAGCATCGTATGGCATTCCAGGGGGAATACTTTGCGGACAGATATGGTCATGAAGCGGTGAAACACACGCCGCCGGTGGCAAAAATGCTCAACGCAGACGTACCGGTCGGTCTGGGAACGGACGCAACACGGGTGGCCAGTTATAACCCGTGGACAGCGCTTTACTGGCTGGTGTCAGGCCGGACAGTCGGCGGTATGAAAATGTACGATGACAATAACCGGTTAGACAGAGATACCGCGTTAGAGTTATGGACTATCGGCAGTTCCTGGTTCTCTGATGAACAGGGTAAAAAAGGGCAGATTAAATCAGGGCAGTTTGCGGATTTTATTGCCTTGTCTGACGACTATTTCCGTGTACCGGAAGCAGAAATTAAAGCGATTGAATCCCTGCTGACGGTGGTAAACGGCGAGGTTGTTTACGGCAACGGTATTTTCGGACCGCTGGCACCGCCGTCAATTCCGGTTTTACCTGACTGGTCACCGGTTATTAAAGTCCCGGGGCATTATTCTTATTTACAGCAGGAAAATAAAGCCGCGATTCTGAATCAGTTACACCAGTGCTGCGGCTCGTGTCACGTCCACGGCCATCAGCATGATATTGCCCGTAAATCGTCTGTACCGGTTGCGGATGATAATGCCTTCTGGGGCGCGCTGGGGTGTTCCTGTTTTGCATTTTAATTATTGCTGTGTCTGTTAATACGGTGGCTGGTGGTGAAACATCAGCCACATTAAACCGGAGATCATATTCACATGACTAATCCGCAATCATCCGCCTGGTCACCGCTGCGTAACCGTGTTTTCTTTGTGTTATGGGTGGCGACATTATTTTCTAACATCGGTACATGGATGAATGATGTCGGTGCAGGATGGCTGATGACAAATCTGAGCCCTGATCCTGTCATGATCGCGACTATTCAGGCGATGACTACATTACCGGTCTTTTTATTAGCCTTACCGGCCGGGGCTGTTGCTGATATTTTTGATAAGCGCAAGCTGCTTATTATTGTCAATATCACGATGCTTTTTGCCGCTGCATTACTGGCTGTTCTGGTTTATTCCGGTGCGGTCAGTATCGGCTGGCTGCTGTTTATTACTTTTATTCTCGGCGCCGGAGCTGCTTTTTCTGGTCCGGCCTGGCAGGCTATTGTCCCGGGTATTGTCGCGCCTCATGAATTAAAAGCGGGGATCGCATTAAACAGTATGGGGATTAATATCAGCCGTGCCATCGGCCCGGCACTTGCCGGTGTGCTGATCTCACAGGTGGGGCTTTATCTTCCGTTTGTTCTTAACGCGTTCAGCTTTATTGCGATTATTGCGGCGGTGTGGTGGTGGAAAGGGGAGAAGCACAAAGAAAATACCTTACCGGCAGAATCTGTGGTTGCTGCGATGATTTCCGGGCTGCGCTATGTCCGTTACAGTCCGGCATTAATTAAAACCATTATCAGAGCCGCTGCTTTCTTTATATTTGCCAGTGCTTACTGGGCGATGCTGCCGCTGGTTGCCAGAGTATCACTTGAGGGTGATGCAACGTTATACGGGATCTTAACCACCAGTATCGGTATCGGAGCGGTCATCGGAGCATTCAGTCTGTCCGCGTTACGCGCACGGTTCAGCACCGGAATGTTAGTGACATCCGGGACTGCCGGTACTGTGATTGTGCTGGTGATATTTGCCGTGACCACCTCGGAATATCTGGCGGTTGCAGGCAGTATTATTGCCGGATTCAGCTGGCTGATCACACTTTCCACCCTGATGGTATCAGCGCAGACAGCGTTGCCGGACTGGGTCAGGGCAAGAGGGCTGGCGCTTTATCTGACGGTATTTTCCGGCTCAATGGCATCCGGTTCATTAATCTGGGGGCAGATTGCGTCGCACACATCAGTTACGACAGCGCTGCTTGCGGCGGCTGCCGGTACGGTAGTTGTCTGGCTGTGTGTGCTGAAAGTAAAAATTGATCACGACAATATTAATTTGTCGCCTTCTGAGCATCTTATCCTGCCGGAGGAATTTCAGTATTATCCGGAGAATAATAAAAGTCCGGTAATGGTGTGTATTCAGTACAAAGTGAATACAGAGCATCAGGCACAATTTTTTGACCTGATGGAGCAATTAAAACGGGTCCGGCTCCGTGACGGAGGATATTCAAGAGGATTATTTTCAGTACCGGGTACACACGATGAATTTATGGAGACATTTATGGTGTCATCGCCTGCGGAGCATCACCGTCAGCATAAACGGGCAACAGTGGATGACCGTCAGATTGACAGTCAGTTAAGTGCCATTATTCAAAGCAAAACTGTTGTGCATTATCTTTCATATACCCGGGAAACGAACAAACAGAAATAAAACAGGAAATAAAAAAATCCGGCAATAAATAAGTATTGCCGGATAATATCAGCTAATTAAAAAACGATTACGATATCAGCAGAATTGGAAATAACACCCTCACAGAGATCGGGCTGTTCAGCCTGCGCCAATGGCAGTTTACAGCCCGTCATCCATAAAAAAACGAATATTTTTATTCGTTCTTTCCAGATAATAAGGTTGTGTTGATTTATTGCGTTGACAGCAATAAATCCGGCGTTAATTAAATAATGTTGCCAATAAAATTAGCGATATAAATAATCTGCGTCCATCATAAAAATCCGGCCGTATTGCGGAAGTGCCGGTCGAAATAGAGTCTGCAAAATCATTGTCAGTATGAGTATGACATCAAAATCATCCGGGATGCTGATGCAAGCCGCGGGTGTCAGGAGCTCCTGTATCTGTGTGTATGGCTGCTATGTAATTTTGGGTTAAACCAATTTGGTGCGTAATTTATTGGGTTTCTGATCTTAAGGCAAATAAAAATTGCGCCTGAACACGTTTTTTTAGTAAAAAAAACAGATAAACGCCTTTTCAGGTTTTCGGGATGGGTTTTCAATCATAAAATCTGATAATTTTAATTAATTCGATATTATTAGTGTATATAATTGTGTTTGTGTCAGATGGCGGATGTGACAAATATGCGATTTACAAGATAAAAATTCATTAATAACATAATGATATAAATTTTATTGCGTTGCATCATGCTTTGGGTGATAAAGAATTATCAACTAATTGATAGCATGGAACGGATTATTTCAGGTCCCGGCCGTACGGCATGCAGATCTTTCCGGGAAGGTGTAAAGCGGACAGAAAACGCACCAAAACAAAATGAGTTTCATTATCAGGTTTGCAGGGGGAGAAGCCATTACTCATCAAAAAAAGATTTCAAAAACAGTATATTTATTGACTAAATGGATAAGTAATATCATTATACCGTGATGGGTTTCACATAACTAAAATAAAATGAGTAGCGCTATGGATTCTGAAAGAGATGGGTAACAAACACGGATTAGTATTTCTTGAGCAAACATTGAAGGGTATATTCAGAACATTACTCGCATTGATTGTAATTGTATTTTTATCCTCGGTTGTTTTATTTTCTGTACTCTGAGAAATCAGCGTTAGTCGCCTGTTCTGAACTTAAGATGAGTGCTAAATTCTGATTTTTCCGGCATATTATTGGTATTTTTGTTTTTATATTTTGCTGAGCTGCCGCTATCCGGAACCAATTGCCGGATAATGGTTAACGACACGGAAAATAAACATTATTAATGTAATGGCTGCCGGCGCAGAATAGCAAAATGGTATCCGGCCGGCAGCCTGTGTTACTTTTAGCTGTTTATTACCATTCCAGATTCATACCGGCACCGTACATAACATCTCCGCCGTTTGACGCAGAAGTCGCGAGACTGGCTTTAACCGCGACATTTTCATTGAAACGGTAGCCGCTGCCGACAGCAACGGCATTTTCAGAGTTATATCCGCCGACAGCCGCGCTGAGGTTAAATTTACCGACGCTATACGGCTGGAACAGGTTTGATGTGGCGGCGGACATTGCAAAACCGCGCTGCATTTTGTCATTCAGCTCATCATAGCGCAGCTCCAGTTTATCAATACGGGCTGAGTTGTGTGTTGCCAGGTTATACGCATTATTCGCGGTATTATTGGCTTTCTGCGCTGTGGTATTGGCGGTATAAGCCGTATTACGGGCATCAATCGCATTGGTATTTGCCGTTACCGCCGTTTTTTGTGCTTCAGTGGCTTTACCGTCTGCGGCATCAGCTGCTTTTTTGGCATCCGTTGCTTTCGTATCAGCTGCTTTGGCCGTGTTTTCTGCCGCAGTGGCGGTATTATTGACCACGTTCAGTTGGGCAATATTCGCAGCATCGGTATCTTCTGAGCCACCGGCGACATTGGTGATCCGGCGGTAAGTATCTTTTTCACCCCATTCCGGTGCTTCTGCTTTTTTACCGATGGATAATTCACCGGTGTACTGAGCTGCCGCATCGGTTTTGTCCAGGAAGCGGGCATCACCGCTGGTTTTGCCGGCAACAGAGCCGGAACCCAGGGCGATGGAGTCAATGGCGCCGCCGGTGACTTTTGCATCACGGCCGATAGCAACGCTGTTGTTGATTTCAACTGTACCACCGAACGGGTTATCAATAGTACCACCCGCACCGGCGCTGGCATTGCCGCCGATACTGATCCCGCCGTTTTTCTGTTTCGCGGCATCACCGATGGCCACACCGCCCATTCCGTCAGAAACAGCTTTGCTGCCGAGGGCAACAGAGCCTTCACCTTTGGCAACGGCGCCATTACCGACAGCCATTGACGGAGCTCCGGCCTGGCCGTCAGCGGAACCGTCAGCATAGGCACTGTTACCGATAGCAATATCAGAATCAGACTTTGCCACCGGCGGCTTTGGCTGATTGTCCGGTATTTTGCTGTTCGGGTTTTCCGGCGGGATTTCATTTTTATCGGCAGTGTTACCGATGATAATCGTGTTATTTGCATCGTCACTGATAAACCCTGAACCTAATTTAACACCGGCAGATTGTTCTATTTTACCGGTAGCAAAATCAGGCATTGAGGTTGTGACATCATCACTTTCATCAATACCCGGTGCGGCAACAGAGATAAAAGGAATCAATGCTAAAAAAAGATAAGATTTATTAAACATAATTACACCTCGTGGTTGTTATTGGCATTAATATAGTCAAATTGGCGTAATTATCCGGCTGAACTTTGGTCATTTAATGTTCACGGTAAGCAGAGTTGCGGGGAAAAAAGAATGGCGGGACGAGAAAATAAAACAGTACGGCGAACCGTACTGTTTTGGTGAATAAATAAGAGGTGTTTTGTTATTTTTTACTGCGTTCGTTGTTATCTTTTTCGACGTCAGCTTTCCAGTCGGAGGTAATTGGTTTTGATTGCTGTTTGACTTCAACAGCTTTATTCACCGCTTCATACGCTTTGCCATAACCGGCTTTATCCTGCACATAACCGGTGGCGTTGTCGCTTTTAATTCCGATATTTCCGGCTTCTGCGATCGCATCAATATTGGCACCGAGGAAAATAAAGTCCCACTTATCTTCTTTTTCAGCAGAATTAATCATTGCTTTGATCTTATCGCGACTGTATTTACTGCTGCTGTTCTCTTCACCGTCGGTAATAATGACAAATAGTACATTATTGTTTTTGGTGATTTTTCGGTTTTCGCGGATTTTTTCAATTGTTACGCCGACCGCATCGAGTAATGCAGTATTACCACCGACGGTGTAATCATCCGGGGTCAGGTTTTTGACTTTACTGATAGGTTCGCGGTTGTGCAGTGTGCTGTTTTCCTGGTTGAATAAAACCGTTGTGACGTAAATATTTCCTTCTTTTTTACGGTTTTCCGCAAGAACGGAGTTATAACCGCCGATGGTGTCCTGCTCAAAACCGGACATTGAACCGCTTTTATCCAGAACAAAGACCAGATCCAGATCAGATGCGGCGGTTTTTTCCGGTGCTGCCGGTTTGGTATCTGTTGCGGCAAACAGCGAGGCTGAAAACAGCAGCAGAAGAGGGGTAATAAAGGTACGGGTGAATCCGGACATAGGTATTCCTTATATGGCTCCGGGGGCGGAGAGTAATCTGACGGGTAAAGCTTGTATTCTGCGTTGAACAAAAAATATTCACAGCAGATTTATCCGATTAGCGGGTCACTCCGTTTCTTCTGTCCGCCGTAAAATGGCAGTGAGATGCCCGGTATCCTGATACCGGTGCAGATAGCGGGAAACATCCTCTTCCCATGTACTGCCGTCACCCAGTATTGCCCGGCTGCGGGTGGCGTGGCGTCCGTAGCGGGTCTGATACAGACTGATTAAAGTCTGGTTTATTCCGCGGATATCCGGGCGCGGATTTTTATGCATCTGATGTTCTAATGCCCGCTGTACTTTTTCAATCTCAGCCGGATCGGGTTCGTAACGGCATTCATGGTACTGACTGAGTACAATAAAGGAGGGGGGGATATTTTCATCATACGCTGCCTGTAACCGCAAATGGCCGTCCAGGATGAGGTAGGATGCCAGGCCGCTGATATACCAGATCAGTACCGGGGGCAGTTTTCCTTCACGGGCAACTTTGCGCCAGTATTTCAGGCGGCTGCTTTGCGGTTCAACCGCGTAACGCGGCAGCAGTTGATAACCGCCGAACCACCAGTCCGCAAATATCACTCTTTCGGGGGATTGCAGATCCGGCAGGTCTTCACTGTATAACCGCCAGTCCGCATTGCTGATATCTTTGGTTACGGGTGATCGGAAGCACCATTTTTCACGCGGTTGCGGGGCATTGACACTATACGGCGCAGAGGGCGGGGTGATATTTAACGGACGCAGCAGCCACTCTCCGGCGGCGAGCAACGGTGAAGAGTGTTCCTGTAAATCACGGGCAAAGTACCGGCACCACTGCGGGGTTTGTTCTTCCGCCGGCAGGGCGCTGATTTTTTGAGTCTGCTGTGCACGGATCGGGGATAACAGATTACGCTGATCAGGATGATCCTGATTATAAACCAGCCAGACACCGCAATGGTCGCGCAGAACGGTTGCCCAGAACAGCGGAGTGCCGCGCAGCTGTAATTGCATCCGGCTGTTATGACCGCTGAGCAGAGCCGGTGCATCCTTATTTGCCGTTTCCGGATTAACCCTGATGAGCAGGCTGTGCCATTGCTGATAATCATCAATTTTATCCTGCCACCAGTAGGTTTTCATGGTATGGTTTCGCCTCAGATTTTCCGTCACCGGCACAGGCCGTTGCCGGTTGCACCCTTACATTATTTCACAGTGAATGATTATGTCTTACCAATGTCCGCTTTGCCAGCACCCGCTGACACGCCGTTCCGGCAGTTACAGTTGCGAAAATCACCATCAGTTCGATCTTGCGAAAGAGGGATATATCAACCTTCTGCCGGTTCAGTTCAAGCGCTCAAAAGAACCGGGTGACAGTAAAGAGATGATGCAGGCACGCCGGGCATTTCTGGATAATCATCATTACCGTCCGCTGCGGGATCAGGTGATCGCTGCATTTGAGCAATATTTACCGGTACAGGCAGAACAGGTACTGGATATCGGTTGTGGTGAGGGCTATTACACCAGTGCGCTGGCGGAAAGCCTTGCAGCACGGCAGATTACGGTTTACGGGCTGGATGTGGCGAAGGTCGCAGTCCGGTACGGGGCAAAACGTTATCCGCAGGTCAGCTTCTGTGTGGCATCCAGTCAGCGCTTACCCTTTGAGGATAACAGTCTGGAGGGCGTGCTGCGGATCTACGCGCCGTGTAATCCTGACGAGTTAACCAGGGTAGTGAAACCGGGCGGTATTGTGATTACGGTAACACCGGGACCGCGTCATCTGTATCAGCTGAAATCGCGTATTTATGATGAGGTACATCTGCATCCGCTGAAAGAAGAACATTTTCCGGGATTTGGCCCGGCGGAGGAACAGCAGGTGGCTTATCCGATGGTACTGAACGGTGCGGATGCACTCGCGCTGCTCTCCATGACGCCGTTTGCCTGGAAAGCGACGGATGCGGTCAGAAATCAGCTGGCAGCCGAAACCGCATTTTCCTGTGAAACCGATTTTCTGATCCGCGTATACCGCCGGGAAGAATAAGTCAGATTCAAAAACAACAAGACCCGCCGGAGCGGGTCATGAAAACGTATCACCACTGCGGATTAACCGATGTGTTCATACAGAATGGTGAATCCGATAATAATCAGTATAATCCCGCCGATAATTTCAGCCCGTTTGCCCAGCAGCGGGCCGATATAACGCCCGAGTATCATCCCTGTGGTGGCCATAATCATGGTCATCAGCCCGATAGTCATCGCGGTATGGACAATATTAACTTCCAGGAATGCAAGACCGACGCCAATTGCCATGGCATCCAGGCTGGTGGCAACGGCGGTGGTTGCCAGATGTAATGCGCTGTGACGTTGTGGTTTTTCATGACGGGCACAGCAGTCATCACCGGCGGTGACACTGTTGTAAATCATGCGGGCACCGAGGATAAACAGCAGTGAGAAGGCAATCCAGTGATCCCATTCCATCACATACTGACTGGCATAAATACCAATTGCCCAGCCGATAAGCGGGGTGACAGCTTCAATTATGCCAAAGATAAAACCGGTGCGCAGTGCTTCACGTAAAGGTGGTTTGTTCAGGGTAGCGCCTTTGCAGACAGCAACGGCGAAGGCATCCATAGACAGGGCCAGGGCAAGGACGAGGGTGGCGTAAAAACTCATAAACTCAGTCTCGGTCGGGTAGCTTATCCATATACACACAATCCAACCCCGACCTCCGGTGAACTGCGTGTCTATGGTCTTGCCAACCGAAACGGCATCCGCACCATGCTGATATAATATCACGCAAGTATGTTGACACGGATTTTCTGTTATTTCTCTGTGAGGTTAATAACAGAACAGGCTACTCCCCAATGACGTGACCGGAAAGATATCACAGAAAATAAAAAAGGCAAGAATATATATTTTAATTTAGAAAGATGCTAATGAGAATGATTTTCATTACTGGGTTATTTAATAAGAAAATAAAGACTAATATTATCATTAGTCTTTATTTCTGTAGGGGGATAAAAATCAGGGGTTATTATTTATGATTAATCATAAAATTATAAATCTTTTGTAAATCATCAAGATGGGTAACTTTTATGTAAATTTTCCGATTTTCCAAACCCACAAGAAGAATGCCGTCTTCTGATAAATTCATTGTTTTTATTCTGTCATATTTAATATATGCATTGGCGTAAAAAAAGCCATCCTGCTTAAAATATAACTTTGGTGAACGAATAAAGGCCAGATAAATTGCAATGATAATACACCCGGAAAGTAAATAGGTTGTTAACGGGCTGCCGTGTCCGGTTATATTATTATAAATAACAATACCGATAAGCAGGATAAAGATCACGGCATCAGCGCGATGGTTACGGCGCAGTTTTATCCGCAGCTGTGTTTTGCCTTTCAGTGTGTTAACAATAAATTCGTCATAAACGGCAAACAGCAGCATCAGCACAATCACGGCCAGCAGAACAATATCATTTACAGTCATTGTGGTTCTTTCCCCTGAAGTGAAACAAAAAACGGGAGGCGAGCCTCCCGTTTAAACTAACATATTCATTCTGAAAATACGCGTTTTGAAAATATACGTCCGTTAACGCGTGTGTTGCCGGTTACAGTCCCAGGAAACCAAAGACGTAACCCAGAATGCCCAGCACAAAGAAGCCGATAATAATCAGCAGGGCATTCACTTTGTGGCGCAGCAGCCACATACAACCGAATGTCAGCAGCAGCGGCATCAGGCCCGGCATCAGCTGGTTAAGGATGGTCTGGACAGTGGTGATTTCCATCTCGCCGGTGGTCGGGTTTTTAATTTCCGACACCACAAGCGGGATATTCACTTTTGTCCATTTATTCACCAGCGCGCCCATAACAAACAGACCGAGGATTGACGCCCCCTCTGTCAGTTTCTGCAGGAAGCCGCCGCCCATATCCTGAACAATATCCAGTCCTTTTTTATAGCCGTAAGCCACACCGTAATAACGGGTTGCCAGGCGAACCAGGTTAAACAGGAAGAAGAACAGTAACGGCCCGAGCAGGCTGCCGGTCATGGCAATCCCCGCACCTAGGGCAGCAAAGACCGGACGCACGGTACCCCAGAAGATCGGGTCACCGACACCGGCCAGCGGTCCCATCAGACCGACTTTGATGCCGTTGATGGCACCATCATCGATAGCCGCGCCATTCGCACGCTGCTCTTCCATCGCACAGGTCACACCGAGGATAGGGGCAGCCATATACGGATGTGTGTTAAAGAACTCCATATGGCGTTTGATAGCCTGTCTGCGTTCTTCATTATTTTCCGGATAAAGACGGCGGATCACCGGTACCATCGAGAATGCGTAGCCCATCGCCTGCATACGTTCAAAGTTCCATGAACCCTGAAACAGGTTTGAGCGGATGAAAACACCCCGGATATCGCTCTTTCTTAACTGTTTTCTGCCGGTTACGTTGCTTGTAGTATCAACCATGTTGCTCACCTTCTTAGTCTAACTCGTTATCCAGGTCGTTTTTGCTGCCGGCAGCGACAACGACTTCCGATTTGTTGTATTTCGGACTGAGCTGGATATACAGCACAGCCATAACCGCACCGATAACACCCAGCGCAACCAGGTTGAAATCAGTAAATGCCGCGGTAACGAAACCCAGATAGAAGAATGGCATCAGGTAGCCGGCACGCATCATGTTGATAACCATCGCGTAACCGACCACAACAATCATGCCGCCTGCGATATTCAGACCGTTGGTGACCCAGTCCGGAATCGAGTCAAGCATTTCACGGACAACATCAGTACCGACAGACACGGCCACAATGACAGCCGGGATAGCGATACGCATTGCCTGTAACAGCAGGGCACTGACGTGGATCATCCCCAGAGCGGTGAGATTCCCCTTATCCGCCGCACGGTCACCCATGTGCTGGAAGGCAACGGTGATGGTACGGACAATAATGGTCAGTACCTGACCGGCTGCTGCCAGCGGAATCGCCAGCGCGATACCGGCACCGATGTTCTGACCCCCGGCGATAACCAGGATAGTGGAAATGATGGACGCCAGCGCCGCATCCGGTGCCACTGCCGCACCGATGTTCATCCAGCCGAGCGCGATCATTTCCAGCGTACCGCCGATCATGATCCCGGTTTTCATATCACCCAGTACGATCCCCATCAGCGTACAGGCGACCAGAGGGCGGTGGAACTGGAATTCATCGAGGATTGACCCCATACCCGCGACACAGGCAACGATGAAGACCAGGACGATTTGTACAACGGAAAGTTCCATTGTGTTTCTCCTTTAACCAGTCATTTTGCAAACAACAAATTTTGTATTGAGTAATGGGTCAAATTAACTTTCAGCTTTGCTGATTAAATCCATCATTTTTATTTTTGAATCGGTGGAGACTTTGCGGACTTCCAGCTCGATGTTGCGGTCATTCAGTGCTTTAAATGCCTCAATATCTTTCTCATCGATGGAAACCGCATTGTTAACCTGTTTTTTACCTTCGTGGAAAGCCATCCCGCCGATATTAACCGATTTGATCTCCACGCCGTCTTCCACCAGGCGCAGAACATCGGCCGGGTTGGTAAACAGGAGCATACAGCGGTCATTGGCGTATTTCGGGTTATTCCAGACACGGACCATTTTGGCGACATCCACCACGTGCGCGGTAACACCCGGAGGCGCGACCTGCTTGAGCAGTGTTGAGCGGACCGTATCGTTGGCGACATCGTCACTGACAACAATAATACGTTTGACGTTGGTTTCTTTGGTCCAGCGGGTGGCGACCTGGCCGTGGATCAGACGGTCATCGATACGGGCGAGGGCGATGATCATGTGTCCGCCCGGGCCTGCCGGTGCCGCCGGCTGTGCGGCCGGTTTTGGTGCAGGTGCCGCTTTCGGTGCCGGTTCGTCCTGTGCTTTCAGGGCGCGGATACCTTCGCGGCCGGTTTCCAGTGCGACCGCAACCAGTTCCTGTAATGACGGATTGTCATCGCGGCACATAAAGGTTTCGACCAGCATCGGTACGTTGACGCCTGTGACTATCTCATAATTACTGTTGCCGCCTGCGGCCTGGTCCTGCTCGGTTACGATGCGGTTTGCTGCGTTGAACGGGCTGCCGCCCCAGGTATCAACGAGGAATAAAACCCCGTCAGCGGTTGATAAACCGGGCAGCTTTTCATTGTACTTCGCATATAGTGTGTCGGCATTTTCCCCCGGTACGAAATCGATGAAGGAGACGTTCTCCTGTTCACCGATCAGCATTTCAGTCGTGCGCAGTAACTGCTCAGCGGCTTTACCGTGGGTGCCAATCATAATGGCTATACTCACCTCTGTTCCCCCTTAACATCAGACAGGATGGTTCTTGTGTATTACACAGAATCTTTTATGGGTCAGGAAAAAAACCGTAAGACTCCGGTGTAAAGATAGTCTCAGGCCCGTGATACCGCTAATTATTTACGTTTAAGCAGCGGTAATTAATTTCGGGGCACTAATTAAATGACAGAGTAACATTCTATGGATGTAAAAAAACTTGCTTTCCGTCAGAAAACAACAAAACAGAAACATTAAACACTTAATTATAGTTAATTATTGTGTTGAAAGAGTTATTTCTCAGAGTGATGGGTTGCGAATGAGGTATTTATCAGAGTGTTATGTTGATGAGTTTCACATATTGTTAGCATTTCTGCCTGAAAACAGGATGGTTTGATTGAAAAACAACCGGTGCTGATGCGCTTCAGGTAAAAAATATCCCTGCAATGTTGCAGGGATATTAATGTTACCGAATTATGTTTTGAGACTTAATTCACAAAATCAGTCGCACTGAACCTTGATTGCAAGACCGCCGCGTGATGTTTCACGGTATTTGGCGTTCATGTCTTTCCCGGTTTCATACATAGTTTCGATGACTTTATCGAGAGAAACGCGCGGTGCGCTGGTACGGCGCATAGCCATACGGGCGGCGTTGATCGCTTTCACGGAGGCAATGGCGTTACGTTCGATACATGGCACCTGAACCTGACCGGCAACCGGGTCACAGGTTAAGCCCAGGTTGTGTTCCATGCCGATTTCGGCTGCGACACAAACCTGTTCCGCACTGCCGCCGAGGATTTCAGTCAGACCGGCCGCTGCCATGGAGCAGGCTACGCCGACTTCGCCCTGACAACCGACTTCCGCACCGGAGATAGATGCGTTCATCTTGTACAGAATACCGACCGCGCCGCAGGCGAGGAAGTACCGGAGGTAGGTTTCCGGCGTGACTTTCTCGATGCAGTGATCATAATATGCCAGTACGGCAGGCACTATCCCGCAGGCACCGTTTGTCGGTGCGGTGACCACACGGCCGCCCGCGGCGTTTTCTTCGTTGACGGCCAGTGCAAACATGTTAACCAGATCAACCACGTTCATCGGGTCTTTGGACAGATTACCGGCTGAGTTGATCAGGCGGTTCAGCGCAGCAGCACGGCGCGGTACACGCAGCGGCCCCGGCAGAATACCTTCGGTTTCCAGACCGTGGGCGATACAGTCAGTCATGGTTTTGTAGACATCGGCGAAATACGCGTCGATCTCTTCACGGCTGTGCATATCCAGCTCATTTTTCAGCATCAGAGAGGAGACAGAAAGCCCGGTCTGATGGCAGTGATTGAGCAGCTCTTCAGCTGAAGCATACGGGTAGGAGACCGGTGTTTCGTTGGCGTTATCCTGGCCGAAATGCTCTGCATCGACGATAAACCCGCCGCCGATGGAGTAATAGGTTTTGGTGTACAGTTCTTCATCACCGGCAAATGCAGTGATGCTCATACCGTTTTCGTGCAGCGGCAGGTTACCGGTGTGGAAATTCATGCCGCCTTCACGCGGGAAATCCACAGTCTGCTGACCATTGGCCAGTGACAGACGCTCAGTCTCTTCCACATTGCGGATAAAACCGGCAATACCATCGATATCCACGGTTGCCGGTAAGTTCCCGGCCAGACCCATAATGATGGCGATATCGGTGTGGTGACCTTTCCCGGTTAAGGAGAGTGATCCGTAGACATCAACAGAAACGCGGGTCACACGGGAAATCAGACCTTTTTCAACCAACTCATCAGCAAACTGCTTCCCGGCTTTCATCGGCCCTACGGTATGGGAGCTGGAAGGACCAATACCCACTTTAAACATGTCAAAAACGCTAATCACGTCAGACTCCTTAAAAAACAATGTAATAGTGATTTATCGTAAAGCGCGTTACTTTACTGTTATTTGCTCACACGGATAAAGTAGTTTATCGCATTTTTCACTGCGTAACAGCGCTTTCGGATAAAAATCGGGCATACCTGATGAAAAAAAACAGGGGGAAATAGGGCAGAAGTGTGAAATCGGTTACAAATCAATCATTTTTCACTTGCGTTGCGAGACGATATAAAATACCGGCTGTTAACCCCCAAATCATCCGTCCTTCATATAAGTAAAAGTAGAGGCGGCGCTCCACGGTATTACGGGTCATATCAATGTAGCGGTAACGGCTCAGGTCAAGGGCGGCATCAAGCGGCAGTTCAAAGATATCCGCCACTTCCTGCGGGTTACCCGACAGCGGCAGTGATGACGGAATAATTCCGACCACCGGTGTCACCCGGAAACCTGTCACACTGTCCACCGGCGCCATCTGTCCCAGCACCTGTACAGACTGCGGCGGAATACCGACTTCCTCGCGTGCCTCACGCAGTGCTGTGGCGATGGGGGAGATTTCACCGGGGTCCGCCGCGCCGCCCGGCAGGGCAATCTGGCCGGGATGGGAGCGCATCGACGCGGCCCGCTGAGTCAGCAGAATGCCGGGCCGCTCTTTATTGGTAATGGACAATAACACTGCCGCCCGGCGGTCACGTTCACCGGCAATTTCTGCTTCAGAGGGGCGGGTTAACTGAAACCGCGGAATAAAGCGTTCAAGCGGACTCATTTTTTCTCTCCGGCAGCACTGTCAGGATGCGGCCCAGTTTATCAAACGTTTCCTGGTATTCATCTGCGGCACGGCTGTCGGCGACGATCCCGCCACCAGCCCGGCAATAAAGATGGTTGTCTTCCGCAATCAGGGTTCTGATCGCGATATTGGTATCCATAGTGCCGCAGGCGCTGATATAACCGATAGCGCCGCAGTAGGCGTGGCGGCGGACAGGCTCGAGTTCTTCAATGATTTCCATCGCGCGGATTTTCGGCGCGCCGGTAATGGAACCGCCGGGAAAACAGGCCCGCAATAAATGTGCCGCCCGGCATGCCGCAGGTAATTGTGCGGTAATGGTACTGACCAGATGCCAGATCGCAGGGAACGGCTCAACAGCAAACAGCGACGGTACGCTGACCGAACCCGGAAGTGCCACCCGGCCGATATCATTACGCATCAGATCAACAATCATCAGGTTTTCCGAACGATCTTTTTCTGACGCGGCCAGTGCCTGTTTTTCTGCCTCGTCAGCCTGCGGATCAGCCAGATGACGGGGACGGGTACCTTTGATAGGACGGGTTTCGGCGGTGCCGTCTTTCAGCCACAGGAAGCGTTCCGGTGACACCGATAACACGGCGGCATCCGGCAGGCGGAGAAATGCGGAAAACGGCGCTTTGTTTTCGTCATTCAGCCGCAGAAAAGCCTGCCATTCATCCCCCTCATACGGGGCGGTAAATCCCTGTGATAAGTTGACCTGATAACAGTCACCGGCCTGTAAATAGTCATGAATACGGGCAATATTGGCGTGATATTCCGTTTCGGTCATATCGGACTGCCAGTCACCGGTCAGGGCGAAAGGCACGGTTTCCGGTGCGGTCTGGTTTTCCAGCCAGTGCAGACGTGCGGCGGGATCCGTATAAGTGATTAATGTGGCGCAGCGGCGCTGGTGGTCAACAATCACCGCCCAGTCGTAAATACCCGCGGCCATGTCCGGGACAGAGAGTTCATTGCGTGCCAGCGACGGCAGGGATTCAGTCCGCCGTCCGAGATCATATCCCCACAATCCCATAGCACCGCCCGCAAACGGATAATCATCGTGCGGCAGCGGATTCAGTCCGCACTGCGCCAGTGCAGTATCCAGTAACTGAAACGGGTCCTCATTTTGACGGACACACCGGCCCCGGCTATCTTCAGTTAAGGTTTCATCCCCCCGGGTGGTCAGGGTCATCAGGGGATCGGCGGTCAGAATATCAAAGCGGTTATGCTGATGTTGTGCACTACCGGAGTGCAGCAGCATGGCCCACGGCTGGTGTGACAGCGGGGCAAACAGGGTCAGGGCAAGACCGGGTTGGTATTCGAGCGGTGTCAGTACAGGTACGGAATGTGATGTCATCATTAAATTTGTCAGTAATCTGTGTCCGGAAACTGCCGGTTATTTTATCGGAAAACAGGCGGATGCGTACCGCCATCATTATGAGTATAATGTGTTTTTTACTGAAATGTTATAGAAGGTGATTATGTTTACCGGAATGCCCGCGTTAAGTCATGAAGAACAGCAGGCCGCTGTTGAGCGTATCCATACCCTGATGCAGGAAGGAATGAGCAGTGGTGAGGCCATCGCACAGGTTGCGGCAGAGTTACGCGAACGGCATCACGGCGGTGAGCAGATCCGCGCGATGTTTGATGAGGAAGATGACGATAGCGAATAACAGAAACAAATATTTAACAAGTGTCACAATTTCCTGATAATAAATATGTTAGTTTGAATCAATAAGCATTAAGTAAAATTTGATTAAGCGCTATTGTATAAAAATGACATTTAGTCTCTTTCGGGATTAAAACAGGAGGTTTTATGAAAGCAATGAATCTGTTCACCCGTACCGGATTGGCAGGTGCAGGTATTCTGCTGGCATTCACCGTCAGCGCACAGGCGCCGGCGACAGCAGAAGTCAAAAATGAGCGTATGGTGACGTTCCCGTCGTGCGAATCGCTGAACAAAGATCAGATAGCGGCACAGGTGAAATATGATTTTGTGCAGAGCCGTTACCCGCGCTGGCAGGATGATAAAGCGCTGCTGGGCAGCAAGCCGGTTGCCTGGGTTAATGTGGCGGAAGTGACTGAGAAAGACGGTAATTACAGTGTGCCGCTGGTAGTGCGCGGCTCGAAAAAGCAGGTCAGCTATACTGTTGATATCAATTGCGCGGCGAAAACCATGACTTACAGTCTGCCGCAGTAATGACACTGACGGTTAAACCGTAAAAAGGCGTGTAACTGCACGCCTTTGTTATATTCAGCGTTTGGCGTTCGGCTCATACGGCAGGCGGGATAATCCGGCACTGCGCTGACGGTAAAACACCAGACGTTCAGCAAAATAGGCACGCAGGGATTCCGGCAGTGTCTGCTGCACCTGCTCGGCAATCACCGGCATATTATAGCGCTCTTTAAAGGCGACACCGGATGCGGCTAAGTCCGCATTAATTTTATCCATCTCTTCCTGACTGAGTTCGGCAAGATTATAACTCACAATATGCTCCTGTAACGGCTGACGGCCTTAACTTAACTGAGCTTCCGCCGGACTGCAAGCCCGGATTGGGGCGTGTTCATTTCAATCATAAAGAGAATGCGATTAATTCTGATTATCTTTACAAAATCATTTTGTTTTCAATATGTTGTGAAATTATTAAATAGCACTTTTCTTCCCGGCAGGAGTGTGCATAATGACCGCAGATGATGAAATAAACTATTACTCAGGAGCCTGTATATGTTAAAGACGGATATGGTCAAACAACTGAATGCCCAGCTGAATCTTGAATTCTATTCCTCAAATTTATATCTGCAGATGAGCGCATGGTGTGCGGATAAAGGTTACGAGGGTGCTGCCGCATTTTTAAAAGCGCATGCCGCGGAAGAAATGGAACATATGCAGCGCCTGTTTAATTATCTCAGCGATACCGGCGCGATGCCGCTGCTGGGAGCCATCGATGCACCACCGACTGAATTCGGTTCAGTGAGTGAAGTTTTCACTCTGACGCTGGAGCATGAAAAATTAATTACTGATGAAATTAATAAACTGGTACATGCTGCGCTGACCTCACAGGATTACTCCACCTTTAACTTCCTGCAATGGTATGTGGCTGAACAACACGAAGAAGAAAAACTGTTCAAATCTGTACTGGATAAATTTGCGATGGTGGGTGACAGCGGTAAATCGATGTTCCTGCTGGATAAAGATCTGGGTCGTATGGCGAGCGAGCCTTCAGCAAGCTGATTATTGCTAACAGCATTATTATTTATAATATAACCACACAATTATCATAATGTACTGATATTTGTGTGGTTTTTATTTGTGTTACCGATCACAAAAAACACTCTTCGGCCTGTGAAGGTTTCCGCAATACCCCCGGTTGCGCTAGTATGTCCCGCATAATTACATCACCTGCAAAAATGAGGCATACCATTATGTTAACTAACCTGACGGCGCACTGGCGCAAATTATCTGCTGTTGTTGTTTTATTCGTTGGTTTATCCGGCCAGCAGGCTTTCGCGCATGCGCATGTCAAAACGCTGGTTCCGGCGGCTGATACCGCAGTGACCGGATCGCCTGAACATATCTCTCTGGACTTCTCCGAAGGTATTGAACTTAAATTCAGTAAAATCAGTGTGAAAGATGCACAAAATAAGAGTGTGGCAGCCGGAAAACCGGAACTGGCGGAAGGGAATGATACCCGTCTGATCCTCCCGCTGACGGAAACGCTGCCTGCCGGTGTCTATCATGTCGAATGGAAAGTGGTTTCTGTTGACGGACATAAAACCAACGGTGACTATCAGTTTACGGTGAAATAAGCCGGTTATGGAACTGACACCGGAAGCGCTGCTGATTATCTGCCGCTTCATTCATTTTACGGCCGTAATGCTCCTTGCGGGCTGCGGCCTGTTCTCTGTTCTGCTCTCCGGTGATCGGGTGGCGCTGCTGCTGCGGGTCAGGCTTCGTTACACGGCGCGCTGTGCAGCGGTGCTCACGGCTCTGACAACCTTTCTCTGGCTGCTGTTACAGGCAGCACTGATGGGGGACGGCTGGGCAGATATGCAGGACCCGGATATTATATTCACCGTACTGTCGACATCTTTCGGGGAGATCTGGCGCTGGCAACTGGTGCTTGCGGTGGTTCTCTGCGGCGGACTGCTTCTGCCGGCCGGCAGAGCACAAAGTTCGCTGTTTCTGGTGTGTGCGGCAGTAATGCTGGCGCTGCATGCGTTTACCGGCCACGGTATGCTGTACAGCGGCTGGACAGGGCGGTTATATCAGCTTAATCAGGTTGTTCATCTGCTCAGTGCTGCTTACTGGTTCGGCGGATTATGGCCGTTCCTGGTTTGTCTGCTGATCCTGCTCCGGCGGGACACGCTTGCAGAGGGACTGCCAAAGGACGTTACCGCGACACTGATCCGTTTTTCGAACCTGGGTCACCTTGCTGTCTTCCTGGTACTGGCAACCGGCCTTATCAGTACTCTGATGCTGCTGCCGGACTGGCCGCAGTGGAGCGGCAGTGATTATCAGGCACTGTTGTGGCTGAAAACCGGGCTGGTACTGACGATGGTCCTGCTGGCGGTAATCAACCGTTATGCGGTAGTACCGAAAATCGCACAATCAGGCCGCTTCCGCCTGTTGATGATTAACAGCTGGATTGAGATAATTCTCGGCACACTGGCCATTTTAATGGTGGCGATTTTTGCAACTTATCAGCCTGCGTAACTCTCAGGCAGGCTGACAACCGGGACACACGATGATGAAAGCTCTGGCATTAATTCCTCTTTTACTGGCGGGAGCGGCACAGGCTGCGCCGCTGAAAACCATCAGCAAATTCCAGTTTGGTGAGAAATGGCCGTTTACCCGTGAGGAAGTGATGATCAACTGCCGGGACGGAAATGCACTGTGGGTGATTAATCCGTCCACACTGATGTCATACCCGCTGAATGATGTGGCGGCACAACAGGCGAAAGAGCAGAAAATAAAAGTGACTGACCTCTCAGTTATTACATTAAAACAACCCGGAAACCCGGAAAAAGAGATGGATCTGACCCCGGTGAAAGAGGCTGCCGGTGCGCTGTGTGGTGATAAATAACACATATTAATTATGAAATTTAACGATTAATATTCGGTTATTAATTAACTAACTGAAATATAAGCCATTTAAATCAGATATATGTTAACGATTTGATAAATAAATATTTTGCATATGTAACCAAACCGACTAATCTTAATCATGTAGGTTGTACGATATTTTCAATGGCAATTTTAGCGCACGGCTCGCTACGAGCCTTTTTCCCTGGACCGGATAGAGGACTTTATCCGGTCTTTTTTTTATTCCCGCCGTTTTTTCTCTCCTTATTCCCGGAAAATGTGAAAGGATTTGTAATTATTCCTATAGGGCTGCCCTGTTATTTGATATAAATTAAACATTACTTTAACCGGATATTTAACCCGTAACTGTAGTGTGACACATGAACAAACTCGCGTTTTATCAGGATTTAACCCGCCGTTTAACATCGCTCATCAGTGATGAGAAAGATGTCATCGCAACACTGTCCAATGTCAGTGCTGTCCTGTTTGATGAACTGGAACAGATAAACTGGGCCGGATTCTATCTTCTCCAGGGTGATACCCTTGTGCTGGGACCGTTTCAGGGCAAAGTCGCCTGTGTCCGTATTCCTGCGGGACGGGGTGTCTGCGGAACGGCGGTTGCGCAGGGACGGGTCATCCGTGTGGATGATGTGCATGATTTCGCCGGACATATTGCCTGTGATTCGGCCAGTAACTCAGAAATCGTGTTGCCGCTTATCGTAAATGGTCAGATTATCGGCGTGCTGGATATCGACAGCCCGATTTTTAATCGTTTTGATAATAATGATGAAATTGGTCTCAAAGCCTTGAATGACGCGCTCTGCGCACATATTGCAACGTGCTTTATGCCGAAATATCGTGAAATGATCGCAAGTTAGGCCTCCGGGAGCATAGCATTTGTCTGCAACACTATTATAATGACGCCTGTTCATGCCTGCTGGTTGGCAAAGCACCGTTGTAATCAGGAAAATTCATGGAAAATCAACCCAAGTTGAATAGCAGTAAAGAAATTATTTCATTTTTGGCTCAGCGCTTCCCGCAATGTTTTGTGGCAGAAGGCGAAGCCCGTCCGCTGAAAATCGGCATCTTCCGCGATATCGTCAGTCGTATCACTGAAGAAGATGGTATCAGTAAAACACAGTTACGTACCGCACTGCGGATGTATACCTCAAGCTGGCGCTACCTGTACGGCGTTAAAGAAGGGGCTAAACGTGTTGATCTGGATGGTAACGATTGCGGCGATCTGGAAGCGGAACATGTTGAACATGCCCGTACCCAGTTAACGGAAGCTAAAGCCAGAGTCCAGGCACAGCGCGCGCAGAAACGTGAGCAGGAAGGCGGGAAAAAACCGCGTCAGGCAGATAAAGCTGCCGCTGACTCCCGCAGCAGCCGTACGGACAAGCCTAAAGCGCCGCGTACCGGCAAAGCTCAGTCGCCAAAATCCGCTGACGCACCACGTAAACCACGTGCACCCCGTCCCGAATCTCAGTCTGAACTGACACCAATTACTGATATTCAGGCACTGAAGGTTGGACAGCAACTGAAAGTGACAGTCGGTTCCGGCGTTATGGATGCGCAGGTTCTCGAGATCACCAAAGACGGTGTACGTGTTCAGCTGCCTTCAGGGTTGGCAATGATCGTGCGTGCGGAACACTTAAAATTCTGATACGGAGTCAACCGAGGCATGAACAAATTTTTACCCCTGGCGTTGCTCATCGGATTCAGTTTAACCGGCAATACGATGGCAAAAACCGGCACCACTGCGCTGCCGGATGTCAAAATCAGCCAGTTACCGGATACTCAGCAGGCACCGGAGCACTCCACGGTCAGTGAGCGTGTGACATCCCGGTTTCTGCACTCCCATTACCGCCAGTTTCAGCTGGACCCGGAATTTTCAGCGAAAATCCTGGAACGCTATCTGAATCTGCTGGATTACAGCCATAACGTCTTTTTAGCGTCTGATGTGGCGAAATTCAGCAAAAATAAAGCAGATGTCGGCAACTATCTCCGCAAAGGGGAGTTACAGCCGTTATATGATCTGTTTAATCTGTCACAGAAACGCCGTTTTGAGCGCTTTCAGTATGCGCTGAACCGCCTGAAACAGCCGATGAATTTTGACGGCGATGATGTCATTGATGTGGACCGCAGCAAAGCGCCGTGGCCGCAGACAGAAGCCGAGCTGGACAAACTGTGGGATGCCAAAGTCAAATATGACTGGCTGACCCTGAAACTGTCCGGCAAAGATGACAACGAAATCAAAGAAACTCTCACCAAGCGCTATACCTACGCCCTTAAGCGTCTGACTCAGACCAAAAGTGAGGATGTCTTCCAGCTGATCATGACCGCGTTTGCCCGCGAGATCGATCCGCACACCAGTTATCTCTCCCCGCGCAATACCGAGCAGTTTAACTCTGAAATGAGCCTGTCTCTGGAAGGCATCGGTGCCGTGCTGCGGATGGATGATGATTATACGGTGATTAATTCACTGGTCGCCGGTGGTCCTGCGCTGAAGAGCAAGGAACTGGCGGTCGGGGATAAAATTCTGGCTGTCGGCCAGACCGGAAAGCCGATGGTGGATGTGGTCGGCTGGCGCCTGGATGATGTGGTATCACAAATCAAAGGTGCCAAAGGCAGTAAAGTCCGACTGGAAGTGCTGGGTGATACCAAAGGTGCCAAACCGCGTATTGTAACCCTGACCCGTGAGCAGATCCGCCTGGAAGACAGAGCGGTGAAAATGACCATCAAACAGGTCGGCGACCAGAAAGTCGCGGTGCTCAATATTCCGGGCTTCTATGTGGGTCTGACCAATGACACCAAAACCCAGCTGCAGAAACTGGCGAAAGAGAAAGTGGATGCGGTGATTATCGACCTGCGCGGCAACGGCGGCGGTGCACTGACTGAAGCGGTGGATCTGTCCGGTCTGTTTATCACCAGTGGTCCGGTGGTACAGGTGCGGGATAATAACGGCCGTGTCCGTGAAGATGCTGACAGCGATGATGTCATTTACTACAAAGGTCCGCTGGTGGTGATGGTTGACCGCCTGAGTGCCTCCGCGTCTGAGATTTTCGCGGCAGCGATGCAGGATTACGGCCGTGCACTGATTGTCGGTGAGCCGACCTTCGGTAAAGGAACTGTGCAGCAGCACCGTCCGGTCAGCCGGATTTACGATCAGATGCTGCGCCCGGAATGGCCGGATTTAGGTTCTGTGCAATATACCATCCAGAAATTCTACCGTATCAACGGCGGCAGTACCCAGCGTAAAGGGGTGACCCCGGATATCATTATGCCGACCGGCTTTGATAACGACGATATCGGTGAAAGTTTTGAGGATAATGCACTGCCGTGGGACAGCATTGCCCCGGCGGAGTATTCACAGACTGATATTATCCGTAAAGCAGTACCTGAGCTGGCGCAGAAATATCAGGAACGTTCAAAAGCCGATCCGGAATTCGGATATATTTATGAGGATCTGACTCGGTTTAAGGCGAATAAGCCAACACAGTATATTATCTCTCTGAATTACGCGAAGCGTGATAAAGAAGATAAAGAACTGGAAGGGATCAGACTGAAACGGATTAATGAACGTTATGCCCGTGAAGGTAAGAAACCGCTGGCGAATCTGGAGGCACTGCCGAAAGATTACGAAGGACCGGATGCGTATCTTGATGAAACCGTTAAGATTGCCGCTGACCTGGCCAAAGTGCCGGATATCGCAAAAAGCGCACAATAAACCGTTAGTTGCGGAATAACATAAATAAAAAAATCGACAGCATTTGAGCTGTCGATTTTTTTTGTGCCGCCTGAATAACAGCGGCACCGGCAATTTGTCGCGTCTTAATTAAAAGAAGTGCGGTACAGAAATTGTCATAACTGCAGTGGTAATACGATCGAAAGTTGTTTTTGTGGATTTAATTAATTTAGCCATAACAATTCCTCCATTATTTCTGAAAATAATGTTCAATACTCAGGTGAACGTGTTTATCTGTTAATCTAAAATGGTACAGTCAATGTGCTGTATCGATGGGATGTACTTTACTCATTAGTGTGAGTTCAATCAAGTTTTCACTAAAAAGAAGTTGAGCATAATAAAATCAATTTTAACTCAAAAAACAGACAGTTTCGTAAAGAAAACAGTACACCTTATAACGGTACGCGAAAAACAAAGGAACTCTGATGATATATCGTACACAAATCAGCACAGTATTGGGTGATATGTCGGCAGCAGCAACGGAGCAGGGTATCTGTTTTCTGGAATTTACTGAGGATAACCGTCGTGAAGATACCTTGCAGCTGGTTTCGGCCCGGCTGAAAATGGCGGTGGCAGACGGAAGTCATCCTTATCTGGCACTGCTGGATACACAATTGCAGGACTATTTTGCCGGTAAACTGACGGAATTTACGGTTCCGCTGGTGCTGCCGGGAACGCCTTTTCAGCAAAAAGTCTGGGATGCTTTACTGTCCGTGCCGTTTGGCTGTACGGTTACTTACAGTATGCTGGCTGAGTCGTTATCCTGCCCGCGTGCTGTCCGGGCTGTCGGACGGGCAAATGGCATGAATCCGGTTTCGGTACTGGTGCCGTGTCACCGCGTTACCGGCAAAAATGGTGAGCTGACCGGCTATGCCGGAGGAACTGAACGCAAAGCCTGGTTACTGACTCATGAAAAACAGATTAAAGGAGCCGCAATATGATTTTCTGCAAACGGGTTTATGATGAGGTCGCGGAAAGTGATGGTTACCGTGTGCTGGTTGACCGGCTGTGGCCGCGCGGCATTAAAAAAACCGATCTGAATTATGATGAATGGAATAAGGATGTTGCGCCGGATACCGATTTACGCAAGTGGTTCCACGCTAACAGCGATCAGTTTGCTGAGTTTGAACAGCGTTACCGCGAAGAACTGGACAGCAGACCGCAGGGATGGCAACCGCTGCTGGACAGAGCCGCGCAGGGTAATCTGACACTGCTGTTTGCGGCAAAAGATAAAGAGCACAATCAGGCGAAAGTGCTGAAAGCGTATCTGGAAGAAAAAAATAAGAAGTGAGGTCTGTAAGTCCGGAGTTTACGCCTGCCGGTAACGGGCAAAACGAAAAGTCGCTGTAAACACATCCGTGTGCGCTCAGGCGCGTCATCCGTGACGCGCATGCTTTTCGTTGACCTGCCCGTTACCACAGGCTAATCAGCTTGAGCTTTTACACAATCAGCTCAGGATCTTATTCTCTGCCAGACTCAGGGCAAAGTAACTGAAGATTAAATCGGCTCCGGCGCGCTTGATTGAGCCCAGCGTTTCCAGTGCCACGCGGGTTTCATCAATTGCACCGGCCTGTGCGGCCAGCTTGATCATCGCATATTCGCCGCTCACCTGATAGGCAGCCAGCGGCAGGTTTGAACGCTCACGCACATCACGCAGAATATCCAGGTAAGCACCGGCCGGTTTTACCATCAGCATATCAGCACCTTCCTGCTCATCAATCAGTGATTCACGGATGGCTTCACGGCGGTTCATCGGGTCCATCTGATAGGTTTTGCGATCACCTTTCAGGCAGGAACCAGCGGCATCACGGAACGGGCCGTAAAGGGCAGAGGCAAATTTGGTGGAGTAGGAGACAATCCCGGTCTGATGGAACCCGGCGGCATCCAGAGCCAGACGGATCGCCCGTACCTGGCCGTCCTGAGCAGCAGAAGGAGCAATAAAATCAGCACCCGCCTGCGCGGCAATCACTGCCTGCAACCCGAGGTTATGCAGTGTTTCGTCATTATCCACCACGCCGTCATGGACGACGCCGCAGTGCCCGTGGCTGGTGTATTCACAGAAACAGGTGTCGGACATCACGACCATTTCAGGTACCGTCTCTTTACAGATACGGGACATCCGGGCAACCAGCCCGTCTTCCGCCCAGGCATCACTGCCGGTCGCATCCAGATGGTGAGACACGCCGAACGTCATAACGGATTTGATACCGGCTTTGGCGATCCGTTCGATTTCATAAGCAAGACGCTTTTCCGGAATGCGCATAACGCCCGGCATACTGTCGATGGCTTTATAGTCATCGGCACCTTCCTCGACAAAAATCGGTAACGCGAGATCATTGAGGCTTAATGAGGTTTCCCGGAACAGATCACGCATCTGCGGGGTCTGACGAATTCTTCTGAGACGCTGGATGTCATGTTGCATAACGACAGTTGCTCCTTATTTCATAAAAAATAATGCGGTCAGTATAAACCTTTCGGTGCAGGATGGGGTACAGCGCAGAAAAAAATAAGGCTCCGCAGAGGGAGCCTGAAACGATGTGCGTTTATCTTCAGAATATAATACGGGCGATTTTATTGAGCTCTGAGATAAAACGTCTGATATTTTTTATTGCAGGTAACATAATTGCGTTCTTGTTTATTGCGTTCTCACAATTCGATGACATAACTGTAGCACTTTGTTGATGAGAGTCAACCTTTGTCACAAATTAAATTTAACATTTCAACTAAATTTGATTTGGAACGATATGACTCAAAAATGCTGACCGGCTTTATCCGAATTCAGAGACGGTTCCGGTAGAATGCGACCACACAGAAGGACGCAGTGACATTATCTAACTCTTTTAAGAAACGGGCTAAAAATCGCATAATGAGTGTCCTTATATTGTTGTGATCAGTATCTCAAAATTGCCTCTTTTTGTGATAACAGTCAATATTTAAAATCCGAAAAAATGATTTTCAGTTAAAACATATACGAAACCGGGGTACCTGCCGCTATTAGTGGTGTTTTAACAACGCATTAACGGGATAAAACAGCATTTTATGGTATTTGTCAGCTATCCGTATTTATTCGCCGGATTTTTAGCAGCATAACAGGCAGTATGTGAGATAACGGAAATTAAAAATTGTCTACACTGTAAGTTAAAGACTAAAAAACAGGATAAACATGGATTCATTACTCTTCTGGGGTTTTGTGCTGGTGGCGCTCATTGTGGTGACGCCGTTTATTGCTGTTGCGGCGCTGCGGCGCACAACGCAGCTGAGAATGCAGGTCAGTATTCTGACAGAGGAAACGGAATCACTGCGCAGGGAGCTGGATGCACTGACCGGTGGTCAGCCGGTGGTAAATACTGACATTCAGTCTGCTGAGTTGTCTGACGTTGTCACGGTGATGCCGGAACCGGTTATATACGATGAACCGGAACCCGATCCTGAACCGGAGCCTGTTATTACACCATTACCGGCCGGTACTGCGGATACGGCGCGGAAAAGTCCGGCTGCCGGTATTATTGAATGGTTGCTTAATGGTAATCTCCCGGCTAAAACCGGTATTCTTCTGCTGTTTATCGGCCTCTCATATCTGCTGAAATTCAGTATCGAAAATAATATCCTGACACCGGAAGTCCGTCTGATTGGCTCGGCAATTTTGTCCGTGACGCTCTTTGTTGTCGGCTGGTGTGTCCGTCATAAAAACCGGCTGTACAGCCTGATAGTTCAGGGCGGCAGCCTCGGTGCGTTTTATATCACGATATTTGCCGCTTATAAGCTCTATCAGTTCCTGCCGCTGACGTTTGCACTGGCGCTGATGGTCATTATCTGTCTGGCGTCTGTTTTCTTTGCTGTGATACAAAACGCGGTCAGTCTGGCCGTTCTGGCGGTGATCGGCGGTTACGCGGCTCCGGTGCTGCTCTCCACCGGCAGTGGTAACTATATCGCGCTGTTCTCTTATTATCTGATGCTTTCCGTCTCGATTCTGGTGATGAACTACTGGCAGGGCTGGCGGGTTCTGAATATTGTCGGTTTCACCTTTACGTTTGTGGTCGGCGTACTTTGGGGCGTGGAAAATTACCGTCCGGAATTTTATCTGAGCTGCCAGATCTTTATTATTCTGAACCTGGTGATCTACGGGCTGATGACGCAGCAGTATGCCCGCCATCATGTCCTGACTGACAACGGACGAAAACAGCTGATGGTGGATTCGGTGCTGCTGTTCGCACCGCCGGTACTGGCGTTTTCACTGCAATATGCCATTACAGAACCATTTTATCTCGGTACGGCAATCTCGTCCCTTGCTTTCGGGCTGCTCTATCTGCTGCTGACGGTGGTCAGTCTGCGCCGTTTCCGGGCGGACGGGCAGCGTCTGTCTCTCGGGTTCCTGCTGCTCAGTATTGGTTTTATCTCGCTGGCGGTGCCGATGGCGCTGTCACCACAATGGACGTCGATGGCCTGGACGATTGAAGGGCTGGCGATCCTGTGGTTTGCCTGTCTGCAAAAACAGCGGATTGTCGGCTGGAGTGCCACCGGACTGGTGCTGCTCGGATTTGCCTCTCTGCTCTACAGCATGGACTTCATCTGGTGGTCAGAACAAACGACCTGGATGTATATCTTCCAGTGGGGCGGGCTGCTGGTTGCCGGGGCGCTTCATCATCATTTCCGCCTGATGCCGCGCAGCAAACTGATTTCCGGGCTGCTGATTATCCCGGCAATGATTACCTGGCTCTCCTGGCTGTGGATTCTGCCGTGGTTATCACCGGCGGGGGAATTACTGTCCGGTGAGGAGTATGTGCTGACCGGGCTTGTGATCTCCGTCTGGAGCTGGTTCTTCCTGGCCCGGAAAGTACAGTGGACTCAATTGTATTACTGCATCAGCGCGCTGTGGATAGTGAGTCTGCTGATGCTGTGCGGTTATATTTCTGCCGGGATACATCCGGCCGGGTCACTGTACGGCGGCTTTATCTGGCTGCTGGTCATCAGCACGATGATTGCATTGATCCGGCTGCTGCCGGAACAGGCACCACGGGTTGTCAGCAATCTGATGCACGGTGCAACACTCTGGACACTGATCGGCCTGCTGATCACTGAAGTCTTGTGGGCGGAAGCACAATTGCCGTGGGGCATGGAAGAGTGGGCTTACTTTATTGCGATGCTGGCAGTATCCGGCGTATTTTTCGTGCTGTATGCCATGCAGCGCCTGCGGTGGCCGCCGCTGGATAATCACGGTGCGCTGTACTGGCAAAGCGTGTATCCGCTGGCCGTTCTGCTGGGAATGGGATTATTTGCCGGAAATATGCAGGATGGTCAGTTATCACTCTGGCAATATGTCCCGCTGCTGAATCCGCTGGATGAAGCCGGATTGTTCGGTCTTGCCGCCCTGTGGTGTCTGCGTGATGCCGTGATGCGGACCACACCGAAAGTCCGTTCCCGGGCCGATGTGGTCCGCGTGCTTGGTATTATTACCGCCGGTCTGGCTGTCTGGTGGGCGAACGGGATTCTGATCCGTGCTCTGGCCTTTGCGGACGGAACAGCATGGACAACCGCGGCACTGTTACAGTCCCGTCTGATCCAGACCACACTGGCGATTGTCTGGGCACTGACGGCGGTGATCCTGATGACAACCGCCACCCGGCGGCATAAACGCCATTTGTGGGTCGCGGGTGCGGTTATCTTTGCTGTGGTGATCCTCAAACTCTTTGTGGTTGATATGAACCAGAGCAGCGGGCTTGCCAGAGCCGGTGCATTTATCGGGGTGGCACTTCTGATCCTGGTTGTAGGCTATTTCTCGCCGTTACCACCGAAGACGGGCACTGATATACAGAATAATAAGGAAAATAACGGATGATCACAGGTAAAAAGACAGCATTTCGCCGCAAATGGCATACCGGAACGGTGCTCCTGGCGGCGGTACTGGCATCAGTGACAATGCTTTCCCGTGCGGAAACCGGGGCTAAAACACTGAATGATTTTAACCAGGGGGCGGAGTTACAGCCGGGGACAGAGAATTCACCATTTTACCGGCTGACAGTACCGGATATGTCTGGCTGAACAGTGCATGGCCGGATCTGCGGGATATCCGTATCTTTGACAGCACCGGAACACCGGTGCCGATGTCACTGACGGCGGCAAAGCAGATAAAAGATGAAAGTGCGCGTATCCGCTTCGTTATTTATCCGTTGTCACAAAGCCGTGCGGAAGAGCAGGACGGCAACCGCAAAATCCGTCTGAAAGCGGATAACGGCACAGAACTGACCATCTACAATGATAATGCGGACAGCCTGGTGCGCCCGGCAACCGAAACCTATCTGCTGGTGCCGGATAATAAACAGCAGCTCCCGCTGCCGCTGCGCGAAATCACACTGAACTGGCCGCAGCAGACCGGGAATATGCAGGCCAGAGCGTCACTGTTCAGCAGCGATGACAAACAGAACTGGTCTCCGGTGATCCGCGATGTGCCGCTGATGGATCTGAAATCCGGCGATGACACACTGCTGGCACAGCAGATAAAAATCCCGGACTATATCCGCGGTGATGAAAGCAGGGCGAAATACTGGCTGCTTTCTGTGACCGGGGATAACAATCAGACACCACCGCAGATCACAACAGCGGAAGGAACGGGTTCGCGGACAGTGGAACGCCGGGAGGTTAACCGTTTCGGCTTTACGCCGAAAGCAGACACCTATGGCAGTATGATTTACAGTCTGCCGAATACGCAGAATCTCAGCCGCCTGGATTTTCATATCGATCAGGAAAATACGGTTCTGCCGGTGCGGATAGAATACCGGAGCGGTACAGCGGGAAACTGGCTGCCGCTGGATAACAAAGTGCTTTATTCACTGGTATCGGATGATACAGAAAACCGGAACAGCAGCATCCGGATGAATGACCTGCCGGTCCGTCAGGTGCGGCTGACTGCGATTAACAGCAGCTGGCGCGATAGTCCGCCTCAGGTTACCGGGGTGAAATACGCACAATATCTGACCTTTAACGCCCAGGGCTCTGCGCCGTATCTGCTGGTATGGGGGGCTCATGATGCCGGAGCGGCGTTTTTACCGCTGGCACAGTTGCTGCCGGGTAATTATCTGAATAATCAGGATGCGATTCCGCGGGTGGATGTATCAGAAAAGGTGGTTACGCTGGGCGGCGAAGCGAAGTTACTGCCGGCACCGGAAGCGGCACCGCCGTTTGCCTGGAAAACCTGGCTGTTGTGGGGGGTTCTGGTTGCAGGGGTGGCTGTACTCGGGATATTTGCTGTCCGTCTGCTGAAAGAAGTGAAACCGGATAAGCAATAACAGTACAGTATAAAAAAAGTCCGCACGTTGTATAACAAAATGGTATAACAGCGTGCGGACAGAAACGAAAATAAAAAAGAAAGGGTATTTAGTACAGGAACATTATCCTGACACAAACAACTCATCCTCTCTTTAGCGATTCGTTGCATTATTCCCGGACAGCATTAATTGCCAGGCCGGAAATTATTTCCGGTACTCTGTTTTAATCTGAGCAATGGTATCTTTAAATGTACCGGCCAGATGTTCATCATCAATTTCACTGATCTGGCGTTCCATATTGACGATAATACGGCCGGCATCCGCCTGACCCACCGCCTTCAGTAAATATGTCACCAGTGCCTTTAAGCAGGTCACTTCCGCAGCCAGTTTTTCAGTATCGTTTTCTGTTTTAAATGCGTTATTCATGGTTAACCTCAACCGTTATATTTATCGTTCCCGGATATTTCAGCCGCAAAGAATACCAGATCTGCCCGTCACTGCTCTACTTTCTTTTTTAGTTTCCTACTATGCTGATAAACAGGGTGTATTCATTATCCGCTGAAAAAGGCAAAATAATAAGATGAATATTATTGATATCAATGCCATAACCCGTGATTACCCGATGTTAAAGACACCGGGTCCGCAGGACAGCCATAAAGGAACCTTTGGTACACTCGGGATCACCGGCGGTGCGGAGGGAATGACCGGCGCGATAATTCTGGCCGGGTGTGCGGCACTGAAAACCGGTTGCGGTAAAGTGATCCTGGGATTTAACCAGCCGCAATTACCGGTACCGTTTATTGAAAATGCGCCTGAACTGATGCTGCGGACAGCCCGATCCCCGGCGGATGACCCGGCGGTAACCGCGCAGGTCACCGGCCCCGGCCTGGGGCAAAGTGCAGAGAGCCGCGCACTGGCGGAAGCTGCGTTTATACAGACAGGAAAACCACAGTTGCTGGATGCGGATGCACTGAATATTCTGGCGGTGACGCCGGGTATTGCGCTGGATGATCAGTGCGTGATCACCCCGCATCCTCAGGAAGCCGCCCGGCTGCTGCATACCACGGTGGCGGATATTCAGGCAGACCGCCCGGCCGCAGCACTGGCACTGGCGGCACAGTATCACTGCTGGGCCGTACTAAAAGGGCACCGCAGCCTGATTGCCTCACCGGAGGGCGTGTTGTGGTGTAATCACAGCGGTAACCGCGGGCTGGCTACCGCAGGCAGCGGGGATGTATTATCCGGCATTATCGGCAGTCTGCTGGCTCAGCGGTTGCCGGTACAGGAAGCCGTGTGCGGCGGGGTCTGGCTGCACGGCGCGGCAGCAGATGAATGTGTGGCTGCCGGTACCGGCCCGGTCGGATTAACCGCCCATGAAATTATTGATTACGTCAGACTGATCCGTAACCGCCTGATAACAAAAACACAGGGTAATAAGAGTTAACGGTATCAATCTCACAGATATTTTCCGCACTGTTCAGTATAGTAATGGCATATCGCATGACTTACCCGAGGAGGCAGTATGTATAATACAATTTTGGTTCCTATTGATATTTCAGAAGAAGAACTGACCAGCAAAGCTGTCCGCCACGCACTCTATCTGGCGAATGAAACAGGGGCTAAGCTGCATATTGTCCATGTCCTGCCTATTTCATCCGCGATTATTAATGCGTATGCGCTGGGTTATATGGAAATAAAAGATAAAGCGACCATCAAAGCGGAAGAAGATATTCATATGCTGATGGATTCTATTGATCTGCCGCCGGAACGTCTTGCTTATACCATTACATTCGGTTCCCCGCGTGATGAAATTATTCAGGCTGCGGAGGAAGTGAAAGCGGATATTATTGTTATCGGCTCCCGCCGTCCGAATATTTCCACCCATCTGCTGGGTTCCACCGCCGGTGGTGTTGTCCGTTATGCCCCGGTATCGGTGATGGTCGTCCGCTGAGTTCAGCGCGTCTCTGATATTTCTCCGGTGGCCTTCAGTGCCACCGGATATTTTCCTGTCTGTTTCTTCTGAAAAAACATGATGCCGGGCACGGTGGTTTCCGGTTTATTGCCTATACTTAAATCAAATATAACACGGGCTGACAATGAGGGATGGTATGTATAAAACGATATTAGTTCCTATTGATGTGACAGAAGATGTACTGACAAGCAATGCACTGAAACATGCGATTTATCTGGCGAAAATGTCACAGGCGAAACTGATGTTGTTTCACTCTGTGCCGGATATTTCTAAATTCTCGATAAGCTATAACTATCACTATGAATTACTGAATTCATTTGCCGAAAAAGCGGTCGCCCGTTCAAAAGAAGAGCTGAAAGCGATTGCAGAAAAAGTGGATTTACCGGCGGAACAGATCAGCTATTTTGTGGATTACGGCACCCCGAGAGATAAGGTGCTGGCAAAAGCAAAAGAAATTCATGCGGATTTAATTGTTGTCGGTTCGCGGCATCCCAGTATCTCAACGCATCTGCTGGGGTCAACTGCATCGGGGATTGTGGCACACGCACCGATTTCTGTACTGGTTGTCCGCTGAGTATCATGACAGGAACGGAAAGGTCCGTAAACACGGACCTTTTTTGCAGAAGACAGAATTACTGTTTTTCCATCGATGCTTTGAATTCTTTCAGTGCATCCAGACCTTGCTGACACGCCATGTCCTGAGTCTCTTCCGGCACGGATTTAATCTGTGTTTTCGCTGTTTCCAGCTGTTGTTTCATGGCATTGATCTGTGCTGTTGCATCAGCATCGCCTTTGGCTTCCTGTTCTGCAAGTTTGACCATCGCGTCAATCTCGGTGAAATATTCATCACAGACTTTGCTGGCGTTGGCAGCGAAAGCAGTAACAGAGAACAGGCATCCCAGGGAAATTAGTGTCAGCTTTTTCATTATAGACCTTATGTTGTAGGCAGGAACGGATATGAATAATTAATCAATATGCCCCGAAATATCATGGAATATATATAAGAATAAGATGAATCTCAGAATAACTACTTACTTTTTGCATAAGAATAACATGGCCGGGGATAACTGATCAGACAATGAACAATTTGTGCGGATGCAATTGAAACGCATTCTTATTTGTTGACAGGTTATGGACGTAACAATATTGTACCAATGAATACAAAAAAGATTACGGAGTAATTATGTCAGCAGTTAATTTTGTTCATATGGATACCACTGCATTTCCTGTGGTGATAATGCAGTCATTCCCGGAAAATATGGCACAGACAGAACAATGGGTGAAAGAGCTGGATGCACTGCTGGATAAGCAGACACCTTTTGCCTTAATTTATCCGCCGAAAACCGGTCCGGAAAAACCGGATACGCAGGAAGATATGGATGCACGGAAGTATGTCCGCCGCTGGCTGAAAACCGGAAAAGAGAAAATGGCGGCATATTGCAGCGTGATGATCCTGACCGCTAACCGGGAAACCGGTGATAAAGCACAACTGGAAAAATTCGCGCCGATGGCTGGTGCCGTTTACGGTGTACCGGTATTTGTGGCTGATGATATGGCTGCGGCGCAGGCAAAGGCGGCAGAAGTTACCGCCTGAAGGCAGATGTTAACAGTAACCGCTGTTCATTGGGGTGTTAATTTGTGGCGGAGGTAACAGGCGGTTATCTCCACGGATAACGGCAGCTGCTTTTCAATAAATTCCGCCGTTGGTTTCTTATGCTGATGACTGAAAACCGGCAGATAAAGGTCGGCTTTCAGCATTTCCAGAAAACGGGCGGCAACAGCCAGCAACGTTTCCTCAGACGCGGTAATTCCGGGCAGTGTTTTCAGCCCGGCAGCCAGTTGCTGTGCGGCGCGCAGCGGGCCTGCACAGTAAAATTGTTCACTGATTTGCGGGAAGCGCTGTGATTCCGCCAGAATCAGCTGATATAAGCCGAGTGACTGCGGGTGAACAATACTGTTCAGGTAACGTCTTCCGCTGGTGTATAACAGTGTTTCCGCATCGGTGGCTGTTTCCGGTTCTTCCTCTTCATTATCCTCAAAAATTCCGCTGATAAGATGTTCGATAACTGCCAGAAACAGCGCTTCTTTCCCGCCGAAAGAGGTATACAGTGTGGAACGTGAACCGCCGGATTGCTCAATAATCATATCCAGTGTCGTGCCTTCGTAACCATGAAGGATAAAAACATCCGCAGCGGCAGTAAGAATGGCATGACGGCGGCGCTGCCCTTTCGGGGTTAATGGTGACGGGGTTGGTGACATAACAGATACGGGCTCCGGTAACAGTGACAAGCTCTGATTTAACCACGCCGCGCCGGATTGCTCAATAGCCCGTTTCCCTGCCATACTGCAATTACGGTACAGTATGACGATTTATTATCAAACTATTGATCAAACCCAGTGAGTTGTTAATACAAAGAATTAGAATAGCGGGAAAGTCGGACCATCAACGGTTAACGGTAAAACTATGGGGCAGGGGAAAGAGGTGACACAGGATATGCAGCGGACCATCACCCGTTTGTGTATCGAATGCGGGCTGCTGCTGTTACAGCACGGCGCGGAAAGTATGCTGGTGGAAGAACTGGCGGGGCGGACAGGAAAAGCACTCGGGGCAGATCAGGTGGATTGCGCCATCTCGGCGAATGCCATTGTGCTCACCACGATCATTGACGGGCACTGCCTGACATCCACCCGTAAGGTGGTGGATCGCGGTATCAATATGCATATCGTGACAGAGGTGCAGCATGTGGTGATCCTCGCGGAGCACGGACATCTGGACTGCAAAGGGGTGCAGAAAAAATTCGCGCATATGAAACCGCTGCGCTACCCGCGCTGGGTAATGGTGCTGATGGTGGCACTGTCCTGCGCCTGTTTCTGCAAACTGAATAACGGCGGCTGGGACGGGGCGGTGATTACCTTTGCGGCCAGCGGTTGTGCCATGTATGTCCGTCAGGTGCTGACTGCACGGCATATGAACCCGCTGATTAACTTCTGTTTTACGGCGTTTGTTGCCACGATAGTGGCAGGAATGATGCTGAAAATCCCGCTGTTTTCGGCAACATCCGGTATTGCCATGGCCGCGAGTGTACTGCTGCTGGTTCCGGGGTTCCCGCTGATTAATGCGGTTGCGGATATGTTCAAAGGGCACGTTAACACCGGTCTTGCCCGCTGGGCGATGGCCAGTCTGCTTACCCTGGCGACCTGTATCGGTATCTTTACCGCGATTACACTCGGCAGCCTGAGGGACTGGATATGATGACGATATTATCCTTCCTGGCAGCACTGGCACAGGATATGCTGCTGGCGGCGATCCCCGCGGCCGGGTTTGCTATGGTATTCAATGTACCGAAACGGGCACTGAAATATTGTGCACTGCTGGGGGCAATCGGCCACGGCAGCCGGTTTATCCTGATTGCCGCCGGTTTTGATATTGTTTCCGCCACATTCTGGGCATCGGTTCTGGTCGGGATCATCGGTATTCAGTGGTCCCGCTGGTGGCTGGCACACCCGAAAGTTTTTACGGTGGCGGCCATTATTCCGATGTTTCCGGGAATTAATGCCTATATGGCGATGCTGGCGGTTATTAAACTGTCGCAGTCAGGTTTTACCCCTGAACTGCTGGAAATGCTGGTGAGTAATTTTCTGCGGGCGGCCTTTGTGGTCGGAGCTTTATCCATCGGGCTGTCAGTACCCGGTTTATGGCTTTACCGTAAGCGTCCGCGCGTTTAACTGATACGGGTCAGATTCAGAATAATGTCCATCACCGGTTTATCGGTCACACTTATCTGAATCTGCACCCGGTTATTGCTCTCCTGCACACGGACATCAACTTCTTCCTCATTATGGGCACAGGCGGTGCCGACTATCTCATCTATCATTTCATCAACCAGCGGATGCATGATTATTCTCCAAAATTATTATTGATGTCAGCAGAGTATAAAGTTTCGGATTAAAACCATTCTGTAAAAAAACGCCCTAAAAAGGCCTTATCCGGCGGATTGGCGGATAAATAAAAGATCTGAGGCGATAATTCCTGCACGGCGTGGCATAATTGTCCTCCCTGGTATTCTGTTGGCTTATGATTTATATGCATATTTTTCAATCATTTCGTATTTTATTATTTTTATTTTGTGTTATTACGTCTGCCGCTTATGCCGCAGCACCGGAACGGTTCGACGAGGCAAAAATAGTTGCCCGTGAGAAGGTCTATTACGACCAGAACCGTAATCCGCAGGGAGAGGGAACGCTCTATTGCGGCTGTCAGTGGGACTGGGCCGGAAAATCCGGCGGCCGGGTGGATCTCAGCAGTTGCGGCTATCGTGTGCGGGCACAGGTAACCCGTGCAGAGCGGATTGAGTGGGAGCATATCGTTCCGGCCTGGGTCTTCGGGCATCAGCGTCAGTGCTGGCAGAACGGCGGACGCAAAAACTGTATCAGTGAAGACCCGGTATTCCGTGCTATGGAAGCAGATCTTCACAATCTCGCCCCGTCGGTCGGTGAAGTTAACGGTGATCGCAGTAACTTCCGGTACGGCGTCGCCCGCGGTGCCGGTTCACAGAGTTACGGGCAGTGCACCAGCCGGGTGGATTTTAAACAGCGTGTTTTCGAACCGCGCGATGAAGTCAAAGGTGAGGTGGCGCGTGTCTGGTTTTATATGCATGACCGCTACGACCTGGCAATGTCAGAACAGCAGCAGAAATTACTGATGGTCTGGGACAGCGAATTTCCGCCGTCGGCGGCCGAGCGGGAACGGGATCGCCGTATCAGCGCGGTGACCGGGCAGTCAAACCCGTTTGTGACCGGTGAACGACGCTGGGAACAGGGGCATATCAACAGTGCTGACGGTATTTTTACCCGTCTGCCGTCTGCACCGGTAACACCGGTGAAAGTACCGCCGAAAGCAGAAAAAAAAGCGGCTGATCAGCGTATCCGCGGTAATCGTAACAGCAGGATTTACCACTTTCCGGATTGCCCCGGCTATAACCGGATCAGCAGTAAAAATATTGAAATGTTCCCGGATGCGGTATCCGCGCAGGCAGCAGGTTACAGCATGGCGAAAAACTGCAAAGCACGCTGATGTGCGGCGGATAACAGGGATGTGACAAAAATGTTAAATATCCGCAGATTTTAATTGCTGAAAAGAAAGTATTGTCATTATACTGTCACAAAGTCAGTTTAGTGTTCGCTTTAGTTTGTCATCTGAGGATAACGAATGCGACATACAGACGAACGACAGTACCGGCCGGTGATAAATACCCTGAACAACAGGGCGGATTTATCACCGGCTTTTTTTTATCTGAATGTTCACTCATGGCTTGAGGGGAGCCGCCGGTTGCTAACTCACTGTTTCAGTTATTCCGTCATCATAAATCAACAGGATTAAGATTATGGGCAGACAAAAAGCGGTAGTCAGAGCACGCAAAGAGGCAAAACGAATGAGCCGGAAAGAGTCGCGCAGGGCACGTTTTAATGATGATAATGTGGCGGTATTTATCCCGGCAGGCGGGGTGGAAGCCATCGGTATGGCGCGGGAAAAACGCGATAACAGTACTGTTTTGCCGCGAAATGAGGCGCAGGATAAATACATCCGGGCGATAGCCCATAAACAACTGATTATTGCCAACGGCGAGGCGGGATGCGGCAAAACCTTTATCAGTACCGCACTGGCGGCAGATGCACTGATTAATAAGGAAATAGAGCGGATTATTGTCACCCGTCCGGTATTACAGGCGGAAGAAGATCTGGGCTTTCTGCCCGGGGATATCAGTGAAAAATTCGCCCCGTATTTCCGTCCGGTATATGACGTTCTGGTGAAACGGATGGGTGCCTCATTTTTGCAGTATTGTCTGCGTCCGGAGATAGGTAAGGTCGAAATTGCGCCGTTTGCCTATATGCGCGGGCGAACCTTTGAGAATGCGGTGGTGATCCTCGATGAGGCGCAAAACGTGACTGTCACACAAATGAAAATGTTTCTGACCAGGATGGGGGAAAATGTGACAGTTATTGTCAACGGCGATATCAGTCAGTGTGATTTACCGGGCAATGTCCCGTCCGGGCTGGCAGATGTGCTGCGCCGTTTCCGGGATGATGAGATGGTATCAGTGGTGTCTTTCACACAGGATGACTGCGTGCGTTCATCGCTTTGTCTGCGGGCATTACAGGCGTATAACTGATTCACAGCAGCTGCGGCAGAGAACCTGCCGCAGCCTGTTTATCATCAGTCGTCAGCATCCATCACATCGTGGCGCTGGCGGTGATAACCCTCTTCATCATAACCGAAGCGCCAGTAAGGGATCGCATACATCTGGCTGTGTTCCCCGTTCAGTTCCCGGCGCACATAGCGGCGCAGATCCCTGACCATCGCATCTTCCCCGGCAATCCAGAACGTACACTCTGTCACATCGGCGACCGGCCAGCTTTTAAACAGTGCGGTGATCTCCGCAGTTTTTTCCGTACCGCCGGTTACCCAGTGCAGGGTGATTCCGGCCGGTTTGTTCAGCTCCTGCTGATCCTCAGCATGATCGATACGGATAACCACATTTCCCTGCGCCTCAGCGGGCATTTTTTCCAGCAGCGCGGCAACCGCAGGCAGTGCGGTTAAATCAGCCGCCATATAATAGTATTTTGCTGCCGGCAACAGCGGATCAGGCCCGCCGGGATTGGTAATCCCGAGATAATCACCCGGTTTGGCGTTTCTCGCGAAATCCACTGCCGGGCCGGCATCATCGTGCATGGCGAATTCAATATCGATTTCTTTCAGTTCAGGGCGGATTGCACGCACCGTATAGGTCCGGGCAACCGGACGCGGTTTGTCTTCCGGCCAGACCGGTCCTTTATCTGACAGTACCGGCAGTGCAGGCGGGTTCGGCGCATCTTTGGCAATAAACAGCTTGAGGTGACCCCCTTCACAATCCGCCGGATAGGTGTCCAGAGAATCTGCCGTAAAGGTAATGCGGCGCAGATTAGGGGTAACATCGGTAAAGGATTTCACCTGAATAAGACGCGGTGGTGCAGGGCGGTAGATATTTTTTTCCCGGCTCATGCGCAATTCTCCGTTTTATTGTTGTTAGTTTCGTTATATCTATTTCGCGGAGTGTATCAGGAATTTGGAAGAATGGTAATCATTATCAATAAAATTATTAAAAAAAAGCACACCGCATGGGGGTGCGGTGTGCCGGGCAATGCAGCTGTATAAACAGTGCATGAAGTACTGATGAGGTACTTACTGATGAGATATGACGACTATTTTACTTTCATTCCCGCCGCCGTCATTAATAAGCGGAAAAGTGATGAGACTGCAAACAGTGCCAGCACACTGCCTGCCCAGATAGCCAGCATCCAGGCGGTTTTTTTCCACCAGGGTGCCGGTGCGGCAGGATCAGTGGTAGCCCTGGTCATGGGTGATTTTTCCTCTGAAGACATAGTAACTCCACCAGGTATATACCAGGATCACAGGTATGATGAATAAAGCACCAACCAGCATAAAGCTCAGGCTTTCACCGGGGGCGGCGGCCGTTTTGTAATCAATCACCGGCGGAATAATCATCGGCCAGATACTGATACCGAGTCCGGTGAAACCCAGGAAAACCAGACCGAGTGCCGCAAAAAACGGCGTGTAGTGCAGATGGCGGCTGACACTGCGGAACAGCGCAACGACACAGATAAGCACCAGCAGCGGCACAGGCAGGAAGAACAGAATATTCGGGAAACTGAACCAGCGTGCCGCAATGGCGTCATGCGCCAGCGGCGTCCACAGGCTGATCACAGCCAGAACCGCCAGCATTACCAGCGTCAGCGGCTTCAGCACCTTATACATCTGCTGCTGTAAATGGCCTTCTGTTTTCATCACCAGCCAGCCGCAGCCGAGCAGGGCATACGCGATCACCAGACCGAAACCGCAGAACAGCGGGAACGGTGCCAGCCAGTCAAAGGCACCGCCGGTAAAGGCACGGTTGGCAACCGGAAAACCTTCAATCACGCTGCCAACGACCACACCCTGAACAAAGGTGGCGATGACTGAGCTGATCAGAAACGCGCGATCCCAGAAATAACGGTGGTCTTCATCCGCTTTAAAACGGAACTCAAAGGCCACGCCACGGAAGATTAACGCCACCAGCATCAGTGTCAGCGGAATGGCGAGCGCATCCAGAATCACGGCATAGGCGAGCGGGAAAGCGCCGAACAGCGCGGCTCCCCCCAGCACCAGCCAGGTTTCGTTGCCGTCCCAGACCGGTGCGACACTGTTCATCATCAGATCCCGGTCAGCGTTGCTTTTCACAAAGGGATAGAGGATGCCGATGCCGAGGTCAAAGCCGTCCATCACGATATACATCAGTGTACTGAATATAATAATGACGAACCAAATCAGGGGTAAATCAATGCCCATGAGACACCTCCGGCGCGATACCTTTGCGGATCAGCTTCATCATATAGATATAGCCAATGCCGAACACAGAACCATAAACAGCAAAGAAGATCAGCAGACTGATGCTCATGTGCATATCACCGTGTGCCGAGACAGCATCAGTTGTGCGCTGCAATCCGTAAACCACCCACGGCTGACGGCCGATTTCAGTCACAAACCAACCCGCCAGAATGGCAATCAGCCCGGACGGTGCCATCCATAACATAAAGCGCTGGAAAGGGCGGGAATCATACAAGCGCCCGCGGTAACGCAGCCACAGACTCAGCGCGGCAGCAAGGAGCATCAGCATCCCCAGCCCGACCATCACACGGAATGACCAGAACACCGCAAACACGTTATCCGGTCTGTCTTCCGGTGGAAATTCAGTCAGTGCAGGCACTTGTTTATCAAGACTGTGTGTCAGGATCAGACTGGCCAGCCCCGGAATCTCCACGGCATAACGGGTTTTTTCCTGTTCATTATCCGGAATCCCGAACAGGATCAGCGGTGTGGCTTCGCCGGGTTTATTCTCCCAGTGACCTTCCATCGCTGCCACCTTAACGGGCTGATATTTCAGGGTATTGAGCCCGTGCGCATCACCAATCAGCGCCTGGAGCGGTGCAAGTACCACAATCAGCCACAATGACATGGAAAACATCTTTTTCATGGCACCGGATTTATTGCCGCGCAGCAGATGCCAGGCTGCAGAGGCGGCAATAAAAAAGGCGGAGGCAAGAAATGCAGCTGTTGTCATATGCAGCAGGCGGTACGGGAACGACGGGTTGAAAATCACGGCAAACCAGTCCACCGGCACGACAACACCGTTGATCACCTCATGCCCCTGCGGGGTCTGCATCCAGCTGTTGGACGCCAGAATCCAGAAGGTGGACATCAGCGTGCCGAGTGCAACCATACAGGTCGCGAAATAGTGCAGCTTTTCACCGACACGGTTCCAGCCGAACAGCATCACGCCGAGAAAACCGGCTTCCAGGAAGAACGCAGTCAGAACTTCATAGGTGAGCAGCGGACCGGTGATTGATCCTGCAAACTCAGAAAAGAAACTCCAGTTGGTACCGAACTGATAGGCCATCACCAGACCGGAGACCACACCCATACCGAAATTCACGGCAAAGATGGCTGACCAGAAATGAAAGAGCTTTTTGTAATCCTCATTGCGGGTTTTCAGCCACATTCCCTCAAGCACCGCCAGAAATGACGCCAGACCGATGGTGATCGCAGGGAAGATGATATGAAACGACACAGTGAAGGCGAACTGAATTCGCGCAAGCTCAAGGGCACTTAACCCAAACATAGTGACCTCTCGTTGTTATAGCTATGCAAATACTACGCAGATGAAATGTGTGGCACAGTACACCATGTGTTGCTAGACTATAATAGTGACAATTAATCATAATATGTATATAACAGTTATCCGGGGATTGCGTCATGACACGCTATGAACAGTTAGCAGAACAGATAAAACAACAGATAGAAGATGATATCTGGCAGGTCGGGGACAGACTTCCGTCCCTGCGTGAAAGTGCCAGACAGTCGGGGCTGAGTCTGATGACTGTCGTACAGTCGTATCAGTTACTGGAAAGTCAGGGCTGGGTGGTGGCGCGTCCGCAGTCCGGTTACTTTGTCGCTAAACGGGCACCGGCGTTTGCCCCGGCCAAAGGCGGCCTGGGTATGCATCTGAGTGAAAATGTGGAGATTAACGCATCACTGTTTGATGTGCTTCAGGCCTGCAAAGATCCTGCTATCATCCCGTTCGGCTCTGCATTCCCTGATCCCTCGCTGCTGGTTCAGCCGAAGCTCTCCAAAGCGCTGGGTGCCGTGGCCCGCCGTATCGCCCCGCAAAGTGCGGTGGTCAATATGCCGCCGGGGAATGAAAAACTGCGGCGTAATATCTCGCGTCGCTATGCCGCGCAGGGTATCCATGTTTCACCGGATGATATTGTTATCACTGCCGGGGCAATGGAATCTCTGTCGCTGAGTTTACAGGCGGTTACCAAACCGGGTGACTGGGTGGTAATTGAATCCCCGGCATTTTACGGAGCATTACAGGCGATTGAGCGTCTGCGCCTGAAAGCGGTGGCGATCAAAACTGACCCGCAGACCGGCATGGACCCTGATGCACTGGAAGACGTGGCCGGCCGCTATGATATCAAAGCCTGCTGGCTGATGACCCACTTCCAGAACCCGCTCGGCGGCACAATGCCGCCGGAAAATAAACGGCGGCTGGTGGAGATCCTGACACGGCATGATATTGCGCTGATTGAGGATGACGTCTATAGCGAGCTCTGGTTTGGTAATGAAGCCCCGCAGCCGGCGAAAAGTCTGGATAAAGACAACAATTTCTTCCACTGTTCCTCTTTTTCCAAATGCCTGGCGCCGGGCTTCCGCGTCGGCTGGGTGGCGGCCGGAAAGCATGCGCGGAAAGTCCAGCAGTTACAGATGATGAGTACCGTATCCGCCAGTATGCCGACACAGCAGGCCATTGCGGAATACCTCGGTCAGGGCGGTTATGACGCACATCTGAAAAAACTGCGCCAGCAGCTGGAGCAGCGTCAGCACCGGATGCTGTATGCCATCAGTGAATATTTCCCGGAAGATGTGAAAGTGAACTGTCCGCAGGGCGGTTATTTTCTCTGGCTGGAATTTGAACCGCCGTTTGATGCGGTCAAACTGTACCGGATGGCACTTAATGAACAGATCAGCATAGCTCCCGGCTCCATGTTTTCCACCAGCGACCAGTTTAACCACGCTTTCCGCCTGAACTGTTCATTTGAATGGAATGACCGGCTGGATAACGCGATGAAAGTGCTGGGGCAGTTGTGCCATGTACTGAAGAAAACACAGGGATAAGATAAAGCGGATTACCGCGGCATACAGAGAAACAAACATAAAAAACGGGCACTGAAAGTGCCCGTTTTGCCGAAAACAGATGCGGATTAACTAAATGCCAGACTAACTGCGGCGGTGGCCAGTAATCCTCCGGCAACACCTTCACCGAGACGGCGGCGCTTGTCGTTGTATTCCCCTTTGCTCATCTGGCCGAAAATCAGAGCCACGCCACTGTAAACTATTGCACAGCTGGCGATATAGACACCAGATAACAGCAGGGACTGCATCGCGACACTTTCACTGCCGGAAATAAAGTTCGGCAGGATAGCAAAGTAGACCAGCAAGCCTTTCGGATTCAGGAAACTGGTGAAAAAACCTTTGGTAATGACAGATTTGGCCGCCGGTTGCATCGGCGGCATTTCGCTCCTGTGCATGGCGGACATCACCATGCGGACAGCCAGATAAGCAATATAGGCCACACCGAACCAGCGCATGCCGTTAAACAGAACCGGGGATGCCACAACAACGGCTGCCAGTCCGAATGCCGCCAGAACCGAATGCATCCCGTAGCCCAGCAGCACGCCCATATTGGCTTTCAGCGCCGCACGGGAACCGCTGGCAAGACCTTGCGACGAAACGAATAAAATATCGGGTCCGGGAGCAAATACAATGGGTAACACGGTTGCGCCAAACACCATCAATGTATTTATGACCATACGACACCCCAAGTTCAAAAATATATTAATAATTCACAATTTATTGAATATTAAGAATTTAATTCAATTTTGTGACGTTCTGATTTGTTATGTGAATTATACGGAGCTTTGCAGGAAATTAGGTTGTTAAATTGACCCGAAAAAACTATTCTTAGCAATATTATTGCGCGGAAGTCGTCAGGGGATGATTTAAATGTCAATTGAACTGGATAAGATGGATCGGCGGATACTGGATCAGCTGCAACGTAACGGCAGAATACAAAATGTGGAGCTGGCACGCGAAGTCGGGCTCTCGCCGTCACCGTGTCTGAGACGGGTGCGGCGTCTGGAGGAAACCGGCGTTATCAGGCGCTATGCGGCGATTCTGGACGGCAGCAAGATAGGTGCGGGGCTGATGCTCTATGCCCGTATCTGGTTTAAGGGACAGGATGCTCAGACGATCAATGATTTTGTCGCCGCCATTAATGAAATGCCGGAAATTGTCGAGTGTCATCTGATGGCCGGTGAATGTGACGCCATGATCCGCATTGTGACCAAAGACCTGACTTCTTACCGGCGCTTCCATGCTGATCATCTGACACAAATACCCAGTATTCAAAGTGTTAAGACAGAAGTGCCGATGGAAACCCTGAAGGTGACACACGCGTTACCCCTGTAAATTGTGAGGGCTATCACGAAAAGCAACAGAATTGTGCACTCAGACGGGTTATAAGCAACAGGATTGCGCTGCAATTTTGTGATGATGATCTTATTACCGGTACGCAACAGACATTATTCCTGATAGTCAAATTAACTGTGTTTATAGATAAATGAAGGATAATGGACTGATGGTATGAGATGGCCGGGGTAGAAATTAAATGTGATAATGGTTACTATTCGCTTTTATTCAGGTGCAAAAGGTGAAATATCATGCACGGTGGTAAAATGAATGCATTGCTGCCCGGCGCGGATTCCTTTTTTTATTGCGGAAAAATGACACCGGATGCCGGACAATGGGTCAGCGAGCCGTTATGGAAAGGGCTGAAACTGGTTCTGATGATGAATGGTGAACTGGAATGTCAGCCGGATAATAAAAACAGTATTTCACTTTCCGGGGCTTCCTTATGTGTTATTACCAATAACCATGATGAACAGGAAAGCCGTCAGCGCTTTTTACAGCAGGAAGACATTCGCTTTGTGTCAGTCTGTTTATCAGACAGTCTGATGGATGCATTTAAAATCGCACCACCGCCTTTATTAACCGCGGCTGTATCGGCAGGACCACAATTACTGTCCGGAAAAGCGGGAAATGTCTTAACTGCACTGGGAAATCAGATTCTGAATAATCCGCTTGGCGGCGCGCCGGGTGAGATGTATCTGACAGGCAAAATTCTTGAATTATGCGCAATATCGTTTGAGTACATTCAGCAAAATACCCGCACGACCCATCATCCTAAACTGACGGCAAATGATATACAGCGTTTGTATGATATCAGAGACTGTATTTTAGCCGATTTGGCCAATCCGCCGGGGGTATATCAGCTCAGCCGCCAATCCGGTCTGAATATGCGTAAACTCAGTTTTGGTTTTAAGCAGCTGTTTGGTTTGTCTGTCGCATCATTTATTCAGGAAGAGCGCTTACAATCAGCGCATCGCCTGCTGTGTGCCGGTGACAGACGGGTATCTGCTGTTGCCTGGCAGGTCGGTTATTCACCGGCTGCATTTTCAACGGCTTTCCGCAGACGGTTTGGTTTTTCACCTAAAGATTTATGTTAATATAATCAAACAGATAGTATTTGTGATAAACAAATAGTCATAACAGCGAAAGTCTCCCGCAGAAGATAAAACGGTAAATGAGATACATTATCATTACTGTATTCATTCTCTCTGCGGGTTCGTATTTCAATGAAAAAATCTGTTCTTTATTATCCGGTTATCTCAGGTCGTACATTTTCTCCGGTATGTATTGCTCTCCTGCCGCTGTTGTTTTCCTCTGTTGCCGCGTCTGAAACTCAGTCCGGCGAAAATAATGATGAAATAATCGTTACTGCCAAACCGGCACAATCACCCGCCGGTAAAATAGACGGCTATATTGCCACCCGCAGTGTCAGTGCAACAAAAACAGATACACCGCTTATTGAAACGCCACAGTCGGTCACGGTATTAACCCGTGATGAAATGACCGCGCATAATGCACAGTCTGTCAGTGAAGCATTGCGTTATACCGCCGGTGTTTTGCAGACAAATGATGCCGCATCTTCCCGTTTTGATAATTTAAGTATCCGCGGCTTTAATATTACCAGCACCGGGATGCTGAGGGACGGGCTGCGCAGCACAACGGCACAGGCATGGCCGAAAGCGGAACAATACGGGCTCGAACGTATTGATGTGATCCGCGGGCCTGCATCTGTACTATACGGTCAGAACTCACCCGGCGGTATTATTAATCAGGTAACAAAGCGCCCGTTATATAAACCCTTTCATGAAATTGAGGTACAGGGCGGTAATTATAACCGCAAACAGACCCAGGGCGATTTAAGTGGCCCCGTGGGCGACAGCGACCATTATTTTTACCGGCTGACCGGGCTTGTCCGTAACAGTGATACGCAAATTGATCATGTTAAAGATGACAAAGTCTATATCGCTCCCGCACTGACCTGGCTGGATGACGATACAACACTGACTGTTTTAGCCGATTACTCACATGATAAATTTGGCGCACCACGCCCGTTTTTACCTCTGGCAGGAACACTGTTACCCAATCCTGACGGTAAAGTGAATCCGAATGTTTTCCTGGATGAGCCGGGATTAAAAAATAACCGTACACAGGCGTCACTGGGATATCAGTTAGATCATACCTTTAATGATACTTTTTCCGGGCATTCAGGTGCGCGGTTCAGTCATACTGACTTAAATACCAATATTGCTCAGGGGTTATATCTGTCACCGGATATGCGTACGCTTAACCGTGCGGCTTATCATTTTCGTATTAAAGGTGATGTGTTCAGCCTGGATAATAATATAAAAGCAGACTGGTGGCTGAAAGATACGGAAATGACATCGCTGGCCGGTGTTGATTACCGCCATACTCGGGAAGATTATTTACTGATGTCCGGGAAAGCGGCACCGATTGATATTTTCAATCCGGTTTACGGCGGTCAGTACGGGCCGGTGAATAATATGATGGCAAATACCCTTCAGACCAGTGATCAGGCGGGTATTTATTTACAGCAGCAGGCAAAGTTTGATAACGGCATCATACTGGTTTTAAGCGGAAGAGAAGACTGGTCTGACAGCAAAACAAAAAACCGGAAAACAAACAGCAGCAGCGATCAGCGTGACAGCAAATTTACCTATCGTACAGCAGCAATGTATCAGACAGATTTCGGGTTAGCCCCGTATGTCAGTTATTCAACCTCATTTAATCCGCAGTTGGGTGTTAATTTTTACGGAGAAACCTATAAACCCGTAACAGCGAAACAAACGGAAGCCGGTCTTAAATATCAGCCGGAAAGCGGGAATATTAATGCCACACTGACGGTCTTTGAACTGACACAGCAAAATATGCTGACGACAGATCCTGATAATAATTTAAACAGTATTCAGACGGCAGAAGTCCGCTCGCGGGGTGTTGAAATTCAGGGAACCTATATGCTGGCAGAAGGGCTGAATCTGACGGCAGCTTATACCTTTAATAAACTGAAAAATACCAAAACGACCGATCCGGAAGAAAAAGGACAGCGTCCTGTCGGTTTACCGGAACATGCGGCATCAGTATGGGCAGATTATACTATTCAGAAAGGGAACTTACAGGGATTAGGTTTTGCTGCGGGTGCCCGTTATACCGGGTCTTCACCGGTTAATAACGATGGCTCTATTTCCAACCCGTCAAATACCTTATTTGATATGGCAGCACATTATGATCTGGGCGGAATCAATGCTGATTTTAAAAACTGGCGTGCCGGTATTAACATCAATAATATCACGGATAAAAAATATTACACCAGTTGCTCAGCAGGGGGATGTTCTGTTGGTTTTGACAGAACAATTATTGCGTCATTGCGCTATAACTGGTAACCGCAATGACTCAGTACATAACACGTAAAAACTGGCTCAGGTTACATTTCTGGCCGGGGATTATTGCCGGATTCTTTATTTCACTGCTCGGAATATCTGGTGCGGTGTTATTACTGAAAAAACCGGTTCTGGAATGGGAAATAGGTGAGGCGGTGCTTTATGCGCCGCCGGTAACCGGAACCGCTGTTTTTTTGCAGCCGGAAGTCTGGCGGCAGAATGCGCAGATGGCTTACCCTGAACTCACCCGTGTGATGGGGGAAGCGGCACCCGGAAGTGGCTTTATTCCGGCAACGAACGCGATGGTTTTTGGTTCCGTTTCTGATTCTGACAAACTGGGAATTGCCTTTATTGATCCGGTAACCGGCATACCGAAAGGGTTTATTATTTTTGATGACCTGATTTTTTCTCAGATTGTGTCTCTGCACCGGACCCTTTTATTGCCGCCGGTTTCCGGCGGTTGGCTGGTCTCACTATGCGGCATTATTCTGGCCCTCTCTGTTATCAGCGGGATTATTTTGTGGTGGCCGCGCAGAGGGTGGCGTCAGTGTATATCTGCGCTGTTTTTATTCCGCCCGGGATTACAGGGCGCAGCAAAGTGGCGGCAGTGGCATTACTTTTTTGCAGTCTATTTTTCACTGCCGCTGTTATTGATCGCGGTTACCGGTATTTTTCTGGCTCGGCCTGATATTTTGTCAGTCATACCGGAATATAAATTACTGATTACTCAGTTACACCACAATATAGGTATCGGAATGCCGGGCCTTATTATCGCATTTATTTCCGGAATATTACTGCCGCTGCTGTATATCAGCGGCATTGTTATCTGGTGGAAAAAAAGAAAACATCGGCGTAATTATACTTCTTCTGTCAACGGGAATACAAAATGACAGTATCAACAATACTAAAAACAGCGTTATCTGCGGGGTTGTTAATGTCCTCGTTATGTTCTCAGGCGGTTATGGTCACCGATATTACCGGACGTCAGGTTGATGTACCGGATAATGTAAAGCGGATCTTACTGGGGGAGGGAAGAATGATTTATCCGCTCGCCATACTGGAAAAAGACGCGCCATTTGAACGGATTGCCGGCTGGCAGGGTGATTTTCGTGATCTGGATGTTCAGGGTTATGCCGCTTTTAAAGCGGTCTTTCCGCAGATTGATGCTGTTCCTGTAGTGGGTGGCGGCTCAGAAGATACCTTCAGTGTTGAAAAGGCATTAGCATTGCAGCCTGATTTGGTTATTTTACCGATGACAGGCGGACACGGACCGGGTGCCGGCAGTGAAGCGGCCAGGTTATTAACATCAGCCGGTATTGCGGTTATTTATGTGGATTTCAGCCAGCATCCGGTAAAGAACACACAATTAAGTATGCATATTCTCGGGCAGGCTATCGGAAAAACAGCTGAGGCGGAACGGTTTAATCACTATTATCAGCAAAAAATGGATGATGTTATTGCCCGTATCCCGGTGAATATTCCGGCAGACAAGAAACCGGTGATTTTTGTGGACTATTTACCCGGTTTACAAGAGTGCTGTGGTTCACCCGGCAAAGGCAGTCTGACGGATATGATTAATCTTGCCGGCGGTACGGCGATTGGTGAAACCATTATTCCGGGCGCTATTGGTAAATTAAATCCGGAATACATTTTAAGCCGCCATCCGGATGTTTATGTTGCCACTGGTGTCTTTCCCGAAGGCAGCCGCGGCGTAACACTGGGGTATTTTGCAACGCCGCAGGCGGCACAAACCAGTCTGAAAGTAATATCTCAGCGTAGCCCGATCGGTGAATTATCCGCCGTTGAAAAAGGCAGAGTTCATGGTTTATGGCATATTTTCTATGATTCGCCGGAGAATATTATTGCACTTCAGGCACTGGCGAAATGGCTGCATCCGGAGCTGTTTTCTGATTTGGACCCTGAGGAGACCCGCAAAGAATTATATGAGATGTTTATGCCGATCCCCGCAACCGGTGTATTTTCGGTGACGCTGGAAAAATAACAGTTATACCCGGTTCCATTCATAATGCTGCCGGAGAACCTGCGGTTTTAATAGATAAGGTAAGGGCATCAATAATAACAGGTTCCGGTGACTGAATCCGCCGGAACCTGTTTATTATCAGACTTCTGACATCAGTTGCCGGTAACGCTGGTCATCATGATACAACTGATGGAATACGCGGTATTTGGCATCATAAAACTGTTTGATACTCTCCGTTTGCGGGGTCACCGTTTTGCTGATCCGGCTCATCGCCTGCATCGCTTCCGGGATAGAGGCATAGAAGCCCGCCGCTACTGAGCCGAGCATGGCCGAACCCAGCAGAACTGCTTCGCTCTCTTCCGGCAGCAGCATGGCGCAGCCGGTGGCGTTGGCGTGTTCCTGAATAAAGATCGGGTTCTTGGTGCCGCCGCCGCATCCCATGATGGTATCAATGGCGTATCCGGCCTTATTCATCTCTTCAATGATATGACGGGTGCCCAGCGCAATCGCCTGGATGGTCGCCAGATAAATCAGCGCGAGATCATCGAGGGTCTGTGTCATACGCAGACCCGTTACCACACCGCGCAGGTTCGGGTTCGCCCGCGGTGAGCGGTTGCCGTGGAAATACGGCAGCACATGGATATGCCGTGTCAGCAGGGCGATATCTTCCTTTGATCCCGCCAGTGCCAGCAGACGGTCGTTGAGAAGCTGATAAACAGTCTGCTGATTCTGTTCCGCCAGTTTTTTCGCATCACTGTATTGCGGGTGTGACGTGATCATATGGTCGATCAGCGCACCGGTCGCGGACTGTCCGCCCTCATTAAGCCAGTAGCCCGGAATCATGGCACTGTAATAAGCACCCCAGATACCGTCGATAAAGCGGGCATTTTTGGATACCGCCATATGGCAGGACGAAGTACCGCCAATCAGCGCCAGCCGGGTATTGAAATCCGGTTGTGCGCCGGTGGCATCAGCAGCACCCAGCACACCGATCCCGCCGGCATGAGCATCAATGATAGAAGTGGCAACCGGTGTTCCCGGGATCAGCCCCAAATCTGCCGCTGCATTCGGTGTCAGGCCGTTACCGACCGGCTCACCCATCGGGCGGATTTCGCGGCCGATAATCTGCGCATCGTTTTCCAGCAGGTCGTCCAGGCCTATCTGGCGGAAGAAATGGGTATCCCAGCGATCTTCATGGCCGAGGTAAGTCCATTTGCACACCGTGGAGCAGAGCGACCGGCTGTTGGTATAAGTGGCTTTCCAGGTCAGAAAATCCGGCAGATCAAAGAAATAACCCGCTTTCGCCCAGGTGGTCGGCATGTTCTGCTTAAGCCATAACAGTTTCGGCGTTTCCATCTCCGGTGAGATACGGTTACCGACATACGCCAGCACCGGATGTTTTGTGTCATTAATCCGCTGTGCCTGGCTGATGGCACGGTGATCCATCCACATAATAATGTTCTGCTCGCTGCGTCCGGTCGGACTGACAGTCAGCGGCTGACCCTGTTTATCCAGTACCACCAGGGAGCAGGTGGCATCAAAACCAAGGCCTTTGACCTGAATCGGATCGATACGCGCCTGTGCCACGGCATCTTTTACCGCGAGACACACACTGCGCCAGATATCATCGGAGGATTGCTCCACATAATCCGCCTGCGGTTTAAACTGACGGATATCCCGCTTCGCTTCGCCTTTTTTGCGTCCGGCTGCATCAAAAACCCCGGCCCGGGCGCTGCCGCTCCCGACATCCACACCAATAAAATAGACACTCATAATCCGCTCCCTTATGACCGGGCTTTCTGCAATGCAATAAATAAGATAAGAATACCGCCCCACAACGCCATGATGAGGTAACTGCTGACCCCCAGCAGGTTCAGGCCGCTTTCCAGCATCTGTAAGACAAACAGAGCAAGCACAATACCGATAATGCGACCGAAACCACCGTCCGGGTTCACGCCGCCGAGCACGGAAGCCAGAATGGCGATCAGCAGATAAGATTCCCCGTATCCCGCTTTGGCGGAGTTAAACTTGGCCATCATAATAATCGCGGCCACCCAGCACAGGACAGACGAAATCACATACACGGCCATCGTCGCTTTCTGTGTGTTCAGGCCGGAAAAGCGCGTTGCTTTCTCATTGGAACCCATCAGATAAACGGTACGGCCAAGCGGCGTGTATTCCAGCAGTCCCCACAGCAGGAACGCAAACAGCAGGAACAGGATCAGCGGCATCGGAATACCGAGCAGTGTACCGTTGCCCAGCCACAGTAATGACGGCGGGAAGCCGGAAATCACCGTACCGCCGGAAATCAGCACATTCAGGCCGTTGATTAATGTCATCATCCCGAGGGTGGCGAGGATCGGAGACACACCGACAAACGCAATCAGAAAACCGTTAATCAGCCCGATAATCACAGCCGTGATCAGACCGGCCAGCAGGGCAGGCAGCAGCATGGCACCGTCGCCCGGGCTCATCGCCATCACACTCGCCATCACCAGCCCGCAGGCATTCGTCGTGGCGATAATGGACAGGTTGATCCCGCCTGTCAGCATACAGACAGACATCGCCAGCGCCAGCATGCCGAGCAGCGGCATCTGAGAGGTCATCGACTGGAAGTTGGAGACAGAGAAAAACGCACCTGCATTAAACATCCCCTGCAACAGCAGGATAGCGGCCATAATCACCAGCAGGTAAATAATGTTGCGGTCACTCCGCAGATTCAGCATTGACATCATGACAGATGACCTCCGGCAGCAGCACGGCGTTTTTCGTTATACGCGGTGAAACTGATACTGATAACAATGATTAGCCCGGTCAGCACGGTGTGCCAGTAAGACGGTACACCGGCCAGGGTCAGGCCGTTTTTGACAATCGCCAGCAGGGCAACCCCGAGGATAACCCCGGTAAGCGAGCCTTTGCCGCCGGTCATACTGACACCGCCTAATACCACGGCTGCCAGCACGGTCAGTTCAAACCCCATCAGGGCATTTGGTGCCACAGACTGGGTGATTTGTGTCTGTACCACAGAGGCGATCCCCGCCAGGGCACCCATATAGCCGTAAACAAACAGCATCACGCCCAGAATACTGATACCCACGCGCTTCGCGGCATCCGCATTACCGCCGACCGCATAAATCTGACGGCCGACACGGGTTTTGCTCATCAGAAAACCGGTGAAAATAATCACGGCAATCAGTGTCAGGATCGGCAGGGACAAACCGTAGTCATAACCGTCACTGCCGGTAAATGACATCACCTCAACGCCATCCATAAACCACTCCGGGAAGCCGTACAGCCATTCACCGTTGGTGAAATAGATCAGCAGACCGAAAAAGACGTTCAGGGTGGAAATGGTGATAATAATAGACGGTACTTTCAGGCGGTAGATCAGCAGGGCGTTAATCAGCCCCAGCAGCAGACCAACTACAGCCGCGATAGCAAAGGCGATAAAGAAATTGCCGCCCTGTGACAGCACATACGTCGCCATCACATACTGCGCGGTGGCCGCCGTGGCCGGGAAGGAGATATCAATCCCGCCGGAGACCAGCACCACAAACAGACCGCAGGCCATAATCGCCAGGATAGCGGTGCTGGTGGTCATATCAAACACATTTCCCAGTGTCATAAAATCTTCATTGGTGACACTGAGAAACACACTGAGCAGCACAATTAATACCGCCAGCCAGAACTCATGATGTGCAAACAGATGACGACATGACTTAAGCATTAACCGCCTCCGTAATTGCCTGCTCCGTTGTTGTTAACGGATTGAACTCATGGGTAAAACGACCTTCTTTCATCACAATGACCCGGTGACTGTTATAGAATACTTCAGGAATTTCATCACTGATCATCAGAATTGCCATGCCTTCAGCGGCCAGCATTCTGATGATCTGATAAATACTCTCTTTATTGGCGACATCAACGCCGACCGTCGGGGAATCGAGGATCAGAATATCCGGTTTCGCCGCTATCCATTTGGCGATAGCGATACGCTGGGCGTTCCCGCCGGACAGACTGGTGACCGGCAGCGCCGGATCGGACACTTTTATCTGCAGTGCCTCAATCAGCTTACTGACCAGGTCATGCGCCCGGGTATGGTCGAGCAGCCCGCCTTTGCGGGTCAGACGCGGCAGCACCACCGAGGTGGTGTTGTCGTGAATGGACTGCGCCATCACCAGCCCGGTGCTCATGCGGTCTTCCGATACATAGCCGATGCCGTGATTAATCGCATCCCGGTTGGAGTGCAGCTGAACCGGTGAACCGTTGATCAGCAGAGTGCCGCTGTCCGGTTTCGTCATGCCGAACAGTGACAGACACAACTCTGTGCGTCCGGAACCGAGCAGCCCGGTAATGCTGACCACTTCGCCGGCATGCAGCTTCAGGTCAATATCATAAAATTGATGTTGCTTGGTCAGTTTCTCTGCGCTGAGACGTAAGAGTCCCCCGGTGTTGTACGCAGAAAGTGGTGTGAACTCGAAACGCTGACCCGTCATAAGATAGGCCAGCTCATCACTGTTCATCTTATCCGCGTCATACGTTCCGATCAGTTTTCCGTCACGGATCACGGAGATCCGGTCGGAAATTTCCATCACTTCATCGAGCTTATGGCTGACAAACACCACTGTGACGCCGTTTTCTTTCAAATCAGCGACCACGCGGATCAGCTGATTGACTTCACTGCGCGTCAGTGAGGCTGTCGGTTCATCCATAATCACCAGCCGGGCATCATTTGCCATCGCGCGGCAGATAGCGACCAGCTGACATTCAGCAATGGAAAGTTGTTCAACACGTTTATGCAGGGGCAGGGACAAGCCAATACGGCTGATAATTTCCTGCGCCTGTTTCATCTGGCGGCGGCGGTTAGCCAGCCCTTTGTACCACCTGACATGTTCCTGAATCACAATATTTTCAGCAACGGTCAGGTTAGGAAAGAGCGAGAGATCCTGGTAAATCACCTGAATACCCTGCTCAATAGATTGCTGCGGGTTTAACCTGCTGTAGCTCTGCCCGTTAATAATAATTTCCGCGCCCTTTTCCGGCGGATGAACACCGGAGATCACCTTGAATAAGGTACTTTTGCCGCAGCCATTCTTGCCGGCGAGACAATGAACCTCACCCCGGTTAAACGTCAGATTTATATTATCGAGTGCAATGACGGAGCCGAAGTGTTTGGAAACCTGTTTTAAGGTAATCAGTGCGTCTTTTGACATATACCAGCCCATAACAGGGCAGCACGCATGCTGCCCTTTTTAACAAAAAATAGAGAAGGATCAGAAACCGAGCGAGGTGGCGTTATTGCCGTCAACTTCCAGGATTTTATTGAATTTAATCACCTGTTTCTGAGTATCGATTTCGGCTTTACCCAGATCTTTGACTTCCACGCCATCGGCGACTTTCTTGCCGTCCAGTATATCTTTGGAGACAGAAACCAGTGCGTAACCCGCATCAGCCGGGTTCCACAGGTAACCTTTCTTGATCTCGCCGCCTTTCAGGTATGGCGCAGCCTGGGCCGGCATCAGGATACCTGCGGTGCTGATTTTATTTTTCGCACGTTTTTTCTTGATGGCCTCACCGGCACCAATCAGACCCAGCGAACCGTAAGAGACAATCCCTTTCATTTCCGGATGGGCTTTCATCAGATCATTGGTTGCCGCGAAAGAGGCATCAATGCTTTCGGCAACCGGCATACGGCTGGTCACTTCAAACATTTCCGGATAGGTTTTCTTCTGATACTCAACCGCCAGATTCGCCCAGTTATTGTGCAGAGGCACCGTCAGGGAACCGACATAAATCACATAGCCGCCTTTGCCGCCCATGTTTTTCGCCAGCTCATCCATTGTGGCTTTGGCATAAGCATCGTTATCGATAGTTTCGATATCCCAGTCAGCGTTATGACCGTCCGGCGCTTCGTGAGTCAGCACCACGATGCCTTGTTCACGGGCTTTCTTAAAGACCGGCTCAAGAACAGTCACGTCGTTCGGAACAACGGTAATCGCATCGACTTTCTTGGCAATCAGGTCTTCAATAATTTTTACCTGCTGAGCCGGGTCCGGCGTGGAAGGGCCGACCTGATACGCATTGACACCCAGATCTTTTGCCGCCTGCTGAACCCCTTTATCCATCTGGTTAAACCATGGAATCCCGGAGACTTTGACGACGTTGACGATTTCGTATTCTTTTGCCATGACGCTGGCAGAGAAAAGCGCAACAGATAATGCAGCGACTTTAAAAAATGATTTCTTCATCGGTAATAACCCTTTTTATATGGATACAGAGAGTGTTGCAGGGAGACCAAATAGAAGCCTGACTATAGGAGCCGGGATAATAAAAAGGGGGAGCGGACGTTAAAAATGTGATCTGCGCCCATTATTGATATCACAATGTTGCAAAATTAATAATAAATTGTTTAATTAATATTTTTATGTAATTTAATTACGCATCATTGCATCAAAGTAACATTAAATTAACAAAATAATCAACAACAAGTAACAATAATTGTGTTTTATTCTTACCGCTATAAAATTATTCTTATTGACATTTGTTAAATCACTAATGACTTTCGATAAAATCGGGCTGAACCGATTGTTTTCAATGTAACAAAAGTGTTTGTTTCATTTTAATGTGATAAAAATCACATAATAAAAACGATAACCCCTTTTATTTGTGAAATAAAAAAACAAAAATAAGACGTTTTTTTTGTTTGTTATTTGATTTATAAGCTATTTTTTATTTATGGAGAAAACCGTATCACAGAATAAAGCTGAATTCCTGTGGTTTCACAATCGTCCGGTAATCATCCGCATTCAGAACAATGGTTTCTGTCAGTGTACCGGCATTAAAGGCGATATCGCTGTAACGCTCAAACAGCACCGGGTCAATCACCAGTTCCAGTTCCGGGTTAAAGGTAAACGGGGCGAGTGCGCCCGGAACGCAGTCAGTTAATGTCTTTACCTGTTCAGCGGTGGCAAAAGAGATCTTTTTACCACCGAAAAAACCAGCCAGTTTTTCGCCGTTAATTTTTTCATCTCCGGGTAATACCGCCAGCACATTTTTCTTCACACCATTACCTTTTACTTTCAGTACCACGGCTTTGGAGCATTGCCCCGGTTCAACACCGCGTACCTGAGCGACCTCATCTGAGGTAAACCCGAGAGCATCGTGACTCATTATTTCATAACGGGCGTGGTGGTTATCGAGAAGGGCGGTGATTTTACGGAGGATACTATCAGATGAAGACATACGGCTTTCCCTGTTTCTTATTTTGACTACCGATCACGGTAATCAAAAACACAGGGAAAACCAATGCGTTTGCGCTGAGAATGTGACAGGGCTACGGCCAGTTACGCCAGAAACTGACCGATAGCAGCACCAGCAGGGTATATATCTCCAGACGGCCTAATAACATGGCGAAGCAGAGCAGATATTTTGCCGCCGGGGATATCTCCCCGAACCCGGGCGCTGTTAATCCGAATCCCAGCCCCATATTATTAATACAGGCCGCCACACTGGCAAACGAGGTCATTAAATCGTACCCCATCAGGTTAAGACACCAGATAAAAAAGCAGGTACTGATAATATAAAGGAAGAAAAAACTCAGCACGGAGTTAATCAGCCGGTGCTGAACAACCGTATCACCAACCTTTATCAGTGTTTGTGCCCGCGGATGGATAAGAGAATAGACTTCCCGCCAGCTTTGTTTGGAGAGAATTAAAAAACGGATCGCTTTTATCCCGCCGCAGGTGGAACCGACACAACCGCCGAAAAAGCTGGCAAACAGCAGGAGAACAATAATATGAGACGGCCATTGCGCATAATCACCGGTGGCGAGTCCGTTATCCGTCAGCATGGAACTGGTCAGAAAAAAGGCATGTACAAAAGACTCTTCCGCGGAAGAATACATATTTGCCCGCCAGACCTCAAAAAAGACCAGGGCGATAATAAAGGCGGCCACTGCAAAATAAAACCGTAATTCCGTATTACTGAATAAGGGCTTCAGGCTGCGTTTTGCCAGCGCGACAAAATAGAGGGTAAAGTTGACGGCGGATAATAATGAAAACGCACCTGCCACCAGTTCAATCGCAGAACTGTTAAAATAACCGATACTTTCACTGTAGGTGGAAAACCCGCCGAGCGACACCGTCGAAAGCCCGTGACATAACGCGTCAAACCATGACATTCCGGCCAGCTTAAACGCAACCGTACAGAGAAATCCCAGCAATAAATAGGTAAACCACAAATTACGGGCTGAACTGGCCAGGCGCGGGGTTAATTTTTCATCCTTAAACGGACCGGGCATTTCTGACTGATATAAGCGCATTCCGCCGATACCCAGCAACGGGAATATCGCCACCGCCAGAACAATAACACCGAGGCCGCCGATAAAATTGAGCTGGGCACGGTAATATAAAACGGAACGGGGTAAATCCGTCACATTATGGAAGACTGAAGCCCCGGTAGTGGTAATCCCGGAAACGCCCTCAAATAAGGCATCTTCAAATGCCATGTTCAGGTGATCATCCAGCCAGAACGGCATCGCGCTGATGATAGAAAATAACAGCCAGAAAACGGCAATAACCAGAAAGCCATCCCGCGTCTGTAATTGCAGTCCGCTTGTTTTACTGCGGTACCAGCAGATTAATCCTGCGGGAAAAAAAATCAGGAAGCTGCCGGCAAACGCAAAAAAACTCTGTTCCTGCGCAATAAGCGCAACCAGCATCGGTAATAACAGCGTCAGGCTGTAAATCACTATCAAAAAACTGCTCAGATGGATAATGACTCGGGAACGGGTTGATATCACAGGATGACCACCGGCTTTTCTAAAATAAACAGCAGATAATACGAAATAGCTGATAGTGAACTGATTGCCGCTGATTGTAAATTGTTTTCAGCTGAACAGAGCAGCAGGATCAAAAAAGGCGGCAGATCCGGCTGCCGCCTTGCCATCCATATCATGATACAGCAAAGACGATTTTACACGGTTTCGTCTGCCCATACCCGCTGATAATCGGTCCCGTTCACCTGCCAGACCTCACGGATATTTTCACCGGTATAATTGAGATAATCCTGTTCAGCAGAAAACTGTACTGCCAGTGCCGTTTCACATTCCGTGGTAATTTTGCGCGGTGCATCGATAACAGATGATGCCACGGAATCTTCCTGCAAACGGATTTTCAGTTTTTTTAATCCGTGCTGCACATGGAACAGAAACAGATAATTATAAAACAGATAGTTATGAAACATTCTCAGCTCCGGATTTTTTATTGGCAAGCCGGGTGTAAATAAGGCCGACGGCGATAGTCAGTACCAGACCAATAATAACAACCAGTTTACCGTTTTCAGTCACACCGGCAGGGCTTGAGGCATAGGAAAAATTATGTGCAAAGGCCGCACCGGTCAGCATTCCCAGCACACTGACCGCCGCATCGGTATTACCCTGTCCGGCGTTAGCTAATTGCCGCAGCGGGCAGCCGGTAATAAAGACACCGCATAATCCGACCAGCGACATGGAGAGGAAATTCCACAGCCCGTCATTATGCGCAATCGGCTGATTATCAAAGCCGATATTGATTTTTCCGGTGAGCATATTACCGGCAATAACAACCAGCAGCAGAGCGAGAACGCCGATTGCCATCGTGTAATTGCGTGACAGGAAGATATTTTTCGCCATCCCGATAAAACAGAAGCGGGTACGCTGAATAATCACACCGATAATAAGCCCGGCTGTTATTGCCATCCAGACCGGAGCATGAGCGGCTCCCGGCCCTTTGACACTGGATTTGAAAATGGAACTGTCGATAATAAACAGCACAAATAACACCAGACACACGGCCGGTAATATTAAACCTTCAGCCGCTGACTGCTGATAATTACGCGGTAATGAAAAGCCTTTTTTAATAAACAGACTACCGATGCTGATACCGGCAACCAGGCCGAATAACCCGACAACGGCATTTAAATCACCGGCACCAATCCGCAGGATCATCCGCAGCGGACACCCTAAAAAGACCAGACAACCGGCCATCATCAGAAAACCGAGTGTAAAGCGGATAACCGGTGCAGAACCGGCTTTGGACTGAAACTCTTTAAAAATAACCGCAGCCCCGAATGAACCGAGAATAAAACCAAAAATCTCAGGACGAAGATATTGGACGGTTTCGGTATTATGCAATCCCATACTGCCTGCACTATCCCGGATAAAACAAGCGACACAAACACCCATATTTGGCGGGTTTCCGTATATACCAAGGAGTACAGCGCTGATCCCTATAATAATACCGGAAATGATGATAATTATTTTTGTTGCGGACATTATATGACTCCGTTATGGAGATGTTATCTCCTGACTAATAGGACCTATTAAGTACAGGGTCAATGTACCGCAGTGAAAAATAATATCTTTTACCCGGGTCAAAGATTTTGAACGCAATGAACCGGTGAGTAAAATATCCGATGAGGAACAGAAATACACCTTGCAGCCAGTGACTATCAATTTATAATCTTTAAATATTAACTGTTTATTACATTGCCGGGAGTTCGTACATTGAAAAGATTATTGCTGTTAAGTCTGATGTGTGGGTTTTCTTATAATGTGTATGCCGGTGAAAATGCCTGTTCAGCAGAAACCGCTGCCGTTAACGCATTTAATAATTTTATTTTTATGCAGGAACGGCCTTTTAACGATTCACTGAAAGAAATGAAAGTGCATATAAAAAGTAGTGATGACTACATTGATAATAGTGCGTATGCAAAATTTGATGATTGCGGCGGATTGCTGATACTGGAAAACAGCGAGATCATTAAATCCCGGATAAAAGAGCATGTTATCGTTAATGTCTTTAACATCAGGATAAATAAGCAGGATGAAAACTGGCGCTATAATATGACATTTAAACTGTCTGATATTGACCAGCATGGTGTTGATAACACATTTATGGTTCAAAGACAGCACGGGAAATTCCTGACGGACCGCAACGGGAAAATAACAAAATCGGAAGATACGTCTTATGCCACGCTCGGTGATGAACGTATGAAATTCAAAGCGGAGACCCGCTTTTTAAGTGATAATAAAGGACGGTTGTCAAAATTGGACAGAGTCAGTACACAACCAAATGACAGCTCAAATACACGCTATTTTTATGATGATAAAGACCGCTTAATACGGACTCAGTCTGACTCCACAACGAAAGAATATACCTATACAGATGATGGCAAGCAATCAGGCAGCACAATGGTTCAGACATTTTCCACAACCGAAACAACCGTGACAACATGTAAGGATTGGAATAAATTCGGCAGATGTACACGTGCAGAACAGGATATAACGGTGTTAATTGAAAGTGAGAATGGCGAAAATGACAGTGTCTATAAGCATCATGCGGAAATTAATTATGAGTATGTTTATTAATTTAGATTATTACGCTGTTTATTTTAACGGAAATATGATTAATACCAGATATATTAATGATGATTAAAAAAGCTAATATTGTTACAGAAATATTCCTTGCTTTTTCAAAGATGATGTTAACCGGAATATGATTATTTAATATACCAGGGAATATTTCCCCGGGATGCCGGTTTTTCATATAAATACCCGGGAGAAACACACAATGTGTTCTCCGGTTACAACATAGAAACGTGAGTAGATAAGAGGATGAACGACGGTATGACCAATTATACGGATGTAACGGTAAAAGCACAGAATGCCGGACCCGGTCTCTGCTTTTTATTATTGCTGGTGGTCTGGGTTGTCGTGTTTTTCATACCGGACACTATTTTTATTGTTGTACCCGGGATGATTGGTTTTGCACTTCTGTTTTTTATTTACTACCTGGTATCGGAAGGGCACCTTGCAGCTATTTTGGGCGGAGTTATTGCAAGCGTCATTTTGATGGCAATCGCTGCGGCAATCCCCGTTATTGGCTGGATACTCCTGATATGCTGGATATTTTACAACATCGTGAGGGCATTTGAGAGCATTCAGAATTTGCTGCCGGATGCCCTGTTGAGCGCGGCACTATATGGCAGTCTCTTAATTCCTGTCATCTGCCAGTTTAATTATTACGGCAGCAGTAATTTATTACTGACGATAGGATGCGGAGTTGTCTACCTTATCGCAGCAGCGGGATGTGCTGGGCGTATCAGCGAGCGTTCGGATACGACAAAACACAGCCTGTTTCTCTTTTCAGTTATGCTGCTCTCTGTACCGATGATTGTGCTGTTGATTGTGTCAATTGTCGCCTCGCTGCGTGCTGCATTCCAGACGAGCCTGGTAAAAACAACCACGAAACTTCCTCAGTCGGTGAGCGGATACACTACAGCCCGGGGAACGGTTGTTGCCGGCTACACGCGCAATGTCACTCAGACAGTAGTCTCCACCGTGATTGTTCCCGGCGCCGGCGCCGTGGGGGCATCGTTAACCGGTTCACTGGCTGAATTAAGCGCTGTTGCGGATGAACCGTCTGCCAACCGATTGAATGATGAAAAAAAACAGTGTTACGCGACGAACAAAGATCATCACTTTTATCGTTATGATGGGCTGAATGATAAAAAAATCGGTAACTTTATTCAGGCTGTTGCCGGAGCCGGAACATTACCGCCTCTTAAAAAAGAGGATGTCCTTGTTTACTTTGATGAAACGCTGATGGGTAAAGGTGATCGTGGCGTAGTGTTAACCGATGAGGCTATCTATTGTTTACCGGGCATGTTTGAGGATGAAGAGAAATTCTTCACTCGGTTCAGTAATATCGGGAAGGTCACTTTTTCCGGTACGCTGAATAAGCAAATTACTCTCTGGCTGAAAGAGGGGAAAAAACAGAAAATCACACTGACTCAATCCAACGCCGGTGCTAAAAAAGTCTTCGAAATGATTGAGCTGGCGATTGCCTGAGAAACGGGTTCAGTGCTGCGGAGCATTTTTTCGATTATTATCCGGAAAAGCTGAGAGGGATTGTAAGTATCCCAATAAAAATCCACGCAATAGCGTGGATTTTATGGTTTTTTACGATGCTTCTGATATTCAGCAAAACATCATAAGACTACAAATTTTAGTTACACATTAAACAGGAAATTCAGCACGTCGCCGTCTTTCACAATGTAATCTTTGCCTTCTGCGCGCATTTTACCGGCTTCTTTTGCACCTTGTTCGCCTTTGTACTGGATGAAATCCTCAAATGCGATGGTCTGGGCGCGGATAAAACCTTTTTCAAAGTCGGTGTGGATTTTACCGGCTGCCTGCGGAGCGGTGGCGCCGACAGGGATAGTCCATGCACGGACTTCTTTTACACCGGCGGTGAAATAGGTCTGCAGGTTGAGCAGGGCGTAACCGGCGCGGATCACGCGGTTCAGGCCCGGTTCTTCGATACCGAGGTCAGCCATAAACTCTTCACGGTCGCCATCTTCCAGCTCGGCGATATCAGATTCAATTGCCGCGCATACCGGCACAACCACTGAACCTTCTTTCTCTGCGATTTCACGCACCTGATCCAGATACGGGTTGTTCTCAAAGCCATCTTCATGGACATTGGCAATGTACATGGTTGGTTTCAGGGTCAGGAAGCTCAGGTAGCGGATCGCGCCCATTTCTTCTTTGTTCAGATTCAGCGTGCGCAGCATCTGTGCATTTTCCAGCAGCGGCAGGCATTTTTCCAGTACTTCCAGTTCCAGTTTCGCGTCTTTATCGCCGCCTTTGGCACGTTTCTGCACGCGGTGAATAGCGCGTTCGCAGGTGTCGAGGTCAGCCAGCGCTAGTTCGGTATTGATGGTATCAATATCTTCTGCCGGGTTAACACGGCCGGAAACGTGAACAATGTTATCATCGTCAAAGCAGCGGACAACGTGACCGATAGCTTCTGTTTCGCGGATGTTGGTCAGGAACTGGTTACCCAGACCTTCACCTTTGGATGCGCCTTTCACCAGACCGGCGATATCGACGAATTCCATGGTGGTCGGCAGAATACGCTGTGGTTTTACGATTTCCGCCAGTGCATCCAGACGGGCATCCGGCATCGGCACCACGCCGGTGTTCGGCTCAATTGTACAGAACGGAAAGTTCGCCGCTTCAATTCCTGCTTTGGTCAGCGCGTTAAACAGCGTTGATTTCCCGACGTTCGGCAGACCGACGATACCACATTTGAAACCCATAAATTCTTCACCTTAAAAATGACAGCAGACCAAAACGGCCTGCAAGCACGTTAAATAATTGCCGCCGATTATACACGGTTACGGATAAACAGACGATACCTGAGGCTCACTGACCGGCTTTAAATGTATGCAGACGTGAAATGGCTTTTGCCATGCCGTCTTTCATCAGCACATCGGTGCAGCGTACCGCTTCATCGATGGTTTCATCTATCAGTTTCTGTTCAGAAGCCGGGGGCTTGCCCAGCACAAAACCGACCACTTTACTTTTATCACCCGGATGGCCGATGCCGATACGCAGGCGATGAAAGTTAGGGTTGTTGCCCAGCTTGCTCTGGATATCTTTCAGGCCGTTATGGCCGCCGTTGCCGCCGCCGAGTTTCATTTTTGCCACGCCGGGCAGGAGATCCAGCTCATCATGTGCCACCAGAATTTCATCCGGGGCAATCTGATAGAAACCGGCGAGGGCGCTGACCGCTTTTCCGCTCAGGTTCATAAAGGTGGTCGGTACCAGCAGACGGACATCATTCCCCTGAATATTCAGGCGCGCAGTATAACCGTAAAACTTACTTTCTGATTTTAATGACTGGTTATAACGGCGGGCCAGTTCATCCACATACCAGGCACCGGCATTGTGGCGGGTTTGGGCGTATTCCGCACCGGGGTTGGCCAGCCCCACAATTAATTTTATCTGACTCACACTTGTATCACTTGTTGTTCAGGCAGGTTTGACTGCAAAGAGGGCTATTCTACCCGTCACCCGCGCGGAGTACAAAAGAAACGTCCTTCCGGGACGGATGTGACTATTTGTGCAATAATTTAGTGATGAATTATTAAATTTCGCTTTTTGGCACAATAAGCCAAATAAAATGTTTTATTTTTGGCCTGTGTGATCTGAACCGCAACATATTGCGGCAAATTCGGGCTATACTTAGTGTCAAGAAGGAATTCCTGCTTTCGTACTTTGAGTTGTTAAAAGACAAAAGAGTGGCGGAGGTCCCTATGAAACGTAAATTATCCTTATTACTCGGTAACCTGCTGATGGTTGTCGGTATGTTACTGATGGTCGGCAGTATGGCCTTTACTGTCAGTGTCCTTATTTTCGCACTCCCGTTACCGGATATTTATTCCGAAGCCTCTCTGATGGGGATCTTTATCGGTGCGCTGGTATGGCTGGGCGGAGCCGGTCTGAGCGGGCGTCGTGAATCCATCGCGGATAAATATTACTGGCTGCGTCATTTCCACAGCCGTTATCGCCGCCGGATGCCGTAACACGGGTGTCATAAAATAACCGGGAACGGTTATTACCCTCTGCGGTTAAATGCCTGCCAACAAAAAACCCGTTGTGTTCACAACGGGTTCAGACACGCAATGTGTACGCTGATGGTTAAATCAGTGCTCGAACATCGCGGAGATAGACTCTTCATTACTGATACGGCGGATGGCTTCTGCCAGCATTCCGGATAAAGTCAGTGAACGGACTTTATTCAGTGCTTTAATTTCCGCTGATAACGGAATGGTGTCACAGACAATCACTTCATCAATCACAGAATCACGGATATTGTTTACCGCGTTGCCGGAGAAGATAGGGTGAGTTGCGTATGCAAACACACGTTTCGCACCACGTTCTTTCAGTGCTTCCGCAGCTTTGCACAGCGTGCCCCCAGTATCGATCATATCGTCAACCAGTACACAGTCACGACCGGCAACATCACCGATGATATGCATCACCTGAGAAACGTTCGCACGCGGGCGGCGTTTATCAATGATAGCCATATCAGTGTCGTTCAGCAGTTTGGCGATCGCACGGGCGCGGACCACACCACCGATATCCGGAGAAACCACAATCGGGTTATCCAGATTTTTCTGCAACATATCTTCCAGCAGGATAGGGCTGCCGAATACGTTATCAACCGGGACATCGAAGAAGCCCTGAATCTGCTCAGCGTGAAGATCTACTGTCAGCACACGGTCAACACCCACACTTGAGAGGAAGTCAGCGACCACTTTCGCGGTGATTGGCACACGCGTGGAGCGGACGCGGCGATCCTGACGGGCATAGCCGAAATACGGGATAACAGCAGTGATACGACCCGCAGAAGCACGGCGCAGCGCGTCAACCATAACAACCAGTTCCATCAGGTTATCGTTGGTCGGTGCACAGGTAGACTGGATGATGAATACATCACCACCACGCACGTTTTCATTGATTTGAACACTGACTTCACCGTCGCTGAAACGACCGATTGCAGCGTCTCCGAGGTTAGTGTACAGGCGGTTGGCAACACGTTGTGCTAGTTCCGGGATGGCGTTACCAGCAAAAAGCTTCATATCAGGCACGAGAAAAACCTCAGGCATGCGTCCAGAGAGATTGAATTGTGAACCTGAAAGCGTCCGGGGACGGAATCAGGGGCAATTACAGTAGACCAGCGCGGAACTGATGAAGCGGCGAAATGTTGACACCACGTGCCACAAAGCCCTTCACCCACGCCGGCGCGTTAATTAACACCTGTCGGGCGGCTGCCTGGTTTTCGAACTCTCCGAACACACATGCACCCGTACCGGTCAGGCGTGACGGGGTATATTGTAGCAGCCAGGAAAGAAGATCATCAACCTCACGAAAACGTTTTCTTGCGATCGGTTCACAGTCATTTGCGTACGGAGCCTGTAATAATGCGGGCAGAGAGCGGATCGGCGTGTCGCGAATTAATTGCGGATCTGTGAAGATAAGCGGTGTCGGAACCGAAATTCCGGGGTGTGCGACCAGATACCAGCGCTCCGGCGGAGACGCCGGGTGCAGAATTTCGCCTATTCCTTCAGCAATGGCCGCATGACCCCGGACAAATACCGGGACGTCGGCACCGAGTGTGACACCGAGTTCTGCAAGCGTGTCGTCAGGTAACTGTAACCGCCAGTGATAGTTCAGTGCAATAAGCACTGTCGCGGCATTGGAGGAACCGCCGCCGATACCGCCGCCCATCGGCAGTACTTTTTCAACGGCAATATCCGCACCGGGCAGACCGGCGGTCAGCTGATGCTCCCGGGCATAGTGTTGTAACAGGTGTGCTGCGCGGATCACCAGATTTTGCTCATCCGGTACGCCGGCAAGCGGGGTCAGCAGACGGATCACACCATCAGTGCGCGGTGTGATTGTGACACTGTCACCATGATCCAGAAACTGAAACAGGGTTTGCAGAGTGTGATAGCCGTCCGCACGGCGGCCTGTGATATACAGAAACAGGTTCAGTTTGGCGGGAGACGGCCAGGTCAGAGATGTCAGTTGAGTGTCCATGAATCCATTTTCAGTTTAATACGGTTATCACCCTGTTCGATATCCAGACGGTTCGGCAGTTGCGGGGACACTTTTTCATCATAAGACTGATAAGTGACTTTCCACTTTTCCATGCCCTGCGACCAGTTCAGTGCTTTCAGGTGATACTGATTACTGATGGCATAAGACTGCGCATCGCCCGGCAGGCCGACAATCCACTGACGCAGGTTTTCCATCGGGATGGCCATGCCGGTCAGCTGGTAAATCATACTGTCCGGGTCATCACTGTAATATTTCTGACCTTTGTTATCAGTAAGCTGTGTCTGTCCGTCTTTGACAATCAGCTCAAGTTCGGTACTGCCGACCGGGTTGGTGAGCAGCAGTTTGTAGCTGTCAGGAGAGTACTGCTGCCAGAAAAAACGGGCATAGGTTTTTTGCGTTGCGCCGATGTAGGCAAACGACCCGCGTGTCTGATAGCGCTGTAACTGATTAATATGTTGTGTCTGTGCTTTCCAGCCGGCAGAGGTGGCGGAAACATCGCCTTTCTCTGTATTGTCGGGCAGGGTACAGGCGGCAAGTATCAGGCTGCACAGAGGCAGTAACCGGATAAAGCGCGGGAATTGAATAGAGGCCACGTTGTAATTTCCTTTAACAACTTATAAAAGCAATAACAGTATTGTGCCTGTTTCAGTGGCTGTTTCCTACCTCTCTTACGCTGATTTACGCAATTATCCGTGCCGTGAATGCTTCCTGTTGCGCATCATATTATGTGCTTATTATCACTGTTTCCTGTTTAACGCTTTAATTGCACGGAACCGGCTGCTAAACTGCATGCAGTTATCCTTAGTAAGGGTGTTGATTTCCGGTATACTTAACCGGTATTTTACACACTTACCCCGGTCTGTATTGCAGGATATGACTTTATTAGCACTCGGCATTAATCATAAAACCGCCCCTGTGGCCCTGCGTGAGAAAGTGACTTTCTCACCGGACAGCATGGAAGCGGCATTAACCAATCTGCTCGAACAACCGTCCGTGAGCGGCGGCGTTGTGCTGTCTACCTGCAACCGGACAGAAATCTATCTCAGTGTGGATGAACAGAACGATCAGCGCGATCAGCTGATTGACTGGCTGTGCCGCTATCACAACATCAACCCGCAGGAACTGATGTCCAGTCTTTACTGGCATCAGGATAATGACGCCGTCAGTCATCTGATGCGCGTGGCCAGCGGGCTGGACTCTCTGGTGCTCGGCGAGCCTCAGATCCTGGGGCAGGTCAAAAAAGCCTTTGCACAATCGCAGACATGCCGTTCACTCTCCCGTGAACTGGAGCGTCTGTTCCAGAAATCCTTTTCTGTTGCCAAACGGGTGCGTACTGAAACTGATATCGGCGCCAATGCGGTATCGGTGGCGTTTGCGGCCTGTACACTGGCGCGTCAGATTTTCGAATCCTTATCCAAACTGAATATCCTGCTGGTCGGGGCGGGGGAAACCATCGAACTGGTTGCCCGTCATCTGAATGAGCACGGCGTAAAACATATGATGATCGCCAACCGTACCCGTGAACGGGCCCGCGTGCTGGCGCAGGAAGTCAATGCAGAGGTGATCACACTGCCGGAAATCGACAGCCGGCTGGCGGAAGCAGATATTGTTATCAGCTCCACGGCCAGCCCGTTGCCGATTATCGGTAAAGGTATGGTGGAACGCGCACTTAAAGCCCGGCGTAATCAGCCTATGCTGCTGGTGGATATCGCAGTTCCCCGTGATATTGAAGCCGATGTCGAAAAGCTCAGTAACGTCTATCTCTACACCGTGGATGATCTTGAGGCGATTATTGAGCACAATCTGGCTCAGCGCCAGGTGGCGGCACAACAGGCAGAATCCATTGTGGTGCAGGAAAGCGGGCATTTTATGGAATGGCTGCGCGCCCAGAGCGCGGTAAACACGATCCGTGAATACCGCGAACAGGCCGAAGAGATCCGCGCCGCGATGGCCGCCAGAGCGGTGGCACTGATTCAGCAGGGGCATGACCCGGAAGAGGTCATCAACCAGATGTCGCAGCAACTGACCAACCGCCTGATCCACGCACCGACCAAATCACTTCAGCAGGCCGCCGGCGATGGTGATACCGGCCGCCTGACTCTGTTACGCGACAGCCTCGGGCTGGAGCATCATTAACTTCCTCTATATTATTTTTTAAGGTAGCAGACTACGAATGAAGCCTTCTATTGTCGCAAAACTGGAAGCATTGAAAGAACGTTATGAAGAAATTCAGGCGCACCTTGCGGACGCCGATGTTATCGCTGATCAGAATAAATTCCGTGCTCTGTCGAAAGAATATGCGCAGCTGACTGACGTTGCGAAATGTTTTGAAGCCTGGCAGACCATTCAGGATGATATCGAAACCGCGCAAATGCTTCTTGATGATCCTGAAATGAAGGAGATGGCACAGGAAGAGCTGAAAGACGCAAAACTGCGGAATGAAACCTTAGAGCAGGAATTACAGGTCTTATTACTGCCGAAAGATCCGGATGATGAACGCAACTGCTTCCTGGAAGTCCGTGCGGGCACCGGCGGTGATGAAGCCGCGCTGTTTGCCGGTGATCTGTTCCGGATGTACAGCCGTTATGCGGAATCACGCCGCTGGCGGATTGAGATTATGAACAGTAATGACGGCGAACACGGCGGTTATAAAGAAATCATTTTCAGAGTCACCGGTGAAAACGCGTACGGTAATCTGAAGTTTGAATCCGGCGGTCACCGTGTGCAGCGTGTGCCGGAAACCGAATCCCAGGGACGTATCCACACCTCTGCCTGTACTGTCGCGGTACTGGCGGAAGTACCGGAAGCGGAACTGCCGGATATCAGCCCGGCGGATCTGCGTATTGATACCTTCCGTTCATCCGGTGCCGGTGGTCAGCACGTTAACACCACGGACTCCGCTATCCGTATCACCCATATTCCGACCGGGATTGTGGTGGAGTGCCAGGACGAACGTTCACAGCACAAAAACAAAGCCAAAGCTCTCTCGGTGCTGGCCGCACGTATCAAGGCAGCGGAAGAATCCCGCCGTCATGAGGCGGAAGCCTCTGAGCGCCGTAATCTGCTGGGTTCCGGCGACCGTTCGGATCGTATCCGCACGTATAACTTCCCGCAGGGGCGTGTGACCGATCACCGCATCAACCTGACGCTGTACCGTCTGGATGAAGTGATGGAAGGCAAGCTGGATGCACTGATCCAGCCGCTGGTGAATGAATATCAGGCAGATCAGCTCGCGGCGCTGTCTGAGCAGGAGTGATGACGTTCCGGACATGGCTGGCGGAGGCTGTCAGCCGTTTAAATCACAGCGACAGCCCGAAACGGGATGCGGAGATTCTGCTGACGTTTGTTACCGGCCGTACCCGCAGTTACATTATTGCGTTTGATGAAACCGCACTCAGCGGGGATGAACAGCAACGCCTTGAGGCGCTGCTCGTCCGCCGGGAGCAGGGCGAACCGGTGGCGTATATCACCGGTGTGCGTGAGTTCTGGTCACTGCCGCTGGAAGTTTCTCCCGCCACACTGATCCCGCGGCCGGATACCGAATGTCTGGTGGAGGCGGCACTGGAATTGTTACCGCCGTCATCCTGCGATATTCTGGATCTCGGTACCGGTACCGGCGCCATCGCACTGGCACTGGCCTCTGAACGGCCGGATTGTCATGTGACCGGGGCGGATATTCAGCCGGATGCGGTGGCACTGGCGCAGCGTAATGCTGCCCGCCTGGGGCTGACAAATACGGCGTTTAAAGAAAGTCGCTGGTTTGCTTCACTGCCGATTCATCAATTTGCTATGATAGTGAGTAATCCCCCATACATTGATGAAAATGATGAGCATCTGGTGCAGGGGGATGTCCGTTTCGAGCCGCGCAGTGCGCTGGTCGCCCCGCAGAACGGTCTGGCCGATCTGGCGGAAATTGCTGTGCAGTCCGTGCATTATCTGACACCCGGCGGGTGGCTGATTGTGGAACATGGCTGGCGGCAGGGAGAGGCTGTCCGTGAACTGTTCCGGGAAAACGGATTTTGCCGGGTGGAAACCCGCCGCGATTATGGCGGAAATGATCGGGTTACTTTAGGTCAACGGGAAGAGAAATGAAAAGCATTGCCGATTTTGAATTCAATGGTGCGCCGTTACTGAACGGCATTATGTTAGTGCTGAAAACTGTCCGCCCTGATTTTGACCGGGAAAAGGCAGAAACACACATCAATGAACTTATCCGCCAGACCCGTAAGCGCCTCCCGCCGCAGTCCGACGAACAGACCTGTTTACAGACACTGATTACCCTCTTTTATCATAAATGGCAGTTCGGCGGTGCCAGCGGTGTTTATTCACTGTCTGATACGCTGTGGCTGGACAATGTGCTGCGCACACAGCGCGGCTCACCGGTTTCACTCGGCATTCTGTTCCTGCATATTGCACAGGCTATCGGTCTGCCGGTTGTGCCGGTGGTTTTCCCGACTCAGCTTATTCTGCGGGCGGATCTTGACGACGATACGCTGTTTATCAATCCGATTAACGGCGATATTCTGGATCAGCACACGCTGGATGTCTGGATTAAAGGTACGGTCAGCCCGGCGCATCATCTCACCGGGGATGACCTTGAGGAAGCCGAAAACAGCCATGTGGTGCGCAAATACCTCGACAGTATTAAAGTCGCCCTGATGGAAGAGAAAAAAATGGAGCAGGCACTGAAAGTCAGCGAAACCATTTTATTATTTGACCCGGATGATCCGTATGAAATCCGTGACCGCGGGCTGATCTATGCCCAGCTGGATTGCAGTCATATCGCGATTTCCGATCTGAACTATTTTATTGAGCAATGTCCGCAGGACCCGGTATCGGAAATGATAAAAATGCAGATCCACACATACGAACAGCAGCATATCGTTCTGCATTAATAAACTGATACCGGTTTAGTGATTTCCATAAACGCAATTTAATTGCCTCTGCCAAAAGGTTATACCATGCAACAGAAAGTCGTATCTATCGGGGATATTCGTGTCGGCAATGCGCTGCCGTTTGTTCTGTTCGGCGGCATGAATGTACTTGAATCCCGCGATCTGGCGATGAAAATCTGCGAACATTACGTGACTGTCACGCAGAAGCTGAATATTCCGTATGTCTTCAAAGCCTCTTTCGACAAAGCAAACCGCTCTTCCATCAACTCTTACCGTGGTCCGGGTCTTGAGGAAGGGATGAAGATTTTTGAAGAGCTGAAAAAAACCTTCGGCGTTAAAATTATTACTGATGTTCACGAATCCTGGCAGGCGCAGCCGGTGGCGGACGTGGTGGATGTGATTCAGTTACCGGCTTTCCTGGCACGTCAGACTGATCTGGTGGAAGCGATGGCAAAAACCGGCGCGGTCATTAACATCAAAAAACCTCAGTTTATCAGCCCGGGGCAGGTGGGTAATATCGCGGATAAATTCCGTGAAGGCGGTAATGACCAGATCATTTTATGTGATCGCGGCGCAAGCTTCGGTTATGACAACCTGGTTGTGGATATGCTGGGCTTTAAAGTGATGGAAAAAGCCTCCGGCGGTTGCCCGGTGATTTTCGATGTCACGCACTCCCTGCAATGCCGCGACCCGTTTGGTGCCGCATCCGGCGGTCGCCGTGGTCAGGTGGCTGAACTGGCCCGTGCCGGGATGGCGGTTGGCCTGGGCGGTCTGTTCCTGGAAGCGCATCCGGACCCGGATAATGCCCGTTGTGATGGTCCTTCCGCACTGCCGCTGGCAAAACTGGAACCGTTCCTGCAACAGGTTAAAGCGATTGACGATCTGGTGAAAAGCTTCCCTGAGCTGGATACCGAATAATTTCCGATGCAGCTTCACACAGTCGTTAACATGTTCGGCGCTGATCTTCAGCGCCGTTATGGCGAAAAAATTCATAAAATCACCCTCCACGGCGGCTTCAGCTGCCCCAACCGTGACGGCACCCTCGGGCGCGGCGGTTGTACCTTCTGTAATGTGGCCTCTTTTGCGGATGAAAATGCACAGTATGATTCTATTGAGGATCAACTGAGTCAGCAGTCCGTCAAAATCACCCGTGCCAAACGTTATCTCGCGTATTTTCAGGCGTATACCAGTACGTATGCGGAAGTGGAACTGCTGCGGAAAATGTATGAGTCCGCGCTGACACAGGCGGATGTGGTCGGATTATGTGTCGGCACCCGGCCGGATTGTGTGCCGGAGGCGGTACTGGACCTGCTTCAGCATTATCAGCAGCAGGGCTATGAAGTGTGGCTGGAGCTGGGATTGCAGACCGCACATGATAAAACACTGAAACGCATCAACCGCGGTCATGATTTTGCCTGTTATCAGGCAACGACACGGGCGGCGCGTGAGCGGGGACTGAAAGTGTGCTGTCACCTGATCAGTGGTCTGCCGGGAGAAACCGCTGCTGATAATCTCATCACACTTGAGCGTGTGCTGGATACCGGTGTTGAGGGCATCAAACTGCATCCGCTGCATATTGTGGACGGCAGCACGATGGCAAAAGCCTGGCGGGCGGGGCGCTTACCCGTGATTTCGCTGGAAGAATATGTTGCCACTGCCGGAGAGATGATCCGCCACACGCCACCGGATATGATTTATCACCGTATCTGCGCCAGCGCACGGCGTCCTACCTTACTGGCACCGGACTGGTGCAGCAACCGCTGGCTCGGTATGAACGGCCTGTGGCAGTATCTGCTGGCAAACGGCGGCCAGGGCAGCGCTCTCTGATTTGTAATATCTGATTTGCAATATCTGATTTGTAATATCTGATTTGCAATATTAGCAATCACAGCCAGCGTCGTGTCTGCTGACAATATGCCGTCCATTCCTGTTTAAATTTTCCGGCAAGGAATTTTTCTTCCTGCGGTATGCTGAACAGATCGGTGATCAGCCAGAAAATCAGTCCGCCGATCAGAAAATAATATGAATGGGTCAGCAGCGCAAACCCGGTACAGGCGGTGGTCAGTGCGAGATAAACCGGATTGCGGGACAGCCGGAACGGCCCGCCGGTGATCAGATGTGTGGCTTCGCCGAGCGGGTTTGGTGTGGTGTTATGGCGGCGGAAGTACACCAGTGATGCACCAATCCAGCCGAGACTTTCCAGCCCGATCAGAATGGCTAAAATACCGCTCCAGCCGCTGAACTGAATGACCAGTGCATTTTTGGCATACAGCCATGCGGCAGCAATGCCATTAATAATCAGCCAGTTAAGAAACGGAAGACGAAATACAGCCATGATTTTTCTCCGGTGCCGGATAAAGAAACGGCGGACTCTGCGCCCGCCGCTGTATTCAGTATAACCTGACTGCTGATATTATCATGCCTCAGAGGTCACACCGCTCATCAGCCCCAGTTCAATCAGAGCCTTGCTGACTGACGGATAAAAGCTGATTTTATTCTCAACCGGTACGATACGTGCCCGCGCCAGGGTTTTCAGCGGCTGGAACGGAATATCAGTAACGACAATATGCGTGTCCACACCGGCTTCATCAATAAAACGGCGAAACGCTTTTAATCCGCCTGCATCCAGTACCGGCACCGCATCCCATTGCATCACAATCGTGTGATAGCCGGTACTTTTGACTTTCAGATCATCAAAAATCCGTTCCGCGGCAGCAAAGAACAGCGGGCCGTTAATACGGACAACCAGCAGACCTTTATCGTGATCAGTATAAGAGGATTCACTCAGACGCGTCATATTAGCGATACGGCGCATAAACAGCAGTGAAGCCAGCACAATCCCGACACTGATGGCGATCACCATATCAAACAGCACGGTGAGGCTCAGGCACAGCAGAAGTACGATAATATCGTCTTTCGGTGCGCGGCGGATAAGTTCAATCACTTTTGCTGCTTCACTCATATTCCAGGCTACCATCAGCAGCAGAGCTGACATCGCGGCCAGCGGCAGATAAGAGAGCAGTGGTGCCAGAACCAGCAGGGTCAGCAGAACCAGCAGGGAGTGGATAATGGCAGAGACAGGCGATGTGGCTCCGGCGCGCACGTTAGCGGCAGAGCGGGCAATCGCGGCAGTGGCGGTAATACCGCCGAAGAACGGCGCGGTGATATTACCCAGTCCCTGACCCAGCAATTCCCCGTTAGAGTTATGTTTCTTGCCGGTCATCCCGTCGAGTACGACGGCACAAAGCAGCGATTCAATCGCGCCGAGCATTGCCATTGAAAACGCCGCAGGCATCAGTGCTGTAATCGTGGCCCAGCTGAATACAAATTCTTTGCCGTCCGGGGTCGGTAAATTCCACGGCAGAATAAATTGCGGCAGAATCGGCGGGATACCCGCGCCCTGCGTGCCGTCAGCCAGGGTATAACTGAAGCGCGAACCGATGGTGGCGGCTTCCATACCGAACATTGACAGCAGCAGCATGACCAGCATCCCGGCAATCACCGCGGGCAGATGGCCGGGCAGGCGCAGTTTCAGTTTCGGCCAGTAGATCAGCACCAGCAGGGTGGTCACACCGATCAGGGTATCGGACAGATTAATGGTCGGCATCGCTTTGACAAGAGCGATCACCTTATCCACATAGTTTTCCGGCACATACGCCATGGTCAGGCCGAAAAAATCTTTTACCTGCATGGTGGCGATAGTGATCGCAATCCCCGAGGTGAAGCCGAGCACCACGGAAATCGGAATATATTCAATGAGTTTACCGAAACGCGCGAGGCCCATCGCCAGCAGGATAATCCCGGACATCAGCGTGGCTATCAGTAAGCCGCCCAGCCCGAACTGCTGGGAAACGGGGTAGAGGATCACCACAAATGCTGCGGTTGGTCCTGAGACACTGAAACGGGAACCACCGGTCACCGCAATGACAATACCGGCGATAGCGGCGGTATACAGACCATATTGCGGTGCCACACCACTGCCGATAGCCAGTGCCATAGCCAGTGGGATAGCAATAATCCCGACGGTGATACCGGCAATGGTATCTTTTATCAGACGGGAAACGGAGTAAGGCTGTTTCCAGCACGAGTCAATTAATGCAGAAAAAAGAGATAATCCTTTAAATGTTGAAATTTTCATTTCCGGACAACTGTCACCTCTGAGTCATATGAAAAAAATAGGGAGACGCCAAAGCGCATTAGTGTACGCAAAACAGAGAGAGATTTAGCTGAGATACATCAAATGACGTTGTATACAATAGCGGATATTAAAATAAAATCAAAAATATGAAGAAGTTAAGGTGTAATAAAACAGGATATTCTGTCATTGACAGGGAAGGCAGTATAAAAAAAGAAAAGAGAGAAACGAAAAAAGCCTGCTGATTGCTCAGCAGGCTCTTCTCTTAATATGGCGGTGAGAGAGGGATTCGAACCCTCGATGCACTTTCGCGCATACACACTTTCCAGGCGTGCTCCTTCAGCCACTCGGACATCTCACCGGGGTACTGTTCGTTGCGTTGATATCTCGCTGCAACGGGGCGCTACTATAGGGGAAGCGGTGTAACCCGTCAATACACTCTGTGAAAAAAAATGTGTTTTTTCGTTCGTTTAATTAAAAAAACAGCATATTGGTGATTAACATAGCGGTTTCAGTAAAAATACAGTACCGGCCGCATAAAAAGCGACCGGCAAATTTTTTTCAGCAGTAAATCATCTGCCGGAAAATTATGCAGGTCAGTTAACAATAACAACATTTTAACGAGGTGAAAATCTCTCCGGGGCTTGAATTCTTTCCGTAATCCTATCAGGCTGGTAAAAAAACAGAGGAGCGCCGCATGAATATTATTTTCTACCATCCTTTTTTTGACTCAGAGTTGTGGATCAACGGCATGAAAAAACACCTGCCACAGGCCGATATCCGTAAATGGGTGCCGGGTGATAACCAACCGGCTGATTATGCGCTGGTGTGGTTACCACCGCGTGAGTGCCTGGCGGGGCGGACGACGATGAAAGGTGTCTTTGCACTGGGTGCCGGCGTGGATGCCATTCTGAAGCAGGAGCAGGCGAACCCGGGCACACTGCCTGCCGGGGTGCCGGTGATCCGCCTTGAAGATACCGGGATGGGGGCGCAGATGCAGGAGTACGCGGTTGCCAAAGCGCTGTGGTATTTCCGCAAAATGGATATTTACAAACGTCAGCAGGAGCAGCGTATCTGGAAAGCGCAGCCGGCGTTTACGTTTGATGAATTTGAAATCGGGGTACTGGGAACCGGGGTTCTCGGTCGTTCAGTGGCGGAAAAACTTGCGGAGTTCGGATTTAAAGTCCATGGCTGGAGCCGGACACCGAAACAGATCCCGGGCGTAACCGGTTTCCACGGTAACGATCAGCTGGATGAATTCTTAAGTCACAGCCGTCTGCTGATCAACCTGCTGCCGGACACACCACAGACGCGCGGTATCCTCAACCAGTCGCTGTTCAGTAAGCTGCCGCAGAGCTCTTACCTGATTAACCTGGCGCGCGGTTCCCATCTGGTGGATAACGATCTGCTCGAAGCAATTGATGACGGGCAGATTGCCGGTGCCAGCCTGGACGTCTTCGCCACCGAGCCGCTGCCGGAAATGCACCCGTTCTGGACACATCCGAGGGTGGATGTCACACCGCATATTGCCGCATTCACTATTCCGTCAGAGGCGATGAAAGCCATTGTCGCCAATATTGAGCGGATTGAGCGGGGTGAAGCACCGCACGGTGTGGTGAATATGGAGCTGGGGTATTAATTCTTTACAGCGATAAGGACAATCCGGACAATAGCGGCAACTCAGTTAATAAGGATTTGAAGTATGAATGAATTTTCGCTGGTCTGCCGCCTGCTCGGAACCCTGTTTAACCGCGCTCCGGCTGATCCTGTGCTGGCACCGGTTCTGACGATGATTAAGCAGGGGCAGCTGAAAGCTCACTGGCCGCTGGAACAGGACGCGCTGCTGACCAGACTGGCTGAGCATTGTGATACCGCTGAACTGACGGCGGATTATCAGCAGTTATTTACTGACGGGGCGGTGGCTCAGCACCGGTCAGAGTATACCGGTGAGCCGGAGAGTGAGGTGCGTCAGTTTCTCAGTGAACGCGGTATGCCGCTGACAGACGCCGTAACAGACAGCTTCGGCTCTCTGCTGCTTGCGGCATCCTGGCTGGAAGATCAGGCACAGGAAGATGAAGTCAGCGCCCAGACAGCGTTGTTTGCGGATTATCTGCTGCCGTGGAGTGATGCATTCCTCGGGAAAGTCGAATCTCATGCACAACACGGGTTTTACCGTACGCTGGCGATTATGACCCGCGAGGCGTTATCAGCGTTGTATGAAGAACTGACTGAAGACGATGAAGAAGACGAAAATAATGACTGATATGTGACGTTGTCACGTGTTATTCCCGGCCCGGTCAGATGACCGGGCTTTTTGTATCAGGCTCAGAACAACCCCAGAAACCAGCCTGCTGCCAGCGTGACAAAGCTGAACAGCCAGATCCAGAAGAAGGAGTAACGCAGATGGCGTCCCATATCCACACCGGCGATCCCCACCGCCAGCCAGACTGCCGGTGAAAACGGGCTGACAAACGTACCGGCGTTATTACCGATGGCCATGGCATACACCACATCCGCCGGCGGGATACCCGCGGAAGCCACCACATCACGGACAATCGGCAGCAGCGCAAAATAATAGGCGTCGGTACTGGTAAATATATCCAGCGGCACGCCAATCATCCCGATAATGATATGAAATTCAGAAGCCAGATGTTCCGGAATAATCAGCAGCAGATCTTTGGCGACAGATTCCAGCATGCCACCTTTATCCATAATCCCCAGGAATACCCCGGCAGAAAGAATAATTGCCGCCATAGACAATGCCTGCGGGGCATGATGATTAATCGCCGCAACCTGGTCCTTTGGTTTCGGGTAATTGATGATAAGAGCGGCAGAAAGTGCCAGCATAAAAATATAGGGAGCGGCCAGCCACCCCAGCGCCAGACTGAGGATCGCCAGCAGGATCAGCAACATATTGATAAGGAAGCGTTGTGGTTTTTCAGTACCCTTTTCGTTATCAGCCTCATCATACAGCTCAAGAAGGGAATCCTGTTCATACGGCGTGGTGCCGTATTGTGCTGCACGGGCGATACGGTGTTTTTCCCGCAGGCCGAACAGGGCGGCAACCAGCACCGATGCGGTAATACCGATGATTTGCACCGGGATCAGCGGCTGCCACAGAGCAGAGGCGGAAATACCGGTCACGGCTGATGCCCGGCCGAGCGGTCCGCCCCACGGCACCATATTCATGACCCCCATACTCATACACATCAGCAGCAGCATCAGATACGGGCTCATACCCAGCCGCCGGTAGATGGGTAAAAATGCCGGAATGATAATCAGAAAAGTAGCCGCGCCGGAGCCGTCAAGATGAACAACGGCCGCCACCAGGGCTGTCACCATAGCCACAATCGCCACACTTCCCCGCGTCAGCCCGATCATCAGGCGGATAAACGGATTGAAAATGTGCAGATCTTTCATAATGCTGAAAAACAGAATGGCAAACAGAAACATCACCGCGACATTCGCGACTTTTTTGATGCCGTAATCAAAAAACGCGGTAATGTCAGTCAGGGAATAACCCGCCAGCAGGGCACCAAACAGGGGAATAACAGACATGGCAATAACAGGGCTGGTTTTTCCTGTCATCAGCAAAATAACAATCGTTACGATGATCAGCAGTCCAATCAGTGTCAGCATCAGATGATCCTTATCCGGAAATGATTATTTTCTGATGTTACTGAAATGAAGAAGCATGATGTTAAAAATGTTTATGAATTGTGAAATATATCATCAAAAAAGGAGGCGGCAGATTCAGAAAAAAGCGGTCAATCACAAATTAATTTTATCTGCGGCAGCAGATAAAACAGCGTTTCATTCTTATTTTCGGGGAGAGTATTGCGGAAGTGTCAGAATCAGATGGCCTGGTATTTTTTCGTATGCTTTGAATTTTCGTCACATTCTTTTGCAGAACAGGAAAATAATACCGTTCCCGGCGGGATAGTTAAGGAGCGGTATCATAATTTAGTGAATTAATAATTTACGGGCACAATTAAAAATTTTTATCAAAGGTTATTCCGTTAACGGGATAACTATCCGGCCCGGACGGATTTCAATGCCTTTGGCAAACTTTTTCGCCGCCGCTTCGGCGGTATTATCTGCGTTCAGCACATAGACGGGGGTAATATTGAAAAAGGTGCTCAGTGTATGATTGAGGTAAGGGATCAGTGCAGAAATCAGGGTATCCCATTTATCCGGGTCCAGTGTGTAATTGGTGATTTCAATATCACGCATATAAATTGCCCCCCCGGCGGCATCAAAATACGGTGCGGCACTGAGGGTCATTGAAATGGTAAAATCACGCGAACCGAACAGTGACACCAGCTTCAGTGAGCCGATTGCGGTCAGTTTGACTTTACCCGGTTCTTCCCGGCCAATCTCGGTGAGCAGTTTTTCCAGGGTAAAATCCGCATCTGCCACACCGTCCATACCAATCTGTTTGTTCAGCCGGATATTTTCAGCCACTGCACTGTTTATCGTCTCTTCACTGACACTGATTTCAGTTAACTTGTCGCAGCCCGTTAAAACTGTTGCTGCGACCAGTGCCGCGGTAAAAAGGAATAATCTCATCAGTATCTCCTGTTGTATACCACCCGATACTAACCTGTGCTGCGGCAAATCCAAAATATCCGGATCAATTTAATACGGCCGGGCTTATCTTCTTCGGGTTAAACTGGCGGTAGAGTGCAGTCAGTGTAATCAGACCGATTGTACCGAGTAAAAACCAGGGAAGTTCAGGTAATTGCATTTCTTTACCCAAATCATACAGCCAGCCGCCGCCGGTATAGCCGATGGCACCGCCGAATGCCAGCCCGAGACGGCTGAAGCCCATGTAACTGCCGCGTGCACGCGGATCAGCCAGCGAGGCACTGAGTGTCTCCCGTGCCGGTTCGGCGATCACTGATCCTAAATAGAACAAACAGATAATCGCGAACAATACATGCAGTGAATGTGTCAGTGCGACCGGGAACATGCTCAGACTCATCAGGAACAACCCGGCCATCAGACGGGTTTCCAGCCGGAAGCGTTTTTCACTCCAGCGTGCCAGCGGATAGAGGAGCGTCAGTGATAAGGCGGCCTCAATGGCATACATCCATTTCACCGCTGCCGGGGTGCCTGCCAGTTCGTTGACGATAATCGGGAACATCAGCATCACCTGCACGGAGAGAATAAAGTAGCCGGTCAGTGTCAGCACATAGCGGGAGAAACGTTTATCGCGCAGTACGCGGGTCAGACCCTCTCTGACCGGCGTGCGGGTGGTGGAGATGCGGTAAGCGGGCAGTAACCAGGCGTTACACAGTGCGGTAATGATAAAAATTGCCGCGCCCACCCAGCAGACCAGATGGAAATCATAGATAAGCAGCCAGCTGCCGAGTAGTGCCCCGATCACCGCACCGGCACTGTCCTGCATCAGCAGCAGGGAGTAAAAACGGCCGCGTTCATACGGACGGGTCAGTTTGATCACCAGCGCGGTACGCGGCGGGTCAAACAGTGTACCGCCGATGGCGGAAAGGACACAGGACAGCCAGAGTATCCACGGCTCATCGGCCATGGCCATCAGGGCGAAGCCACCGGCACGGAGAAACATACCGATAACGATCATCGGTTTGGCGCCGAAACGGTCAGCAATGGCGCCGCCGAAAATGCCCAGCCCCTGCTGGACAAACTGACGCAGCCCCAGTGCAAACCCGACCACAATCCCCGCCCAGCCGAGTTGCTCAACAAAGCGGATGGAGATCAGCGGGAAGACCACAAAGAAGCCGAGAACAACCAGCAGGTTATCCACCAGCAACCAGTACTTACCCAGTGTCCGGGCTTGTCTGACAAGTGACATTCAGCACCACATTAAATATTGAAAGGAATAGAAAAAAGGGAGATGATTACACTTTCTATTCTCTGCTTATTCCGCCCGTGATGACAGAGAATTCAGGATGATATTTTTTTATCGACGGAACGTGGTTAAGCACACCTTGATTACGGCCTTCTGAGAGAGGAATTATGTTGTTCGGCTATCGCGCGAATACGCCGCAGCTTCGTTTTAACACGGACAGAATGGTGGTTCGTCTGGCTCATGAGCGGGACGCGTACCGCATCAGTGAATATTACTGTGATAATGAAGAATTTCTGAAGCCATGGGAGCCTCTGCGCGACCGCAGCCATTATCATCCTTCCGGCTGGTCGTCGCGCTTACAGCTGATGACAGAGATGCACCGGCAGGGTACTGCATTTCATTTTCTGCTGCTGGATAAAGCGGAAAATGAGGTCATGGGCGTGGCGAACTACAGTAATGTTATCCGCGGTGTATTTCATGCCTGTTTTCTCGGCTATTCGCTGGGGGAGAAATGGCAGGGACAGCATTATATGCAGGAAGCGCTGGAACCGACTCTCCGCTATATGCAGCGTCAGCAGGGCATGCACCGGATTATGGCAAACTATATGCCCCATAATCAGCGCAGCGGGCAGCTCCTCGCCCGGCTCGGGTTTGAAAAAGAGGGCTATGCAAAGGAGTATCTGATGATTAACGGCCGGTGGCGCGACCATGTTCTGACCGCTCTGACCACTCCTGACTGGGTTAAGCCACGATAACGGCGGGTTTTTCTGTTCCGCCCGCGTTATCGTGATACTATTTCCGCCCTTGTTATCTGACCAGCACATTCAGCATGAATTTATTGAAATCTCTCGCCGCCGTCAGCTCAATGACGATGTTTTCGCGCGTACTCGGCTTTATCCGCGATGCCATTATCGCCCGGATTTTCGGGGCATCGATGGCCGCCGACGCCTTCTTTGTCGCCTTTAAACTGCCGAATCTGCTGCGGCGGATTTTTGCCGAAGGGGCATTTTCCCAGGCTTTCGTGCCGATTTTATCCGAATATAAAACCCAGCAGGGTGATGAAGCCACCCGTACCTTTATTGCCTATGTTTCCGGGATGCTGACACTGTTCCTGGCCGTGGTCACGGTACTCGGGATACTCGCCGCGCCGTGGATTATCTATGTTACCGCCCCCGGGTTTACCGGTGATCAGGATAAATTCACGCTGACCACCAATCTGCTGAAAGTCACTTTCCCGTATATCTTTCTGATCTCCATTGCCTCACTGGCGGGGGGCGTACTCAATACCTGGAACCGTTTTTCGGTCCCGGCGTTTGCCCCGACACTGCTGAACGTCAGTATGATCGGGTTCGCGCTGTTTGCCGCGCCGTACTTTAATCCGCCGATTATGGCGCTGGCGTGGGCGGTACTGGCTGGCGGAGTATTGCAGATTGCCTACCAGCTGCCGCACCTGAAAAAAATCGGCATGCTGGTGCTGCCGAGAGTTTCTTTCCGTAACAGCGGTGTCTGGCGGGTAATGAGACTGATGGGGCCGGCGATCCTCGGTGTCTCTGTCAGTCAGATTTCACTGATTATCAACACGATTTTTGCCTCATTTCTGGTGTCCGGTTCGGTCTCCTGGATGTATTACGCCGACCGTCTGATGGAACTGCCGTCCGGTGTGCTCGGGGTGGCGCTGGGTACGATCCTGCTGCCGTCACTGGCGAAAAGCTTCTCCAAAGGCGACACCACCGAATACCGCAAACTGATGGACTGGGGGTTGCGTCTCTGCTTCCTGCTGGCTCTGCCGTGTGCGGTGGCGCTGGCCATTCTGGCGGAAGCGCTGACTGTCAGTCTGTTCCAGTACAAAAATTTTACCGCATTTGATGCCCTGATGACACAGCAGGCGCTGATGGCTTACTGCGTCGGTCTGATGGGGATGATTGTGATTAAAGTGCTGGCACCGGGGTTCTACTCCCGCCAGAACATTAAGACGCCGGTTAAAATTGCGATTGCCACGCTGATCCTGACACAACTGATGAACCTGGCGTTTATCGGGCCGTTTAAACACGCCGGCCTGGCACTGTCGATTGGTATCGCGGCCTGTTTCAACGCCTCGTTACTTTACTGGCAGCTGCGTAAGCAAAACATTTTCACTCCGTTACCGGGCTGGGGAAAATTCTTCCTCAAACTGGTGATTGCGATGCTGTTTATGGCTGCGGTACTGGTCGGTATGATGTATCTGATGCCGGAATGGTCACAAGGCAATATGCTGATGCGGATGCTGCGCCTGATGGGCGTGGTGATAGCCGGTGCCGGTGCGTATTTTGCAGCACTATACGCGCTGGGTTTCCGCTTGCGGGACTTTGCACAGCGCAGCTTATAAGCTGTTTTTATTTCATTCTGACGGGGCTGATAACAGCCCCGTTTTTGTATTTCCCGCCTGAATAATTAATATATTAATGTTATTAATCTTCTGGTTTTAGATTATGCTTTTGTATCTTGCTGATTATCATTGCAAAAAATATATTTAGTTTCATGGCTTTATCGATTCAGCTCAAAAAACCAGATTACATCCCGTAAAATATCAGTTAATACATCATCAGATGTAACAGTGACAGATAAAAATAATATCAATAATGAAATAATAATATCATTATCTGATATGTGTCATAAGTGACACAAAATAACAGGGAATCATATTTCACTGTACAGAATCATAATTAAGGCTGATTACGGTGTTTACCGTATAACTTGAATATCGTCACGTCTTTCGCTTCCCGCCTGTAATAAAACAGTACGCTCTGTTGAGAAACAGTGTGTTATTTACTGATAACGACTCATGATAATGACATATAAAAACTAATCACTACTGATAATTGCAGTACGGAGAACGTAATGGCTATATTTTCTGAATCGCCGGATAAACCGGTTACCATGAGTAAAAATGAAATCGACAAAACATACCGTTACTGGCGTTTGCATCTGATGATCGTCAGTTATATCGGTTATGCGGTTTTTTATTTCACCAGAAAGAGTTTTAACTTTGTCATGCCGGAAATGCTGTCTGATCTGGGAATAACCAAAGCAGATATCGGGATGGTGGGAACGGCCTTCTATTTGACTTACGGGGCATCCAAATTTCTTTCCGGTATTATCGGTGACCGTTCAAATCCGCGCTGGTTTATGGGATTAGGTCTTATCATGACCGGTGTGGTGAATATTTTGTTTGGCTTAACATCCTCTATTCCGGTATTTATTGCCTTATGGATGGTGAATGCGTTCTTTCAGGGCTGGGGCTGGCCGCCATGCTCTAAAATACTGAATACCTGGTATTCCCGTAATGAACGGGGCTTCTGGTGGTCAATCTGGAATACATCCCATAATATCGGTGGTGCTATTATTCCGATTTTATCCGGAAGTGTGGCGCTGTGGCTGGGCTGGCGTTACGGAATGATTATTCCGGGGGTGATCGCAATTGTTGTCGGCCTGCTGCTTTGCTTCTTATTGCGTGACCGTCCGCGCTCAATGGGACTGCCGACTGTCGGTGAATGGCGTAACGACCAGGTGGAAATTGCCCATGAAGAGCAGGGGCTTGGTTTATCGCGCTGGACTATCCTCAAAGAATATATTTTTAAAAATAAGATCATCTGGGTACTGGCGCTTTCATATGCGGTAATTTATGTCATCCGTACCGGGATTAATGACTGGGGTAACTTATATCTGATTGAAACGCATCATTATGATTTGCTGACCGCGAATGCTACGGTAATGATGTTCGAAATCGGCGGTTTCTTTGGTGCGATTGTCGCCGGCTGGGGATCGGATTTATTATTCAAGGGTAACCGTTCACAGATGAACGTGATTTATACCCTGGGTATTATCATCTCAGCGGTATGTTTATGGGCTGTCCCGATCGACAGTAAATATGTGTTCTCCGCGTTGTTCTTCATGACCGGTTTCTTTATTTTCGGGCCGCAGTTCCTGATTGCGATGGCTGCCGCAGAAAACTCACATAAATATGCGTCCGGCGCATCAACCGGATTTGTCAGCTTATTTGCCTATATCGGGGCATCTGCTGCCGGTTATCCGCTGTCCAAAGTGATTGAGGGGTATCAGTGGAACGGATTCTACGGGTTGTTACTGATATTGTCTGTGGTGCTTGTGGTATTGCTGTTTATTGCCATGCAACTGCAATCAGCAAAAGCAAGAAAATTGCAGAAAAACAGTATAGTCACAAAGTAACGGACTGATAATATGGTGTACGGAGCCTGATGATAAACCATCAGGCTTTTTTATGTCCGGAAATCAGCTGTATTTCTGTGTGCGGATAATCTCTCCGCTGTCGCGGAATAACCGGTATGCTTCACCGTCGTTAAGTTGTGATAATATCACCGGAGACTGTGTTGTCAGGTAAAATACAGTTTGCGGAAATGTCGCCTGCAGTAATGGAATACAGTGCTCATGCCACTGAATATTCAGATGACGCTCCGGCATAGAGATAAATACGAGACCGTTAATTTCTTCCGGTTTTTCACTTTTACTGAATTTACTGTAACTGCTGATAATACGCCGGATTAATACCACCATCGAGAAAAGTCCCTGAGCGGCAGTATTTAACCCTTTATCTGCTATGGCAGCAGCAACATCATCAACCGGCGGATCGAGAAACACGACCGGATGATCATGAACAAACGGCCGGAAACTGTCAGCAATATCACCGGCGCGAATAATATAGTTATCCGTCCTCAGTTCCCGTACAACCGGGCTGTATTCTGTGCAATTCCTGAATATCAGGTGAATATCATCGGTCTGCTGCCGGTAAATAACGTTGCTGGCGAAGTAACGCAGCTGAAACAGCGCGGTTAACAGCCCGTAGTTATCTGAATCATTATCACCGGTAAAACCATATACGGTTTTATCCGCTGCGGTAATTATTTCTGTATTCCCGGCATTCCCGGCCATTTTCACATCAGAAAAACAGATTTTATTATCTGCCATAATCCCTCCTGTTATTTATCAGGGGAGCATAGCACCCGCTATCTCACAGCCGGGATATCAAAATGGCATACCGTACCTGCCGGAAAGAATGTAAGACAGGGTGACTGACAACAGTGTTATTATGACAAAAATACTGATTGTTACTGCTGACGCCGGAGTTTTATTATGCTGCACCAACACACTGTTTCTGATGCTGAACTTAACCTGGATAACGGCGGTTATACTTCAATTGATATGTTTATCACACCGCCGTATGCCCGGAAGGTTATCAGTGCGTATAACAATCAGCTTACGGAATATCCGGCAGCGCTGCGCCACTGTATTTCATTACAGGTACTGAACCTCTCCTGTAATCAGCTGGCTGTCATTCCGCCGGATATTGCACAACTGTCCGCCTGTGAAATGCTGGATCTGGGACATAATTGTATCGCGAATGTTCCGCCGGAAATCGGTGAACTGCATCAGCTGCAATATCTCTATCTTAGTGAAAACGGGTACAGCAGATTGCCGTCATCATTTTCCGGACTGAAAAATCTGCGTTATTTTAATGCAACGGATAATCACCTGACGGCAATACCGGAATGGTTTTCTGACATGGAGAAAATGGAAGAAATCCGGCTCTATAATAATCAGATCACGGCATTATCTGCGGCGGTCAGCGGACTGAAAAATACCCGTGAAATGCACCTGATGAATAATCAGATAACTGAAATTCCGGATGAAATTGCTGCTGTGGCAGCGCTGGAAATTCTTGACCTGAATAATAATCGGGTGGCATGTATTTCACCGGAAATAAGCCGGTTACAGCAACTGACTACGCTGAACCTGCGTTTCAATGCACTGAAAAAACTACCGGAAAATACCGGGAAATTATCATCCCTGTTATATCTGGATCTGCGTGCTAATCAGCTGAGTGCATTACCGGACAGCCTGGCAGAACTCACACAGCTGCGTAAACTGGATCTGCGCTGGAATTGTTTTTCAGCTGTTCCGCCGGTGGCAGAAAAATTACAGGCGGCAGGGTGCCGGGTCTTGTTGTAACAGATTCAGAAGACAATAAAAAAGGAACCGGATGGTTCCTTTTTTGCAGAAATAATAACCGGTAGTACCGGGATTACATTTTTTCGACAGTACCGATACCCAGGGTATCCAGACCGGCTTTCAGGGTTTTCTGTGTCAGCAGCGCCAGTTTCAGGCGGCTCTGACGCAGTTCTTCGCTTTCTGCCGCCAGGATCGGGCAGTGCTCGTAGAAACCGGAGAACAGACCTGCCAGATCATACAGGTAGCTGCACATCATATGCGGCAGGCCTTCGCGGGCAACGGCAGTAATGGTTTCCTCAAACTGTAACAGACGTGCCGCCAGCTGGCGCTCGCGGTCGTCAGTCAGGATGATCGGCTGTGTCAGACTGTCTGCATCAATATCCGCGCGTTTGAAGACGGATGCCACACGGGTATATGCATACTGCATATACGGTGCGGTGTTACCTTCAAAGGCCAGCATGTTGTCCCAGTCGAAGATATAGTCGGTGGTACGGCTTTTTGACAGATCCGCGTATTTCACCGCGCCGATGCCGACCACTTCCGCCAGCTGTTTCAGCTCATCTTCCGGCATGTCACTGTTTTTCCCGCGGATCAGTTTTTCTGCGCGCTCAACAGCTTCATCCAGCAGATCAGACAGACGGATAGTACCGCCTGCGCGGGTTTTGAACGGTTTGCCGTCTTTGCCGAGCATCATACCGAACATGTGATGTTCCAGTGTCATGCTTTCAGGGATATAACCGGCTTTGCGGACGATAGTCCACGCCTGCATCAGATGCTGGTGCTGGCGGGAGTCAATGTAATAAAGAACGCGGTCGGCATGCAGCACATCATGGCGGTATTTCGCACAGGCAATATCAGTGGTGGTGTAGAGATATCCGCCATCTTTCTTGCGGATAATCACCCCCATCGGTTCACCTTCTTTATTTTTGAATTCGTCGAGATACACGACGATTGCGCCTTCGCTCTCTTCGGCGATACCGCGGTTCATCAGGTCACTGACGATGCCCGGCAGCATGTCGTTATACAGGCTTTCACCCATGACGTCGTCTTCAGTCAGGGTGACATTCAGGCGGTTATAGGTTTCCTGGTTCTGCTGCATGGTGATATCCACCAGCTTGCGCCACATGGTACGGCAGTATTCATCGCCGCCCTGTAATTTGACCACATAACCGCGCGCGCGCTCAGCAAACACTTCGTCTTCATCGTAATGCTTTTTCGCTTCGCGGTAGAATGCTTCCAGGTCAGCCAGTGCCATATCCCCGGCATCTTCATTCTGCATTTTTTCGAGGTATGCGATAAGCATCCCGAATTGCGTACCCCAGTCACCGACATGGTTACAGCGGATCACTTTATGACCCAGATATTCCTGGGTACGTGCTGCCGCATCACCGATGATGGTGGAGCGCAGATGGCCGACGTGCATCTGTTTGGCTACGTTCGGGGCAGAGTAGTCAATGGCAATCGTCATTGGTTTAACCGGGGTAAGACCCAGTTTATCGTCAGCCAGTGCGGTTTCCAGCTGAGCGGTCAGCCAGGCCGGAGACAGGAAAATATTGATAAATCCGGGACCGGCGATTTCGGTTTTGTCGGCAATTCCGTCGAGATCAAGCAGTTCAATTACTTTCTCAGCGAGCTGTCGGGGCGGCATGCCCATTTTTTTCGCAGCAGCCATCACACCATTGGCCTGGTAGTCACCAAACTGTGCTTTGGCAGACTGCTTAACGATAGCATCACAATCAAGTGGTGCACCTGCGCTGATAAGAGCCTGCTGGATCTTATCTGAAAGAATTGCCTGAATATTCACCGGTTTACCTTAATTTAAAGAACAAAATGACACCCCGGAAACAGCAGCGGAGGAGCGGGCTCATCCGGGCGGGATGTTGTCGTGAAATTTGGCTGGTTTTATACCACAAAAACAGGGTCTCATGCTACTATCAGCTATCAGCGCCTTTGCGGATGAATTCTCACAGGGGATCATAATGAAAAACAGAATACAGACAGCATCCCTTGCCGGTCTGACAGCAGAGCTGCCGGTGTTTGCCGGAAAAATACAGCAGTTTGCGGATGATTTGCAGCTCGACCTCACGCAGTATCAGGCCGATCATATCTCGCTGCGGGCTCATGATACGGCACTGGCAGAGCAATGGCTGGCCGGGTTCCGCGAATGCGGTACGGTGTTATCTGATAATCAGATTAACGGTCGTCCTATCTACCTGTTTTTACTGCATGAGCCGCTGACACTGCTGCACTGGCGAATCCCGGTAGTGGAACTGCCGTTCCCAAAAGGCAAACAGTATGCACATCAGGGATGGGAACATATCGAACTGGTGCTGCCGGGCGACCCGCAGACACTGACAGAGCGCGCTGCCGCACTCCTGCCGTCGCCGTTACCGGCGGGGGTGATCACAAAGGCCAGCCATCCGCGCGGAGAGCAGGAAAGGCTGCCGAATCCGACACTGGCAGTCAGTCGTGACACTGTCACAATTAAATTTCACCCGTTTACGTTACAGGAAATTGTTGAAAGTGAGCGGTAACCTGCAATTCTGACATTTCTCTGTACTAATCATCCGGATATTTTGCATCTTGTGATATTTAACAATTCATTAATCTAAATTACATGTAATAGTGTATCTCAGGATGACTGAATCGTTTACGAGATATATTTACCTGCGAAATTAAGTGATGAGGCTAATCAATGGCGAAACTGGAAATTTGTTGTTACAGCGTGGAATGTGCCCTCACTGCGGAAAAAGCCGGCGCTGACCGGATTGAATTGTGTGCCGCGCCGTCAGAGGGCGGGCTGACCCCCAGCTGGGGCATGCTGAAACAGACTATCGACCGGCTGCGGATACCGGTTCACCCGATCCTCCGTCCGCGCAGTGGTGATTTTTGCTATACGGCCTCCGAATTTGCGGTGATGAAAAATGATATCGCCAAGATCCGCGACCTGGGATTTCCCGGGGTAGTCACCGGTATTCTGGATGAGGACGGGCATGTTGATCTGCCGCGGATGAAGATGCTGTGCAAACTGTCAGGCGATATGGCGGTCACTTTCCACAGAGCCTTTGATATGTGTGCCAACCCGATGCTGGCATTGCAGCAACTGACTGATCTGGGTGTGAGCCGTATTCTGACATCCGGCCAGCAACTGAGTGCGGAGCTGGGGCTGACACTGCTCAAAGAGTTACAGGAGGCCAGTCAGGGGCCGGTGATTATGGCCGGTGCCGGTGTGCGGCTGGCAAATATTCAGAAGTTCCTTGATATCGGTATTCAGGAAGTACACAGCTCGGCCTCAAAAACCAAACAGTCGACTATGCGCTACCGCAAAGTCGGGGTGGCGATGGGCAGTGACAGTGAAGCCGATGAATTTACCCACACCTGTGTGGACGGGGAAACGGTTGAGGCAATGAAAGGCGTATTGGATCTGCACAGTATGGTGGTGCACTGATCCGGTTCACTTCCGGTTAAATCAAAAACGCCCTCATATTGAGGGCGTTTTGCTGTCAGAAGGTGGCGTTAACAGGCTCTCCCTCTGCGGGTACCGCACTGAGTGACCGCGGCGGATAACCGGCAATACTATGGTCAGCAAAATTCACCGTAATGACCGAACCGTCACTGAATTGTGTCTGCTGAACCCGGCCGTCATTATCCAGCCAGCGAAAGCCGGTCAGCGCTTTATTCCACAACTGCTGATGCAGCGGCCGGAAAATACGGTCTGATTTTATCATGGCCGGAAGACGGGTCTGAACCGTGTTACGGCTGAGGTTATAGAGCGGCGGGGTGTTATACAGCTGGCTCAGCAGTTCCCGTGTGGTGGTGACCACCGGGAATTTCAGATTATCCAGCGTCCAGTGATGAGTGGTGATGACCGCATCATGAAACACCGCCTGATACAGCGGCAGCCGCCAGCGCGGATCAAATTCCGTGGTCAGATAGATATCTTTCAGTTTCCCCGGTTTAAAAAAGATCGCCGGTTCATTTTCCGGCCACCAGGCGCCCAGATAGTACGGAGAGTTTTTGTTGCGGTGAATATCTGCATCACTCCAGCCGAACCCGCGTGTTTCAGTACCGTGGGCAAACATCAGATATTGTGCGGTCACGGCGTTACCGTCTTCTGAACCCGCCGGAATACAGATTTTCTCCGCCACTGAACGCAATCTGTTATTTCTCGCTGCAGCCATGTTTTCCGCACTGGTGGGTGATGCCGGGTTGTAATCATCAGACACCATACCGGTACCATCCACATCAAGAAACAGGCTGTTAATTCCGGTCAGCTGTACCAGTTCTGTCATCCGTTTTTCTGAGAAATCCTGCATACAGCCCGGATTCAGATAATAACCGTCCCCGCCGAACCCCGGCAGTTTCTTTCCTGTCCGGGTGACAATCGCACATTTTTCCCGTAACTCAGAGGGGATTTGTGCTGTCAGCCATTCCGTATTTTTGCCTGCCGGAATGGCGGTGTCATAGGAATCATACGCGGCAATAAGATAACCGTGCTCTTTGGCGTAACTGAGCGCCTGCGGCTGATACCAGGCGGCTGTCCAGTTATCGGCACCCAGCCAGAGTTTATCCAGTTTTGCGCGGGTGAGTGTGGTCAGAAGCGGCAGCGATAATCCCTGACCCCAATCCGCTTCCGGTGCAAGGAAAGGACTAAGCTGTTGTCTGACCTCAGCGCGGATAGCTTGTGCCTGTGCTTTCTGGGCGGCCATAAAATCACTGTCATCCGGGGTGCGGCTCAGTGGTATAACTTTTTTCAGTGCCTGATTGAGTGAGTCTGCCAGAAACGGCTGCTGCCACTTTTCCGGTGTTTTACCGTTCAGGGCAGTAAAGGCATCACGGCTCTGAGGCTCCATTGCCTGCCATAACGGTTTACCGGCGGGAGATTTCAGATAGCGCACCAGTCCCGGCCAGTCGGTGATATCCTGCTGGTCAATAATACTTTTTCCCCATAAATAGACATGGGTGGCACCGATCAGTTTTTTGCCATCCGGGATCTGCGCAAATTTTTCTTCCAGTGATGTGAACTGTTTATTGTCCTGTAACCAGCGCCGGTAGCGCAATGCGCCATCCAGCGGGGTATCCCCGGTATGCAGCATCACAGTAAACGGCTGCTGCTGATTAAACCGGCTGAACTGATGCGCCGCACTCATTTGCAGGCGCTGCTGTTTCTCCGCAAAGTGCAGGCGGTTATGGAACGGGCTGAGTAATACCCAGCTGTAAACACGATCCTGCTGCTGGCTCCAGAGTGGTAACTGCAGATCCTGATTGGTATCGATATTGTCCTGTTCAGTGACCATATAGTGACGCCACTGTGCATTGTTCAGCGGAATATGGCGGCCCTCGCCCAGCGGCATATAGAGCGCGGAAACAGTATTGTCCGGCAGAGTGAACCACTGAAAATGTTGTGGCTGGCTGGTGGTGAATGTCAGCGTGAGGTCGGCATTATTCAGTACGGCGGTGACATTCATATCCCGGTCCGGCCAGAACCAGCTGACGCGGCGGGGATGTTCCGTTAAATCACTGACAGACTGTTTCGCCACTCCCCGGCTGACAGTGGTATCCGCTACTGCTATGCGCAGGGTTTCCGGGTCGATAAAAACCCGGTGATTATTATCCGTTAATACTGCGGCAGAGGCTGCGGTGGCAGACAGCAAAAGCGGGAAATACAGTGCGGGCAGAAAATATTTCATGATCCGGAATGGCCTTTATTCGTCAAAATATGACAGGCAGAGTAGCGGAATCACAGGAAAGGAAACAGTCATTTTTTTGGAGGTATATACCCTGTAAATATCAGGGTATATACCTATTTGTGATGATTATGGTTTTTCGGCAATCAGAACCGCACGGCGCGGTGCCGGATAGCCTTCAACGGTCAGTGACGGGTCGTCCGGATTGAGGAAATCCGCGAGCGATTCGTTGATCATCCACTCTGTGCGGCGCTGTTCTCCGGTGGTGGTGACAGACTCATCCGCGATCCGGATATTGGTGAAACCGCATTTCTCCAGCCAGACCGCCAGCATTTTTGCGGACGGGATAAAGTAGACGTTACTCATCTGCGCGTAGCGCTCGCCCGGGATCAGACACTGATGTTCATCACCTTCAACAACGATACTTTCCAGCACCAGTTCGCCGCCGGAGACCAACTGATCTTTCAGCTGCCAGAGGTGGTCGAGCGGGGAGCGGCGGTGATAAAGCACCCCCATGGAGAACACGGTATCAAAGGCCTGAAGTGCCGGCAGTTCCTGAATCCCCAGCGGCAGCAGATGGACGCGCTGATCATTACCGAGCAGCTTGCGCACCGCCTCAAACTGACAGAGGAAAAGCTGGGTCGGGTCTATGCCGACCACCAGTTCCGCGCCTTCACCGGCCATGCGCCACATGTGATAACCACTGCCGCAGCCGACATCCAGAATGGTACGTCCGGCCAGCGGGGACAAATGCGGCAGAACGCGATCCCACTTCAGATCCGAACGCCATTCGGTATCAATCTCCACACCGTAAAGTGAGAACGGACCTTTGCGCCACGGCATCAGGTTACGCAGAATATTGGTGATACGGCGGGTTTCCCCGTCAGTCAGCGGCTGCGCGCGCTGAGCGGTGACACCGGTTTTCAGATCCAGTGTATCCGGCGTCATGTCCGGCAGATTTTCAATGGTTTTTACCCAGCCCGGATAATAGCCGTGCAGGGACTCTTTATTCCATTTTGCTATCTGCGCGGGCAGCGTTTCCAGCCAGTGACTCAGACGCTCATTTTTTGCAATTAACTGATAAAAATTGCCGAAATCAATCATGATTATTCTCTTTTACCGCCAGCAGCGACCCGAAGTTAAAGCACTGGAACCAGACTTCGCAATGCTCAAAACCGGCAGATTTCAGCCGTGCTTTGTGGGTTTCCACACTGTCAGTCAGCATCACATCTTCCAGCATGGTGCGCTTCTGGCTGATTTCCAGTTCGCTGTAACCGTTGGCGCGTTTGAAATCGTGGTGCATGCTGAACAGCAAATCACCGATCTGCGCATCTTCAAAACTGAATTTTTCTGATAACACCAGTACGCCGCCCGGCAGCAGTCCCTGATAGATTTTTTTCAGCAGAGCAGTGCGGTCATCCGGCGCCAGAAATTGCAGGGTAAAATTGAGTACCACCATTGAGGCATTCTCAATCGCAATATGGCGGATATCGCCCTCAGTGACTTCCACAGGGACAGGGGATTTATAACTTTCCACATGACGGCGTGCGTGTTCCACCATCGGCGCGGAATTATCCACGGCGATAATCCGGCAGCCGGGTTTATCCGCAATATTCGGGCGGATAGAAAGCGTGGCGGCGGCACGGGAACAGCCGAGGTCATAAACCTGACTGCCCGGCGTGACAAAACGACCGGCCAGCATGCCAATCATGGCAATGATATTGGAATAACCCGGAATTGAGCGTTTGATCATATCGGGAAAAACATCCGCGACTTTCTCATCAAACGTCCAGTCACCAAGGCGGGCAATGGGTGCCGCAAACAGAGTATCCTGCTGCGGATTCGGAATTTCTTTGGACATAACACAGATCTGCAATACAAAAAGATGCGCGCATTCTAACAGAGGTGACCCAGCGCAGAAAGTGTTATGTCCCGGCGTGTGTGGTTACATGTACGGCGAAAAAATCTGCTGCCACGGCAGATACCAGATATTCGCTATCACCATCAGGATCATGGATATAAAGGTTGCCGCCATCCCGGTCCGCCGCCAGCGGTTCTCGCGGTGTTTTAATCCGTAAGAGTGAAAAAGACGGCCGGCAATCAGAATGATCCCGCAGATATGCACCATCCACACCAGGGCGCCGTTCTGCTCCATTACCAGTAAGAGCAGGAGTGCAACGGGGATATACTCAACCGCATTGCCCTGCACACGGATAGCCGTCTGTAATTCGTAAAATCCGCCGTCACCATAGGCAACGCGGTAAAGTGTCCGCAGTTTAATCACATCGAGTGATAGTTTAATGATTAACAGCGCACCCAGTACAATATAAAGGGAACTAACCATTTTTTACTCCATGGCCAATTGAAACAGCAAAATAATGATAAACCTCAAAGCAGCGGGTAACACAATCTTTAATATTAATGCATACTGAATTATTTGAAAATTATCAATTAGTGTCTAAATTCTCTGTGGCAGATGTGCGGTTTGCTCTTATCTCATCAGGAATTTTCCACTATAATGATCGCCTTTTTGACATTTCTTCATAAAGAACCATGCCAAAATTTTGCAGAAACGCACAATAGCGGACAAAAGGATATCGTATGCGTACTAATTATTGTGGGCAGCTCAACAGTGCTCACATCGATCAAAAAGTAACCCTTAGTGGTTGGGTAAACCGTCGTCGTGATCTCGGGGGTTTGATTTTTATCGATATGCGTGACCGTGAAGGCATCGTTCAGGTTTTCTTCGATCCCGATCAAAAAGAAGCATTTGCCAAAGCGTCTGAATTACGGAATGAATTCTGTATTCAGATTACCGGAATTGTCCGCGCGCGACCTGAAAATCAAATTAATAAAGAGATGGCGACCGGCAGTGTGGAAGTGCATGCAGATGGCCTGACCATTTTTAACCGCTCTGAGCCGTTACCGCTCGACAGCAACCACGAAAATACCGAAGAGATGCGTCTGAAGTACCGCTATCTCGACCTGCGCCGCAGCGAAATGGCGAACCGCCTGAAAACCCGTGCACGCATCACCGGTTTTGTCCGCCGCTTCATGGACAGCGAAGGGTTCCTCGATATCGAAACCCCGATGCTGACCAAAGCCACGCCGGAAGGTGCCCGTGACTACCTGGTGCCGAGCCGTGTGCACAAAGGCAAATTCTACGCGCTGCCGCAGTCTCCGCAACTGTTCAAACAGCTTCTGATGATGTCCGGTTTTGACCGTTATTATCAGATCGTAAAATGTTTCCGTGATGAAGATTTACGTGCTGACCGTCAGCCGGAATTCACTCAGATCGATGTGGAAACCTCTTTCATGACCGCTGATCAGGTTCGTGCAACGATGGAACGCATGATCCGCTTACTGTGGAATGAAATCATCAATGTTGAACTGGGCGATTTCCCGGTGATGACATTTGCGGAAGCGATGCGCCGCTTTGGTTCTGATAAGCCGGATTTACGTAACCCGCTGGAACTGACTGATATCGCCGATCTGGTGAAAAATTCTGAATTCTCTGTATTTGCTGACGCGGCAAATGATCCGAAAGGCCGTGTTGCGGCGCTGTGTGTCACCGGCGGCGCGGAAATGACCCGCAAACAGATTGATGAATACGGCAAATTTGTCGGTATCTACGGCGCGAAAGGCCTGGCATGGATGAAAGTGAACGATCGCTCTGCCGGTATTGAGGGTGTTCAGTCTCCGGTCGCCAAATTCCTGACCGCAGAAACCGTTGAAGCCATTCTGGAACGCACTGACGCACAGACCGGCGACATCATTTTCTTCGGCGCAGGCGCGAAAGGCACTGTGACCGATGCGATGGGCGCACTGCGTCTGAAAACCGGCCGTGACCTGAACCTGACCGACCTGAACAGCTGGCGTCCGCTGTGGGTGATCGACTTCCCGATGTTTGAGGATGACGGCGAAGGCGGTCTGACCGCGATGCACCATCCGTTCACCTCACCGCGTGACATGTCACCGGAAGAGCTGAAAAACGCGCCGGAAGAGGCGATCGCTAACGCCTATGATATGGTTATCAACGGTTATGAAGTGGGCGGCGGCTCTGTCCGTATCCACCGTAACGAAATGCAGCAGACGGTCTTCGGTATCCTGGGGATCACCCCGGAAGAACAGCGCCGCAAATTCGGCTTCCTGCTCGATGCCTTACAATACGGCACACCACCGCACGCGGGTCTGGCCTTTGGTCTTGACCGTCTGGTGATGCTGCTGACCGGTACTGAAAACATCCGTGATGTTATCGCGTTCCCGAAAACTACGGCAGCTGCCTGTCTGATGACAGATGCACCGAGCTTCGCGAATGACGATGCCCTGAAAGAACTGGCGATTGCAGTGACTCAGAAAGAGAGTGACTGAATCTGATGGCTTTTAAGCGCCCTGAATCTGTGCTGGTGGTTATCTGTGAGCAGGAAACGGGGCGTGTTCTGATGTTACAGCGCCGTGACGATCCTGCTTTCTGGCAGTCCGTCACCGGCAGTCTGGAACCGGAAGAAACTCCCCGCGATGCGGCACTGCGGGAAGTAAAAGAAGAAACCGGTATTGATATTCTTGCGGAAGGGCTGCGGCTGACGGATTGTCAGCGTACCGTCCGCTATACCATTTTTCCGCATTTCCGTCACCGGTATGCACCGGACGTGACGCACAATACGGAACACTGGTTTGTGTTATGCTTACCCGCGCCGAGAGCGGTTCCCTTAACGGAGCATCTGGCGTATGAATGGTTACCGGCAGCGGATGCCGCCGGTAAAACCATCTCGCCCAGTAACGGGGAAGCAATTGAAGAATTCGTTCGTCAGTGTGTTCTTCCGCAGTGACAGCGGATTTAAATGAATGAACGTCGTAAGACTTAATCTGGAGATTAGAGAATGGCAGGTCATAGTAAATGGGCCAACACCAAACACCGCAAGGCCGCGCAAGATGCGAAGCGCGGTAAAATTTTCACGAAAATCATTCGTGAATTAGTCACGGCGTCGCGCATTGGTGGTCCTGATCCTGCATCTAACCCACGTCTGCGTGCGGCAGTGGATAAAGCGTTAGCAAATAACATGACCCGCGATACCCTGAACCGTGCGATTGCACGCGGGGCGGGTAATGATGAAAACGATAACATGGAATCCATCGTATACGAAGGCTACGGCCCGGGCGGTACTGCTGTCATGGTGGAATGCCTGACCGATAACCGTAAACGTACGGTTTCTGATGTCCGCCACGCGTTCACCAAAACCGGCGGGAACCTGGGAACAGACGGTTCTGTGGCTTATCTGTTTACCCGCAAAGGTATTATTTCCTATGCACCGGGTCTGGATGAAGATGCGGTAATGGATGCGGCGCTGGAAGCCGGTGCTGATGACGTTGAAACCTTTGATGACGGCGCTATCGACGTTTACACCGCCTGGGAAATTCTGGGTGATGTGAAAGACGCGATGGACGCAGCCGGTTTCAAAGCGGAATCTGCCGAAGTATCGATGATCCCGTCCACCAAAGCGGATCTGGATGCGGAAACCGCACCAAAACTGATGCGCCTTATCGATATGCTGGAAGACTCTGACGATGTGCAGGAAGTCTACCACAACGGCGATATCTCAGACGAAATTGCAGCGCTGCTGTAATTTCCGTCACTCACTCCGCAGAGGATGCGCTGTTGTGCGCATCCCTCTGTTTTCTTTATTTTTTCCTGTTGTGACAATACGGTTCTCCTATGGCAATTATTCTCGGTATTGACCCCGGATCGCGGGTAACCGGTTATGGTGTTATCCGCCAGCAGGGACGTCGTCTGCTTTATATCGGCAGCGGTTGTATCCGCACACAGGTGGATGATCTCCCGTCCCGGCTGGGCAAAATATACGCCGGTGTCAGTGAAATAATCACGCAGTATCAGCCGGATTGTTTTGCCATCGAGCAGGTCTTTATGGCCAAAAATGCCGATTCCGCCCTGAAACTGGGACAGGCACGCGGTGTGGCTATCCTTGCGGCGGTGAATAATAATCTGCCGGTATTCGAGTATGCGGCGCGCCAGGTGAAACAAACCGTCACCGGCACCGGTGCGGCGGAAAAAGCACAGGTGCAGCATATGGTGCGCTCGATACTGAAATTGTCAGCGGCACCGCAGGCGGATGCCGCAGATGCGCTGGCGATTGCTATCACACACTGTCATTTCAACCAAAACCTGGTGCAGATGGGACAACCCCGTCTGGTCATGGCGCGCGGACGGCTCAAAGAGTAACCGCTGTCGCAGATACCCGTGATTTTCTGATGGCTGGATATACGTCCAGCTTTTTTTATGCTATAAACAGGCTCTGCCGGAATCATAAAGGAGACGCGCGTGATCGGTCGTTTAAGAGGTATTGTGCTGGAAAAACAGCCGCCTGTCGTATTACTGGAAACCAACGGCGTGGGTTATGAAGTCCATATGCCGATGACCTGTTTCTATGAACTGCCGGATGCCGGTCAGGAAGCCATTTTATTCACACAGTTTATTGTGCGGGAAGATGCACAACTGCTGTACGGCTTTAATGATAAGCAGGAACGCGCACTGTTCCGTGAATTAATCAAAGTCAACGGCGTCGGGCCGAAACTGGCACTGGCCATTCTCTCCGGTATGTCGGCACAGCAGTTTGTGGCGGCGATCGAGCAGGGCGCAGTGGCGCAGTTAATTAAACTGCCTGGCGTCGGTAAGAAAACGGCCGAGCGTCTGGTCGTGGAAATGAAAGACCGCTTCAAAGGGCTTAACGGTGACCTGTTCCGTGATGCGGAAATGTCGCTCCCGGCCAGTCAGCAGGCGGGTAACAGTCAGGCGGATGCCGAATCTGAGGCCATCGAGGCACTGATTTCGCTGGGGTACAAACCGCCGGAAGCCAGCCGGATGATTGCGAAGGTGTCGAAAGCCGGTTCAGACAGCGAAACGCTGATCCGCGAAGCACTGCGCGCCGCACTGTAACGATACATACGATGATGACACAACGGGGTGACAGGTCATGATTGAAGCTGACAGACTGATTACGGCGGAAACACTGCCGGATGATGAGGTGGTGGATCGCGCTATCCGGCCAAAATTACTGGCGGAATATGTGGGTCAGCCGCAGGTCTGTTCACAGATGGAAATTTTTATTGAGGCCGCCCGGCAGCGCGGGGATGCACTCGATCATCTGCTGATTTTCGGCCCGCCGGGGCTCGGCAAGACCACGCTGGCGAATATTGTCGCCAATGAGATGGGCGTCAATCTGCGTACCACCTCCGGGCCGGTACTGGAAAAAGCCGGTGATCTGGCGGCGATGCTGACCAACCTCGAACCCCATGATGTCTTATTTATCGATGAAATCCACCGCCTGTCCCCGGTGGTGGAGGAAATTCTTTATCCGGCGATGGAAGATTACCAGCTGGATATTATGATCGGAGAAGGGCCTGCCGCCCGCTCCATTAAAATCGATCTGCCGCCGTTTACCCTGATAGGTGCAACCACCCGCGCAGGCTCACTGACATCACCGCTGCGTGACCGTTTCGGTATTGTGCAGCGTCTGGAGTTTTATAACACCGATGATTTGCAGCATATTGTCAGCCGCAGTGCCCGCTATATGGGGCTGGATATCTCGGATGACGGCGCCCGTCAGATTGCCATGCGTTCCCGCGGCACACCGCGTATCACCAACCGTCTGCTGCGCCGGGTGCGTGATTTTGCCCAGGTGAAAAGTGACGGCGGTATTGACGGGCTGATTGCCGGTCAGGCGCTGGATATGCTGAATGTGGATTCAGCCGGATTTGATTATCTGGATCGCAAATTACTGGTCACTATTATCGATAAATTTATGGGTGGCCCGGTCGGACTGGATAATCTGGCTGCGGCTATTGGTGAAGAGCGGGAAACGATTGAAGATGTGATCGAGCCTTTCTTAATCCAGCAGGGCTTTATTCAGCGAACACCGCGCGGACGGCTTGCCACCGTACATGCCTATCGTCATTTCGGCATTGAACATAACGGAAATAATTAATAATCCGGCCGGTTTATTCCGGCCGTAATTTTCTCCGGTAAACATAATATGCTTATCATTTTGCCAAGTGATAATTAAATGGCTTTTTTGGGGAATAATCCGGGATGATTTCCCTGTAATTGGTTGTTTTTCGACATTTAAAAATTGGTATGCATTGCCTTAACCCTGTAATGTACAAGGATGATTTCGTTAAAGGGAAAAGGAACCGACTATGCGCGTTCATTTTATTATTCATGACTATTTTGAAGCACCGGGCGCCTATGAATATTGGGCAAGGAAGAACAATTACGACGTCACATTCACCCGTCTGTATGAAGGTGATAAATTACCTGACAGTATCGGCGGAATTGATTTTCTGATTGTAATGGGCGGCCCGCAAAATCCGGAAACCACCACCGCGGAATGTCCTTATTTTGATTCCCAAAAAGAGCAGGCATTTATCGCCAATGCTATCAATTCAAATAAAGTGGTTATCGGGGTCTGCCTCGGAGCTCAGCTTATCGGTGAGGCATTAGGTGCGCCGTATACACAGAGTCCGGAGAAAGAATTCGGCAAGTTCACTATTCATATGACCAATGCCGGAAAACGCAGCCAGCTGTTTTCTCATTTCGGCGATTCTCTGGGTGTGGGGCACTGGCATTACGATATGCCGGGGTTAACTGGCGATGCGCAGATTATGGCTTTCAGTGCCGGTTGCCCGCGTCAGATTATTGAATATACCAAACGCGTTTACGGCTTCCAGTGCCATATGGAACTGACCCGTGATGTGGCCGAATACCTTATCCTCAACGGGGAAGATGATCTGAAATCTGCCTCCGGATTCCGTTTTGTCGATACACCAAGTGCAATCCGCCGCCACAGCTACAGTGAAATGAATGAAAAACTCATCACGTTTCTCGACAAGCTGGTACTGAGTGTGAAACCGGTGAAACCGAAAGTCCGGTAAACAGATAAAAGAGTTGTTCGCCACAGGGAGGTAATTTCCCTGATGATGTCAGACACCAAACGCCCGGTTTGCCGGGCGTTTGGTATTCAGAAAATAAATACGCATACAGAATATATAATACATCAGCTAATACGTACTAACCCATAATAAGCTACTTAAATAGCTGTATATTTTTACAACATCATATAGCTGCTATATAGTCAAAATTAACATCCAAAAAAGGAATTTTGATTATGAACAAACCTGACTTTTTTTCTATGTGGAGTAATTTTTCCAAAATCAATGTGAGTGTAAAAGAGGTCGGAAGTAAAATTGGTGGTAAAGTACAGTATAACATTGATAAAGGTATTTTTGAGAACGCTTGCGCAATACGGATGAGTTATGCCCTGAACTACTCAGGGACTAATATCAACAGAAGTTCCCGCTGGGAAACATCCTCAGGTAATGACAAGAAGTGGTATATATACAAGGTCGTTGATTTAATTTCTTTTCTGGAACACACGTTCGGTAAGCCGGATATAACGATTAAGTCCGGTGTTAATATGAATGCTTTTAAAAATAAAAAAGGTATCATTGTTTTTAATGTCGGCTGGCGTGATGCAACAGGACATGCCACACTTTGGAACGGCACCGATTGTTCGGATTCATGTTATTTTCAACAGGCTGGCGAGGCTATGTTATGGGAATTAAAATAAATTCAGCGCTATTGTTACTATCCGCTGTTATTTTTTCACCGGCGTCAGTTGCCCAAAAAAATGAGCCGCTGAAAAATTCTCTGGAAAATTTTACTCTCAGCTATTGTCTGGCTCAAAGCGGGCTGGGAGACGCGCTGCAGCAGGAAGCAAAAGCGGCGGTGGGTGCATATGTCGAAAGAGGTACATATACCGCAGAAGCTTACGATGAAGCCACTGACGTGGTAAAAAAATATCTGGATAAAACATACCTCAGCAAAAAGCAAAATATAAATCTGACAGTCATGAAGTGTATTGATGCATCACAAAGCAGTGAAATTGCTGAAATCAAAAAACGTTATCCGACTGATTAACCGGACCGATCTTTTTAGGTGTACTACTGCAAAAGCCCTGACAGTTCAATATCAGGGCTTTTTCTGTATATGCAATTAACGCTGTGTATACAATTAATTATGCGGTTTCACCAGCAGACTGAGAATAAAGCAGCAGGCGGCACACAGCACCACGGACGGACCTGCCGGGGTATCGTAAAAGGCCGAAAAGGCTAAACCGCCGGTGACAGATATCATCCCGGTAACAACCGCACCTGCGGCCATCTGTTCCGGTGTCCGTGCAAAGCGGCGGGCGGCGGCGGCAGGAATAATCAGCAGAGAGGTGATAATCAGCGCACCGACAAACTTCATGGCAAGGCCGATAGTCAGCGCGGTAACCAGCATCAGCATCATCCGCAGTCTGCCGGGATTGATACCGTCGACAAACGCCAGCTCCGGGCTGATTGTCAGCGAGAGCAGATTACGCCACTGCCACATCAGCAACCCGGTAACAATCGTGACACCCACAGCAATCGGCAGCAGATCCTCGTAAGTTACCGAGAGCAGATCACCGAACAGATACGCCATCAGATCAACCCGCACATTCGACATCAGGCTGACCACCACCAGGCCGAGAGACAGCGCACTGTGCGCCATAATACCCAGCAGTGTATCCACCGCCAGCTGCGGACGGCGCTCCAGCCAGACCAGCAGCATCGCCAGAATCAGCGTCACGGCAATCACCGCATAAAACGGACTGATATTCAGCAGCAGACCAAATGCGACCCCGAGCAGCGAGGCGTGAGCCAGGGTATCCCCGAAGTAGGACATCCGCCGCCAGACCACAAAAGAGCCGAGCGGACCGGCCGCTATCGCCAGCAGTATCCCGGCAAGCCAGCCCGGTAACAGTAATTCAATCATGGCGGCACTCCGGGGCGGATTTTACAGAGGTATCTGCCGGGGTATGATTCCCGCAGCAGGGGGCAGACGGCGACAATACCGCACTGCCGTTTTCATGGCTGTGATTGTGATGATGACGATACACGCCGATCTGTGTCGCGGCACGGGTGCCGAACATGGCCGTGAATTCCGGATGGGCGGCCACGATATCCGGCTCACCGGAGCAGCAGATATGGCGGTTGATACACAGCACGGTATCTGTTTTTGCCATCACCAGATGCAGATCATGGGAAACCATCAGTACCGCACAGTTAAGCTCATCGCGCAGCCGGGTGATCAAATCATACAGTGCCACCTGACCGTTGACATCCACGCCCTGAGTCGGTTCATCCAACACCAGCAACTGTGGCCGGACGAGCAGGGCACGGGCCAGCAGCACGCGCTGCATTTCGCCGCCGGACAGGCGCTGCATCGGTTTTGCGGTCAGATGTGCGGCATTGACCCGCTCAAGTGCTGCCAGACACTCATCTTTGCCGGCACCGCGTTTCAGCTGCAGAAAACGGATGACCGTCAGCGGCATTGTCGGGTCAAGATAGAGTTTTTGCGGCACATAACCAACCGTCAGCCCCGGCGCGCGGGTGACGGTGCCGGAAGTCGGTTCGGTAAGGCCGAGAACCACGCGGACAATAGTGGATTTTCCCGCGCCGTTCGGCCCGAGAAGGGTGATAATTTTGCCCGGGGACAGTGTAAATGAAATGTCCTCCAGTACCGTATTAGTACCGAAAGTGACAGAAACATCATTTACCGCGATAAGTGTTGACATAACAAATTATTATCTTGCAGAATGAATGAAACGTTATAATATAACATTCTCACCATCATGTCACGGAGTTTCCATTATGTCGCACCCATCACGGCACGGAATAAAAACAGCGTTTGTTGCTACTTTTTTGAGTCTGGCCGCACAAACCGCCAGCGCAGATGTGTTAACATCAGTACGTCCTGTCGGGTTAATTACCGCTGCAATTGCAGACGGTGTCACGGACACACAGATTTTACTGCCGGATGGCGCTTCTCCGCATGATTATGCACTCAAACCCTCTGATCTGAAAAAAATCCGGTCAGCGGATTTGGTTGTCTGGGTCGGGCCGGAGCTGGAAACCTTCCTGCAAAAGCCGCTTTCAGCTGTTCCGGAGCAAAAACAGGTTGTTATCAGTGAACTTGAGTCGGTCAGACCATTATTGCTGAAAAACGATGAAGATGATGCTCACGATGAGGACGGTCATCACCACCACGGAGAGTACAATATGCACCTGTGGATGTCGCCGGATATTGCCCGGCAGACCGCTCAGGCAGTGTATAATAAACTCCTGGTGAGTTATCCGGATAAAAAATCTGTGCTGGACGTAAACCTGCGTAAATTCAATGGACAACTTACTGAAACTGAGAAGAATATTGCTCAGCAGCTGGCACCGCTGAAAACACACGGGTATTTTGTTTTTCATGACGCCTATGGTTATTTTGAAAAACGTTTTGATCTTTCGCCTTCCGGGCACTTTACGGTCAACCCTGAAATTCAGCCGGGTGCGCAGACACTCAATAACATCAGATTAAAGCTGGCTGAGCAAAACGCCTTGTGTGTGTTTGCTGAGCCGCAGTTCAGGCCGGCAGTCATAAAAGCGGTGGCCAAGGGGACGAACGCGAAAATGGGCGTCCTTGACCCGCTGGGCAGCGGAATTGCAGTGGATCGTGACGGTTATACTAATTTCCTGTCACGGTTATCAGCACAGTACGCATCCTGCCTGGAGTAATAAATAAGGAACAGAACGCGTGCAATTGCAGCAACTGGCAAAATCCGCCGTTCTGGTATACAACCAGTTACCCAAAGCACATCGGATGATGCTGGGGATGTTAACTGCCGCAACACTGGGTGTCGCTGTCTGGCACCCGTTTGCTGTATACCATGAGCGGACTGCTGATACTGAACAATATATAGAACTCGATTATGCGCCGCCGGCGGATACTGCTGTCACGCAGACAGAAACCGGCACGGACACTGATACCGACGATATTATCACCGACAGCAGTGATCAGCTGCCGGATGAAGGTCTTGCCAAAGAATCTGATGATATCGATGAATCCTCCCCGACCGATACCGTTATCCCGACCTCACTTGAATACACGGTTGCCAGTGGCGACAGCCTGTCTGCTATCCTGACCCAATACGGGATAGACGCTTCTGATGTGGCATTATTATCCAATCAGTACAAAGGGTTACGTAACCTGCAAATCGGACAGACCCTTGCCTGGGAACTGAATGAAGACGGCGAACTGAAATCCCTGAGCTGGGCGGTAAACCGCCGTGAAACCCGCACTTATGCCCGCAGCGGCAACGGCTTCAAAGAAACCAAAGAGATGCGCGAAGGGGAATGGCAGACTAAACGCCTGACCGGCAAAGTCAGCGGCAGCCTGAATGCCAGTGCGTCAAAAGCGGGACTGACCCGCAGTGAAGTCCGTGATATTTCCAAGGCGTTACAGTGGCAGGTTGATGTCCGTAAAGTGAAAAACGGTGATCGTTTCACGGTACTGACGTCCCGTGAAATGCTGGACGGTAAACAGGAACAGAGCCAGATGCTGGCGGTTCGCCTGCATACTAACGGACGTGATTATTATGCATTCCGTGCAGAAGACGGCCGTTTTTATGATGCCAAAGGTGATGGCCTGGAGCGCGGTTTCCTGCGTTTCCCGACAACAAGACAATTTCGTGTGTCCTCACACTTTAATCCGCGTCGTGTAAACCCGGTTACCGGGCGTGTTGCGCCGCATAAAGGGGTTGATTTCGCGATGCCGGTCGGCACACCGGTACTGGCTGTCGGTGACGGCGAAGTGGTTGTGGCGAAATACAGCGGTGCTGCGGGAAATTTCGTGGCTATCCGTCACGGACGCCAGTTTACCACCCGCTATATGCACATGCGCAAACTGCTGGTCAAACCGGGTCAGAAAGTGAAACGCGGTGATAAAGTCGGGTTATCCGGTAACACCGGCCGTTCAACCGGACCGCATCTGCACTTTGAGGTCTGGAACGGACAACAGGCGGTGAACCCGCTGACCGCAAAACTGCCGCGTTCAGGCGGTCTGACCGGCAAAGATCGCACCGGTTATCTGGCGCTGGTCAAACAGTACCGTCCTCAGCTGACACTTGATTAATCCTCTCATTTCGCCGGACGGGTATGAAGAAACCCGCCCGGCGCATTTTCAGAATGCAGAATTTTAATGTACTTCTGAGTTCAGATAATCAATAATAATAGATCACGATATCTATAATATCATGATAAATAAGCTTAATTTAATACGGGTATCCCTCTGTGTATAAAGAAAATGATACAGACAGCAAAGCGGGCTATATCCCGACATTTCACCGCCATTACCTGCACCCGAAATACTGGGGTATGTGGGTTGCGGCAGGCGCACTGGCCGGTCTGAGCTACCTGCCGGTTAAATTACGTGATCCGATGCTGGCCGGTGTGGGCCGGATTGCCGGACGTTTTGCCAAAGGTGGACGCCGCCGGGCACTGATCAATCTGTATTACTGTTTCCCGGATATGCCGAAAGCGGAGCGGGAAAGGATCACGGATGAGATGTTTGCCAGTGCACCGCACGCTTTTGTGATGCTGGCGGAATTGTGTCTGCGCAATCCGCAGCGGGTGATTTCCCGCACGCAGGTTCACGGGCAGGACATTATTGACGGGTTACAGGCAGAAGGGCGCAATATCATCTTTATGGTGCCGCACGGCTGGGCGATTGATTTACCGGCGATGCTGTTTGCTGCGCAGGGAAATAAAGTGGCGGGCATGTTCCATCACCAGAAAAATCCGGTGGCGGATTACCTGTGGAATAAAGCGCGGGTTCACTTCGGCGGCCGCCTGCACTCCCGCGAGGCCGGTATCAAACCGTTTATCGCCAGCGTACGTAATGGTTACAGCGGCTACTATCTGCCGGATCAGGATCACGGTGAAGAGCACAGTGAATTTGTCCCGTTTTTCAGTACCTATAAAGCCACACTGCCTGCTATCGGCCGGCTGATGAAAGTCTGCAAAGCGGCAATTGTCCCGCTGTTTCCGGTGTACGATCATAAAAATCACCAGTTCCATATCCACGTCCGCCCGCCGATGGATGACATTGACGGACAGGATGACACGTATATCGCCCGCCGCATGAACGAAGAAGTGGAAGCGCTGGTGCGCCCGAATATAGAACAATACACCTGGATTCTGAAACTGCTGAAAACCCGCAAAGACGGCGAAGAAGAGCCGTATAAAATCTATAAACACAAAGAATTGCCCTGAGACGGGGCAATTCTTTGGCCTGAGTACATCAGGGTTTATAATAAAATCATAATGGATAGGCAATGATAATTATAAGTGCTTGCATGTTGTTATATTAATTTCTTATCGCAATAATTAAAGCAGAGTTATTTAGCAATAGCTCTGCTTAAAATGTTCTTTAATATTCATATAAAATACATATGCTTTTATTTGCATAAATCAATTAGAAGGTTTATTGATGTTCTTAAATCTTCTTCAGTAAATGTATTTCCTGAATCAGGATGGTGAATAGCGTTTCGGATGTAAGTACTAAGTGTGTCATATGTCGTACTGCCGAAGGATGAGTATTTTCTATGTATTGAATGATTGTATTAAGTGAAAGTATTCATTTTTGGCTTAATCCAATCAGTCTGGTTTGAACCAATACATTCATATCTTCATCGGTTGCATGTCCATCAAGTTTCCGAACTCCATATCAGCCAGCCGCTCTCGTAAATCCTCGCTAGCTTTCATCAGGGAAATACTGAATTGTGTGGGCGGAAATAAACACCTTAACATTCAGGTGAATCACCTGAGCCGTAAGTACAGGCGTTAGGGGCATTCCATTCGTTATTTTTACGGAAAAAATAGATAGTCTTTTTATCAGCGGTAGTGACATAACCCAGTCCGCTTGACTGGACTGTCCATCTTCCTGTTATTCCGTCATTAAATTTGATATGACCGGTTGATATGCAGGCAGAGTAGTATTCATGCATCCACTTATTTTCTACCGATTCTTCGGCAGTGTTAAAATAAGTTATCAACTGTGTTTGGCTTGGTTTAAATTGTTTGCATGCCTTTATTTCATTGATATTTGTACTGTCAGAATATGCAATACCAACCTTATTAACCTTAATTTTGGTAACTGTTTTAGCGTGTATAAAATTCGGAAGTAAGCAGAGTATAACCGGAACAATAACGGATTTATTGACCATGATGCTGTACTCGCTTCGGTTAAGTTCTTTCTTCCGATATCAGGATGCAGGTATACGGGATATTTTTCTGTAGCAATGTCAGCGGAAATTCCTGCAATTTCAATACCTTGATACGGTTTAATTTAACGATTCCGATGTCATCAATATAGAGCATATATCTCATCCATTAATTGCTATATTAATTTTTTATAACATACGGGGGCAGCAGGGGCTATAAGATTAGTATGAACATAAGGAGTATGTAAGATATTATTTTTAATAAAAATTACTTAACTACTCTCGCAATATCACAATTAAAATATCGGGCAATATAAGTCCTGAAACGAGACATAAAAAAAACCGCCTGTCATCAGACAGGCGGTTTCATTTTTTATCTGAAGAAAATCACTTCACTTCAAGAATACGGCTGGTATTGGTACTGCCGACCAGGCCCATCTGGTCGCCCTGGGTGACCATAACCAGGTCGCCGGTGCACAGATAGCCTTTTTCTTTCAGGCGGCTGATCGCTTCAGTGACCGCAGCCAGACCATCGGTGTGGGTGCTGCAGAATACCGGGGTGACACCACGGTACAGTGAGCACTGGTTCAGAGTTTTTTCATGGCGGGACATGGCGAAGATCGGCAGGCCGGAGCTGATGCGGGACATCATACGCGCGGTACGGCCGGATTCGGTCATGGCAATAATCGCTTTCACGCCGTTAAGGTGGTTTGCCGCGTACATGGTGGACATCGCAATCGCTTCTTCCGGATTGTCGAAGGTCATATCCAGGCGGTGTTTGGAGATATTCACATTCGGCATTTTCTCCGCACCCAGACAAACCCGCGCCATGGCTTCCACCGTTTCAGCAGGATACTGACCGGCTGCGGTTTCCGCAGAGAGCATCACCGCATCGGTACCGTCGAGCACGGCGTTTGCCACGTCCATGACTTCCGCACGGGTCGGCATCGGATTAGTAATCATCGATTCCATCATCTGGGTTGCTGTGATCACGACACGATTCAGTTGACGACTACGACGAATCAGCTTTTTCTGGACGCCGACCAGCTCCGGATCACCGATTTCCACACCGAGATCACCACGTGCAACCATCACCACATCAGATGCGAGAATGATTTCATCCATGACCTGGTCAGTGGCGACGGCTTCTGCGCGTTCCACTTTGGAGACAATCATTGCCTCACAACCGGCATCGCGGGCGAGACGGCGGGCGTAGTGCAGATCTTCCGCGCTGCGCGGGAAGGAAACAGCAAGGTAATCAACATTAATACGGGCGGCTGTTTTGATATCTTCTTTATCTTTTTCTGTCAGCGCGTCGGCAGATAACCCGCCGCCGAGTTTGTTGATACCTTTATTATTAGAAAGCAAACCACCGACGGTGACTTCCGTCATGATTTTAGAGCCTTTAACATCCAGGACTTTCAGCTGCACGCGGCCATCATCGAGTAACAGGATGTCATCTGCCACCACATCTTCCGGCAGCTTTTTGTAATCAATCCCGACGTGTTCACTGGTGCCTTCGCCTTTGCCCAGTCCCGCATCCAGAACAAATTTATCACCGACATTCAGCAGGACTTTATTATCTTTAAAGGTGGACACACGGATTTTCGGTCCCTGGAGATCACCCAGGATAGCGACCTGAACGCCGAGGCGGGCAGCGATTTCACGGACTTTATTCGCACGTTCAACGTGATCTTCCGGGCTGCCGTGAGAAAAGTTCATACGAACCACATTGGCACCGGCACGGATGATTTTTTCAAGGTTGTTATCGCGATCGGTGGCGGGACCCAGGGTCGTTACGATTTTCGTTCTTCTGAGGCGTATTGACATAAATTACTCCGTTGACCTGAATAAGGTGAAATGGTGTTGATAAAAAACTCCCCGCCGGGAAAATTCGTCCCGGCAGGAAAGTGTAAAATCGATTCACTCCTGTCTGATTATCGCGTATTTAAAATAAAAATCGAGTCAGCAAACGCAAAACAGTGAGTCAGACGTTATCCTACCATCCGTTATGTTACTAATTCGTGATGGTCATTACACCCGGCAGCAGTAAATGTGTCAAATTGACACAAATGGTTAAAAATCAACGGAGTTTGTCGATGCGGGAGTCTTTCAGGGCTTCTTTGACCCGGCGCAGGTTATCGCGGAATTTAGGGCCGCGGCGCAGAGTAAAACCGGTGGCAAGCACATCAATAATGGTCAGCTGCGCCAGGCGGGAGATCATCGGCATATAAATATCCGTGTCTTCCGGCACATTGAGAATGATGGTCAGTGAGGCTTCCGCTGCGAGCGGGGAGTTCTCGGAGGTGATGGCGATCACTGTGGCATCGTTTTCGCGGGCGATACGGGCTATCTCAACCAGGTTTTTGGTCCGGCCGGTATGAGAAATTAATACCACCACATCACCCTCGGTACTGTTGATACAGCTCATGCGCTGCATCACCACGTCGTCAGAATAAATCACCGGGATATTGAAACGGAAAAATTTATTCATCGCGTCATGCGCTACTGCTGCAGAGGCACCCAGGCCGAAAAAAGCGATTTTCCGGGCCTGAGTCAGGCAATCCACGGCACGGTTGATGGTCAGCATATCGAGGGTGCTTCTGACCGCATCCAGGCCGGCCATAGCGGATTCAAAGATTTTACCGGTGTATGCCTCAACCGAATCATTTTCGTCCACATTGCGGCTGACATACGGTGTGCCGTTTGCCAGGCTTTGTGCCAGCAGCAGTTTAAAATCAGGAAAGCCTTTGGTATCCAGGCGGCGGCAGAACCGGTTAACGGTCGGTTCGCTGACATCCGCCATTTTGGCCAGTGTGGCTATGCTGGAATGAATAGCTATCTGCGGTGCGCCGAGGATCGTCTCTGCAACTTTTTTTTCCGATTTACTCAGGTAATCCAGACTGTTACGGAGCCGGTCTAAAATATTCATGCCATCGTGCCTTTTATATTGATCTGTGTGACACACCGGCCACCTTCATTTTTTGAAAATATACTACGTAAGTCACGGTGGTACAGAGGGGAAATTCCCCTGAAAGCGGCTTTTTTTTGAAAGTTTGACCGGTGTCTGATTTTCATTTCAGTAAGTTTGCATCAAAAAAGTAATTAAATTACAAAATTGCACCCGGAAAGCGCTGCCGCACAAGCCTGTCAGAATGTGCGGTGGCCCGCATTTATGTTTACTGGCCGGGCGCAAACGAGTACATTATTCGTTATCTCTGTAACAAAATTACAATCCCACAGCCACGAGGAGAGGTTTTCTATGGCGCTGACAGCAACGGCTCCCGCTTGTGATTTGGTCATTTTCGGTACCAAAGGCGACCTAGCACGCCGCAAGTTACTCCCGTCTTTATATCAGCTTGAAAAAGCAGGTAATATTCATCCGGACACCCGGATTATCGGTGCAGGCCGGGCGGACTGGTCCCGTGAGGAGTATCAGAAATTTGTTGAAGATGCGTTCAATACCTTCCTCAACGAAGAATTAGACCCGGAGTTATGGGATCGATTCAGTGCACGTCTGCTGTTCTGTAATCTCGATGTGAATGAGACATCTCATTTCAAAAGCCTCGCCAATATTATTGCGGAAAACAAAAATACCGCTGTCTATTATTTCGCCATGCCGCCGGGAACGTTCAGCGCCATGTGCAAAGGGCTGGGCGAAGCGCATCTGAACAAAGAGCCGAGCCGCGTGGTGATGGAGAAACCGCTGGGTAATGATCTGGCCTCATCGCAGGCGATCAATACCGAAGTGGCGAAATATTTTAAAGAGAGCCAGATTTACCGTATCGACCATTATCTCGGCAAAGAAACCGTCCTGAACCTGCTGGCGCTGCGTTTTGCCAACTCCCTGTTTGTGAATAACTGGGATAACCGCACCATCGACCATGTCCAGATAACCGTGGCGGAAGAAGTGGGGATTGAGGGGCGCTGGGGCTACTTTGATAAAGCGGGGCAGATGCGGGATATGGTGCAGAGCCATCTGCTGCAAATCCTGACCATGATTGCCATGTCACCGCCGGATGATCTGACCAGCGACCGTATCCGCGATGAGAAAGTCAAAGTGCTGCGCTCGCTGCGGACCATTGATATTACGAATGTCCGCGAGAAAACAGTGCGCGGGCAGTATACCGGCGGGTTTGTTCACGGTGAAAAAGTGCCGGGTTATCTGGATGAAGAGGGTGCAAATACCGTCAGCCAGACAGAAACCTTCGTTGCTATCCGCGCGGATATCGACGACTGGCGCTGGTCCGGCGTGCCGTTCTATCTGCGTACCGGAAAGCGGATGCCGTCAAAATGTTCGGAAGTGGTGGTTTATTTCAAACAGCCGTCCCTGAATATTTTCAATGAAACCTATCAGCACCTGCCGCCGAATAAGCTGACTATCCGTCTGCAGCCGGATGAAGGTATTGATATCGAAGTGCTGAATAAAGCACCGGGTCTGGATCATAAACACCGCCTGCAAACCACCAAGCTGGATCTGAGTTTCTCGGAGACGTTTAACCAGACGCATATTGCGGATGCTTATGAGCGTCTGCTGCTGGAAGCCATGCGCGGTATTCAGGCGCTGTTTGTCCGTCGTGATGAGGTGGAGGAAGCCTGGAAATGGGTGGATTCTATTATGCACGCATGGGCGCTGGATAATGAACCACCGAAACCGTATCAGGCAGGCAGCTGGGGGCCAATCGCGTCTATCGCTATGATGGCCCGTGACGGTCACGCCTGGAACGAAGTGGAATAATTATCCATCTGCGGTATCAATAAAGGTAGTTAACCGGTTCAATATTTGCGTAATTATGACCATCTTCTGAATAAGAAGGTGGTCATTTTTTATAACTGTCTAAAAAATAAAATTATTTACTTAAAAATACCTCACGGCACCATTGCTGAAAACGGTTACTTGTGCTAAAAATAATATGAATATTAATAACCGGAGGATTCTTTCATTGTTGTCACCCGCCCGGGGACAGACAAAAGAATAAGACATCATGCAAAGCGACAGTAGTAGCAGGATTAAAATCCGACGTTCTACCCATGTACTTTTCCTTTCCGCTATCGTATCAAGCGAACACTACTGGTACGGCGAGTTATAGCTATTTCTCTTTTCGTCTGACGAACCAAACGCACCTGCGTTTTTGGTCACATCGTTACATTTAACGTTTTCGTTTCGCGATAAACGCACTCAGTCACGCAAACTTTCTGTTTTGTGCTGATGACCTGTATGCGTTGTCCATCAGGAGAAATAACTATGATTTACTGGATGTTTTTAGGCTTAGCCATTATTACCGAGGTGATCGGTACCTTGTCGATGAAATACGCGAGTGTTTCCGGCGGCAGCGCGGGAATGATTGTGATGTATATCATGATTGCCTCCTCTTATATTCTGCTCTCCATGGCGGTGAAAAAAGTTGCTCTCGGAGTGGCTTATGCGCTGTGGGAAGGGATTGGTATCCTCTTCATCACCGCTTTCAGTGTAATGTGGTTCCATGAATCACTGTCACCACTGAAACTGGGCGGTCTGACGCTGTTAATTGCCGGGATCACGCTGATTAAATACGGCACCAAAAAAGTGCAGAAAAAGCAGCCTGCTGCCAAACCGGTTCGTGCGCCACTGAATGAGATGCTGAAAGGGGCGTAATATGTTACCGACATTTGAATGGTGGCACGGGGCATTTTTGCTGCTGGCCGTGGTACTGGAAATTCTGGCGAATATCCTGCTCAAAATGTCAAACGGCTTTAAACGTCCGTGGCTGGGTATTTTATCGCTGCTGGCGGTATTAGGCGCGTTCAGTTGTCTGGCACTGGCTGTCCGCGGTATCGAACTTTCTGTTGCGTATGCGCTGTGGGGGGCATTCGGTATTGTGGCAACCGTGGCCGCAGGCTGGATTTTGTTTAACCAGCGCCTGAATTACAAAGGCTGGGGCGGGATTATTCTGCTTCTGCTGGGAATGGTGATGATTAAGTTTGCCTGATTGTCACCGGCAATTAAGGATCCGCACGGCGATCCTGTTGTTATCTGAATCCGGAAATACATCTGTATTTCCGGATTTTTTATGTCAGTAAAAAATTACACCTTTTCAGACATCTTCAGTCATACTGTCAGATACGTATAATCACGTATTTGCATCCTCATAACCAGATATACAGATTAATTTTCATTTCACTATTTATTTTACGGTTAAATTGTCAGGCTCTGATAAAACGGACAGCAAATTGTCCGAATCCGGACAATAAACGTGACAGTGCAGACAGAATTATCGGGAGAAAACACTAATCTAAAAAAATGAGGAACTGTATGAAGAAAAAAAACAGTCTTGCCTTTATCCGGAATAAATTAATTAAAGATAATGTTGTTTATGTAAAAGAACTCAGTGCGCTGCTGCATGTTTCAGAAAGAACAATAAGGCGCTATATCGGTGAATTACAATTATCAGGTGTGGCAACCAAGTTTCATGGCGGTGTTAAATTACAGAAAAACAATCCGGAAGAGGTTATAAACAGAACAGTTAATGAAGCCAGGGTTTTTAATGTTGAATCTGTGAGTCAGGATAAGAGGAAGACAAATGAAAATAAATGTCTGTTATATATCCTCGGATCATTTAATTTAGATGTGGTTACTGAAGTTGAACGATTTCCGTCTGTCGGTGAGACAGTCAGGGCAATATCAACCCGTTTTTATCCGGGAGGTAAAGGGGCTAATCAGGCTATTGCAGCATCAGAACTAAACAGTCATGTACATCTTTTTGTTAAAGTGGGCGATGATGCATTCGGTACGGATGCGGAAAAATACTTCAGTTCCACCAAGATAGGATCATATACCTTAATTAAGGATATTAAGGCAAAAACCGGCAGTGCATTGGTGATGGTTGAAAACCTTACCGGTAATAACAGCATTATTATTGATCAGGGGGCCAATGCCACGATAACGAAATCAGAAATATTATCAGATATTAACAATCTAAAATCTGCGAAGATATTTCTTACTCAGCTTGAGAATAATATGGATATTACCCTTTTTGCTGTTGAGATGGCAAAAATGTGTGGCTGCTATGTCATTCTTAATCCGGCGCCGTATTCACAGGATATTACTCCGTATTTATCCTCAGTGGATTTGTTAATACCTAACGTGACAGAAGCAGAACTTATATCAGGTATTAAAATCAGTAATCTGCATTCTGCGGAACAGGCTATAAGAGTAATACATGCTCTGGGCGTGAAAGAGATCATTATGACGCTTGGTGATAACGGCGCGCTGTATTTTAACGGTTTGGTGATGAAACATTACAACGCGATAAATGCGTCTGTGGTTGATACCAGCGGCGCCGGTGATGCCTTCACGGGGGCGCTGGCAGCCAGACTGGTCGAAGGCCGGAATATGGATGAGGCGGTGAAATTTGCGGTCGCGTACGCATCGCTGGCGGTTGAAAAAAAAGGTGCGTCGTCTATGCCGTCCGGGAGCAGTGTTGAAGTCAGACTGAAAAAGGAATGCATGTAAAGGAATATCACATAAATAATCCATACAACTAATATAAAAGATGACCGGGGTTTTTATGAAGTATTTAATTTTCATTATCAGCCTTATCGTAATTTTTATTACAGCGGCTTCTGTCAGTTTTAAGGCCGGAGATATCAAACGAAAATGTGTTCCGATAATCGTATTGTTATTACTGGAAGGCGCGGTGGCTTATGCACTTCTGCATACCTCTGCCGGACTGGCAATACTTCATACTGCATCAGGTGGTATTGAGTATTTGATTTACCATGCTAACAAGGGGATAGATTTTGTATTCGGTGATATTACGGCTAAAAAACCCATAATATTTGTTATTGCCGCACTGATGCCGCTGGTATTTATTTGTGCAGTTATCGGGATCTTAAAATATTTTGGTATTCTCAGGTTAATTATTATCACTATCGGCTATCTTATTAATAAAATAGCGAAAGTCGGCAAGCTTGAGTCCTTTTCCGCTGTCAGTGCTGTTGCGGTAGGTATGATGGCAGTTTATGTATCGATAAAAGAATATATACCCAATCTGACAAAACCGCAGATGTATACCATTGCGGCGTGTTCTTTATCAACAGTTGATATCGCAATATTGGGGGCTTATACACAAATGATATCACCGCAGTTTGTTATTATCGGTGTGTGCCTGAATTTTTTCAGTACGTTTGTTATTGTTTCTGTTATTAATCCCGGTGACCCGGTCGATATTCCGGAGAATTTTTCCGGTGTGAACGATGAACGGCACAGTTTTTTTGAGGTGATAACCGAACATATGCAGGATGGTTTTAAACTTATCCTGGCGATAGTTCCTATTATTCTGGGATTTATTGCGTTAATCAGCTTATTAAATGATGTGTTTTTACACATTGCAGGGATAAGTTTTCAGGGTATCCTCGGTTATATTTTTTCACCGCTTGCTTTTGTGCTGGGAGTACCGTGGGAGGACAGCATCCGGCTCGGGCAGATTATTGCCACAAAGGTGCTGGCCAATGAATTTGTGGCAATGATTGACTATATAAAAATAGACGATCTCAGCCTGAGAACAGAAACTATTATGTCCGTTTTTCTGATTTCATTTGCGAATTTCGGCTCTGTGGGAATGATTATCGGCTGCGTTTCCGCGATTAGCAAAAAACACGGAAAAATAATAGCGGCAAATACGTTCCGGCTGATTATCGGCTCAACACTGGTCAGTTGCCTGTCAGCGACAATGGCCGGTATTTTTGCAGGACAGAGTTAAGCCTGTATTGTGATTAAGTACATCATATGAGTGATCAGAGGAGAGGTTATATGACGAAAATTATTATGGATTGTGATCCGGGTGTGGATGATGCTATTGCGATTCTGCTTGCACTGGCTTCTCCTGAAATTGAGGTTCTGGGGATCACGACAGTGGCCGGTAACGTTGAGCCGGATAAGGTTTATGAAAACGCCCGCAGGATACTCGCACTTGTGTCGCGTCCGGATATACCGCTGGCCAAAGGCTGCGGGCGTCCTCTGCTGGCACGGCGGGGAAACAAAACAGCCGTACACGGCAGCGACGGCCTGGCGGGCGTAACATTACCTGAATCCCCTTACCGTTATCCGGAAAAACACGCGGTGGATTTTATTATTGATACCGTGATGTCCAATCCCGGTGAAGTCACACTGTGCCCGACAGCTCCGCTGACCAATATTGCAATGGCAATGCTGAAAGAGCCGGGGCTCAGAGATAATGTGAAAGATATTGTACTGATGGGGGGCGCAGCATTTCGCCGCGGAAATATCACACCGGCCGCGGAATTTAATTTCTATGTCGACCCGCATGCGGCACATATCGTTTTTGACAGCGCAGAGCATATTACCATGCTGGGGCTGGATGTGACCCACAAAGCGGATATCCGGGCGGGGTTATGCCGGGAATTAGAGCAGGGCGGCGCTATTGCCGGAATCGCAGCAAAAATGGCGCGCGGATATGCGGAATTTGATCCTTTCCTGCATGATCCCTGTGTGATTGCGTATTTAATCCGGCCTGATATTTTTTCAGGGGTCAGCGGACATGTTGATATTGAATATGAGTCACGCAGGCTCTTTGGCTTCAGCCATGCAATTGTGCCGGATGTGCAGAGCGGTGCTGAAAAACAGTGCCGTATCGATGAGCCTCATATTAATACCACGATCATCACTGATGTGCAGGCAGATGTGCTGATGTCGCTGATAGCGGAACGGATTTTGACATTATAAATTAAGATAACGGATCTGAGGTGCCACGTACAGGCGTGGCACTGGTCTGCTGTTTTTTTATGTCCGGAATTAAAATACACTGATGCAGGATGTACCAGACAAAATTCCGGATTATAAAAATGAAAATATTACTGATTGAAGATCATGAAAAGACCGGCAGCTGGGTTAAAAAGGGATTAGAGGAAGCCGGGTTTATTGTTGATATCATTGCGGATGGCAGGGATGGATTGTATCTCGCTCTGGAAAATAATTACCGGCTGGTTATTCTTGATATTATGTTGCCCGGTATGGATGGCTGGGAAGTGCTGAGAATATTGAGAACCTCCAAAATGGTACCGGTTATTTGTCTGACGGCCAGGGATGCGGTTGCTGACCGGGTAAAAGGACTGGAACTGGGGGCGAATGATTATCTGGTTAAACCGTTTTCATTCTCCGAATTACTGGCAAGAGTCCGGAATCAGCTGCGTACCTGTCAGCCAGATTCCGGGGTAATTGAAATTGCCGATCTCAGCATTGATCTTACCCGTCATGACGTACAGCGGGCTGGACTGAAAATACCGCTGACACGTCAGGAATATTCTCTGTTGCTCTTTTTTGCGCAGCATTCCGGGGAGATCCTGCCCAGAACTCTGATTGCCGGTGAGGTGTGGGGAATGGATTTTGAGAGTGATACCAATATTGTCGATGTGGCTGTCCGGCGGCTCAGAAAAAAAATAGATGACGGTCATGATCGTAAATTAATTGAAACTGTCCGTGGTATGGGATACCGCCTGAACGGATCTGAATGATGAAAATACGCTCACTGAGATTTAAAATTGTCTCATTATTTATGTTGCTGATGGTGGCAAACGCCGGGTTTGTCACACTGATCCTTTATCACTCTCTGAAAAATGAACTTGCCTCAAAAGATGATGACATCCTGATTAACCGGGCCGATCAACTGGCTAAACTGATTGTCAGTGGTATTGATATTAAATCGTTGCCTGTTTATTTCCGGCGGATGATGGATATGCGGCAGGACGTTATTAAGATAACGGATGCTGATAATCGTGTGATTGTGGATACCAACCCGGAGATTACCCTGAATACACGGGACAAACTTAATTATCCGGATAATCAGGAAACGCCTTCAATCTCATACCAAAATACCGATGATAACATGCCGGTTTCCGTGATTAATTTTGAGACTGAGGCCCCCGAAGGTAAGTTGTATGTCACGTTGGCAAAGCGTTCTGTTGATCGCAGCAGTGTTTTACGCGGATATTTACAGCAAAGCCTGATTGTTTCGGTTATCGCTATCCTCCTGATGGTCGTCTTCAGTATATGGCTTATCCGCCGGGGATTGCAGGATATTGCCCATCTCAGCCGGATCACTGCGAAAACAGATCTGCACTCTCTGGGACAGACAGTGGATATCAGCCGGTTACCGGATGAACTGAAAAGTCTGGGCGATTCACTGAATATCATGCGCTCACGGCTGAAAAATGATTTTGCCCGGCTGACACAACTTGCGGATGATTTAGCGCATGAATTAAGAACACCCATTAATGCCATTAAAATTCAGAATGAAATCACATTGCAAAAAACACGCACTGCGGATGAGTATGAAGCGATTATCGCCAGTAATACAGAAGAACTGGATAAACTGGCAAAAATAATACAAAACATTCTGTTTATCGCCAGGGCAGAGAATAAAAATATTATTCTGAAGCGGGAGCCTGTCGTTGTTTCTGAGCTGGTTGAGGATATTTATGAATTACTGGCATTTTATGCGGATGAGAAAAATATCCGGTTAATTAATAAAATACCGGATGTGACGGTGTCAGCCGACAGGGTCTTGCTGATGCAGATTATGATTAACGTGGTATCAAACGCGATTAAATACTCATATAACAATACAGAGGTTATTACCCTTGCGGAAAAAACTCATGGCAGCACCGTCATTTCAGTGATGAATGAAGGTGATGTTATTGAAAACAGTGAACAGGTCTTTACCCGTTTCTGGCGCGGAGATAATGCGAGAACGTCAGAAGGAAGCGGGTTGGGCTTATCGATTGTTCAGGCAATAACAGAACTGCATTCAGGTGAGGTGAGATTTGAGCGTACCGGCTCATATAATACGGTAACCTTAATTTTCCCGGATGTTCAGTCCCTTTCATGACAAATTTGTCATCGTCCTGTCAGCTTTAAATTCAGATTATGCGGTATAACAGTTACGGAATGTTATTACTGTGATTGTTGAATACAAGGACTCATCATGAAAAAAATAATACGATCATCTGAGATTACACCGGAATCTGTATTTATGATGAAGCGCAGGAATCTGCTTAAGTTATTAGGTGCCGGTACTGCCGGATTAATGGCCAGCCCGTCAGTCAGCGCCGGTCTGTTTTCGTGGTTTTCCGGCGATGATAAGCCCGGAGTTCCGGAGACAATCTTAAAAGACCTCAGTTATACAAAACCTGAACAGTATCAGTCCGGCCTGGTATTAACGCCGGAAGATAAAGTGACCGGTTATAATAATTTTTATGAATTCGGCCTGAATAAATCGGACCCGGCTGAAAACGCACATACCCTGAAAACGGATGAATGGACACTGACAGTTGAGGGGGAAGTTAACCGGCCTCTGGTATTAAATGCCGATGAGATCCGCCATAAATTTCAGGCCGAAGAGCGTATTTACCGGATGCGCTGTGTGGAAGCATGGTCAATGGTTATTCCGTGGGTCGGTTTTCCTCTGAGAGATTTATTATTATCAGCGGAACCGAACAGCAAAGCGAAATATGTTGCTTTTGAGACGGTGTACGCCCCGGAACAAATGCCCGGCCAAAAGAGCCGCTTTACCGGGGGCGGGCTTCAGTATCCGTATATTGAAGGGTTACGCCTGGATGAAGCGCTTCATCCTCTGACACTGATGGCAACAGGTGTTTACGGAAAAGAACTGCCGAAACAAAATGGTGCGCCTGTCCGGCTGGTGGTGCCGTGGAAATATGGTTTTAAAGGCATAAAATCCATTGTTAAAATCCACCTGACAGAATCTGTGCCGCCGACCACATGGAATCTTTCAGCGCCTCGTGAATATGGTTTTTATGCCAATGTAAACCCGCAGGTTGATCATCCGCGCTGGTCGCAGGCCACAGAACGTTTTATCGGCTCCGGAGGGTTAGGCCGGACAACACGGCAACCGACATTACTGTTTAACGGTTATGCAGAAGACGTGGCAGAATTATATAAAGGGATGGATCTGCGGAGATATTTCTGATGATGAAATTATTCCGTTACCCGGTGGTTAAACTCTTTTTTCATCTGACGGCAATATTGCCGCTGGTATGGCTTATTTATGCTGTTAATTATGGGGCGCTGGGAGCTGACCCTGCAAAAGATATTCAGCATTTTACCGGTATTACGGCACTTCGTTTAGTGATTATTATCGCAGTGATACCGGCGATCGCTTTTTATTTTAAGATGAACAGTTTATATCAGGTGAGAAAATTACTCGGATTATGGTGTTTTTTCTGGGCAACGCTGCATCTGGCCAGTTATTTTTTTCTTGAAATCGGCGCAGAAAATACAGCACTCTTTTTCAGTGAGATAGTGTCCCGTTTTTATCTTAATCTCGGTGCGGCGGGCTGGTTAATTCTCTGTCTGATGACGGTGACATCGTCTGACCGGATACGCAGGATATCAGGCCGGTGGTGGAAACGGATCCATAATCTGCTGTATCCGCTGCTGTTCATTGTAATTACGCACTATATTCTGGCAGCGAAGACTGATACACCGGAACCGGCCATTTACCTGGTACTGGTTATTCTGGCGTACTGTCACCGCCGGCAGCAGCGAAGTAAAGAACAGGCATTACCCGATAAAATCGGGTAATGCAATTAACATAATCGTATTCTGCTGTTATTTATTACTGTAATACTCATAAGTGGTACGGAAAGGGACTTCACCGGCAGGTTCGCCGTTAATATGCCGGAGCCAGACACCGGCGGTACAGTTCTGGTACGTATCCCACTCAGTACACTGAATATCATTACCGGTTACGATTCCGGTGGATTCCGTTCTTTCTGTTCCTTTATCCAGACCACCTTTCTCATTGTAGGTGAAATTAAAGTCACTGAGAGGAATTGGTGTGGTGTAAATACGGGTCAGCCGGTCTGCTTTATCATAATCAAAATTCAGATTGTAGGATTTGGCGAGAATTTCACTGTTTATCAGAACCGAATGTATATTGCCATCGCGGTATTCCACGGTGCCTTTCTCGGTCATGATGGTACTGTTACCCTCGATAAAATTTTCTGTCCGGTAGCCGGTGATAACCTGTTGTGCATCTTTGGACAGAAAAATCCGGCTGATAGTCGGGCGCGTTTTTTTCTTACCGATATAATCGGCAGAAAAGCGGTATTCCATACTGATCTCATCAGTAGTTTCCGCCCCGGTCACCCGTAAATCAAAGATCATATCGTATTGCATACTTCTGCGGGTGAAATCATAGTGAGTGATCTGCCCGCAGGGTGACAGTGTTATATTGCTGGCAGAAAAAATCTGAGTACCGCTGTCCTGCTGCCCGGCTGTTGTCACCATGGAGGTCGATTTTACCGGGCCGTTCAGATAAGAAAGCCCCATCATCCTCATATGATTAAGCCGGGTCTGTTCAGACATCGGTTTACAGTCCGTCTCTGCCGCATAAGACGGCAGGGCGAAAACAGCGGAAAATAGCGCCAAAGGCAGAACTGAACTGGTTACAGTGAGTTTTTTCACGATTTCTCCGGCTGATAACAGCACTTAATTGATTTGTGAGGGAAACGGAATCAGATAACCCGCAGTTTACCCCGGCAGGGCAATAAAAAAACCTGCCGCAGCAGGTTTTTCAGATAACAGGAAAGGATTATTTCACTTCCGGCATCAGACCGATAAATACCGTTTTCTTACGCGGGCCGGTCATCAGGTCTTCCAGCTTTTCCACACACTGTAAATAGTGCGGGGTTTTCTTATGTGCCGCCACGGCCGCATCGTCGGCATAGGCTTCATAGATATAAAAGCGGGTTTCCACTTCCGGGTCCTGTAACACATCAAAACGCAGGTTACCGGGCTCTTTTACCGATCCCAGATGGTTTTCACGGAAAACGGCAATAAACTCGTCCACTTTGCCGGGTTTCACATTAATTTCCACTAATGTTACGTTCAAAATTTACCCCTTGTTCTTTTCGCTCAGGAACAGCTGATAAGCCTGTGCGGCACTTTCACCGCCATGCACAACGGCACGGATTGCTTTCATCATGGCAACCGGGTCTTCGGACTGGAAGATATTCCGGCCCATATCCACCCCGGATGCGCCCTGGTCAATGGCGCGGAAACACATATCGAGTGCTTCGTTTTCCGGCAGTTTTTTACCGCCCGCAATGACAATCGGCACCGGACAACCGGCAGTGATACGCTCAAAACCTTCCTCAACAAAGTAGGTTTTGATGATATTGGCGCCCATCTCAGCAGCAATACGGCTGGCGAGAGAGAAATAACGCTGGTCACGCGCCATATCTTTACCCACCCCGGTCACTGCCATTACCGGCATACCCACACGCATCCCCGCATCCACCATTTTGATGATGTTTTTGATGGACTGGTGCTCATGCTCTGTTCCGATATACACCTGAGCTGCAACAGCGGACACATTCAGGCGAACCGCATCATCCATCGCTACCGCAACGGCTTCGTTGGAGAGTTCTGTCAGGATGGAGTTAGCGCCGGATGCCCGCAGAACAACCGGTTTATTGGTTGCGACCGGCACTTGTGCGCGCAGTATGCCGCGGGTACACATCAGCACATCAGTGTGTTCAAAGAGCGGGGCGATATTAATATCAATCCGCTCAAGGCCGGTGGTCGGCCCCTGGAAATAGCCGTGGTCAAAGGCCAGCATGACCGTTTTATTGTCCTGCGGATTAAAAATACGGGCCAGACGCGACTGCATACCCCAATCCAGCGAACCGCAGCCTTTGAGGGTATAAAGGGTATTTTTTTGCGGCGTGTTAAGCCCGAAGTCTTTGCCGTCACGGATATCATCTAAATCAGCCATGGAATTCTCCCCTGGTTAAACAGGCGCGGAGGGGGTCCGCGCCACTGGTTAAATCAGCAACTACATCAGAAATCATAGTTGTTAATATTTTCTTTGGTGAAGATTACGCGCTCAGGCAGTACCACAATCCCGTTGCCTTTTGCTTCGTAGTCATAACCCTGAACACTGTTCGGGGAGACTTCGACTTCACCCACACCGTCGACGGTGATCTTATCGCCGACATTCAGTTCGCCTTTCTTCATCAGTGCATCAGCCACGGCGACAGAAATTTCGCCTTGTTTGACCACATCCCATAACGCGAACTGGTTAACTGTGCCGCGTTCCACATACGGACGCATCACGTTCGGGGTACTGAACCCGACAACCGCCACATCATTGCGTTTCAGGTTCTCTTTGGCCTGTGCCGCCGCCGGCAGGGCGTTGGCGTCCGGTGCGATAATCACATCCAGATCACTCCAGGCATTGAGAATGCCTTCTGCTGTCTGTAAGGATTTGGTGGCATCGTTATAACCATACTGGGTGGTAACCACTTCCCAGCCCGGATGTTCGGCTTCGATTTTCGCTTTTGCTTCTTTAACCCACTGGTTCTGATCTGTCACCGTCGGGCTGGAATAGAAGAAGGCCACTTTGGCTTTCTCTTTTTTCACCTGATCCGCGGCCATATCCACCAGAATGCTGCCGAGCTGTTTTGGTGTGCCCTGGTCAATATAGATGGAACGGCATTCCGGGTTGGTATCGGAATCCCAGGTCAGCACTTTCACGCCGCGCTGCATTGCGCGTTTCAGGGACGGGCATAATCCGTCCGGCGAGACAGCGGAAACAATAATTGCGTCATAACCGCGGTTAACAAAGTTGTTGATCAGCTGTACCTGACCGGACACACTCGGCTCGGTCGGGCCGTCATAGGTGACATCGATACCGAGTTTTTTCCCGGCTTCCACAGCACCCTGGCCGCCGCTGGTAAAGAAGCCGACACCGACAAGTTTAGGAATAAAGGCGACTTTTTCTGCTGCATTCGCCCAGGAAACACATGCGAGACTTAATGCAGTGGCGAGCGCCAGTTTTTTCATGATGGGTTTCATGGTTTTCTCCATTTCGTCAAATCTGTGATAACAAACGTGTTTTACTCTGATACGAATTGCCTGTTGCGTTTACGCGCCCACCAGCCAAGGATGTGATGTCGGTGTAAAGAAACGGAACGACCAACAACGGCAACAATAAGCAGCGCACCCGAGAGTGCACTGGAGACCTGATTCGGTACGCCGATCATCTGCAATCCCTGCTGTAAAAAGCCGATCAGCAAAACAGCCAGCGCGGTGCCTAATACAGAGCCGGAACCGCCGTAAATATTGGCGCCACCCAGAACAACAGCGGTGATCGCAGGCATCAGGAAGGACGCACCGAGATCCGCGCGGGCAGAGCCGAAATAGGACACTAAAATGACGGACGCGAGTGCAGCGGAGACGCCGACCATCGCATACAGCAGACAAATAGTGCGTGTCACCGGGAAAGCGCTGTAACGGGCGACACGGGCGTTCTGTCCGATTAAAAAGACATTGCGGCCCGGATGGGTGCGGTGCAGATAAAACCAGAATACCAGCACACACAGGGCAAAAATAATCAGCGGCAGCGGAATACCGAGTAAGTCGAGGTTGGCAAAATCGGTAAAGGCCATCGGGAAGCCGCCGATGCCTTCAAAACCGGTCGCGCCGGATAACCCGGAGAGCAGCAGGGCGCAGCCGCCGAACAAATACATGGTGCCGAGTGTAATCACCAGCGGGTTAACACCGGTAAACAGGATCAGCAGCGCGTTAATCAGACCGCACAATGCGCCGGTCAGCAGCGTCAGCGGGATCGCGGCAATCATCGGTACACCCGCCTGATTGAGTATGCCGAGCACAATGGCCGTCAGTCCGATGGTGGAGCCGAAGGAGATATCCATACCGCCGCTGACAATTACCAGCGTCAGCGGCAGTGCGACCAGGCCGATACAGATAAAGTCACTGGTACTGAACAGCAGTACATTGACATCCAGCAGACGCGGGTTACCCATACCGAATAACAGGATTTCCAGAACTATCAGCAGCGCGAGGGCAATTTCCCAGCCGTAACGTTTGGTGATACTCATTTTTTCGCCTCCTGCTGCGCGGAAGGATTAAGGAACCGTGCATAACGCTGGGCGCGGAGGTTTTTCTCCAGTGCCACACGCAGACGACCGTCAAAGACCAGAACAGCGAGTAATACAAATCCGGCGATAAAGTCATTCCACCAGGCCGGCAGTTTAAGCAGCACCAGCACGCTGTCGATTTGAGTCATAAAGTAAGCACCGAGGATAGCACCCACAATCGTTCCGGTTCCGCCGAGCAGGCTGATCCCGCCCAGCACACAGGCGGCGATGGCTTTCATTTCCAGGCCGTTACCGGTCTGATTCGGAATAAAGCCGATTTGTGAGGCGAACACAATTCCCGCGAGCGCCGCCATCATACCGTTTACCGAGAAGGCAATGATGCGGGTACGGTCAACCGGAACACCCAACTGGCGTGCACCCTGCAAGTTATCGCCGGTGGCATAGAAACCGCGTCCGGCAGTGGTACGGGACAGGAACAGGGTCATCAGAATAATCAGCAGAATAATAAACCAGCCAATCGGTGACAGTCCGAGGAAGACCGGTTTTGACAGATCTTTCAGTTCTGCGGGTAAACCTTCAATCCATTTACCGCCGGTGAGTAACAGCATAATGCCGCGATACAGACCGAGAGTACCAAGGGTGGCAACAATGGCGGGTATCCGCAGCCAGGTGACCAGGATACCGTTGAACAACCCGGCCAGCAGCCCGGCGGCAACGGTCAGCAGGATCGCCACAGTGAGGGGCAGTCCGGCATTCAGTGAGATCCCGACAATCACCGCACATAACCCGGTGGTGGAGCCGACAGATACGTCAATATTACGGGTCAGCATCACCAGTGTGGCACCGATAGCCAGCAGCATCTGGATCTGGGCACTGCCGAAAATCATGGTGACGGTTTGCAGGCTGAAGTAGCGGGTTTCCATACCGCCGAGCAGCACAAACAGACAGAGGATAGCCAGCAGTGCGGTGACTTCACGGTTATTCTGAACATATTTCAGCATGATGCGGCCTCCTGTAACGGGCTGCTTTCTGTTTCTTTTTGCGGGCGGTGCTCACCGAACGCCATATGCATAATGGTGTCGGTATCCAGCTCGTCGTGCTGCAATTCCCCGGAGAACTCGCCCTGATGCATGACCAGTACGCGGTCAGCCAGAGCGACGACTTCATCGAGGTCAGAGGAAATCAGTAAAATCGCCACATTTTGCTGTGCGATGCTTTGTATCAGCTGATAAATATCATTACGGGCACCGACATCGACTCCGCGTGTCGGTTCGTCAATAATCAGCAGTGACGGATTGGCTTCCAGGCATTTGGCAATCAGAATCTTTTGCTGATTACCGCCGGACAGCGTACGCACGATCTGTTGTCCGTCACTGAATTTGATATTGAGCGCGCGGCGGTAACGTTCGAGCAATGCATCATCACGCGAGCGGTTTACCAGCAGCCCCTGGTGATTGTGTACCAGCGCACCGATATTCCAGGTGAGCGGGGCGTCAAGGAAAAGTCCGGAGGCCTGACGGTCTTCAGGTAAACAGACCAGCCCCCGGGTGAGGCGTTTTTCACTGCTGACACCGCGCAGATTTTCACCGTTGAGGAAAACCTCTCCGGCGATCAGCGGGCGCAGCCCGTATAATGTTTCAGCGAGTTCGGTCCGGCCGGCGCCGACGACGCCGGCCAGTCCGACCACTTCCCCCGGGTTGACAACAAAACTGATATGACGGAATCCTTCGCCGCAGGCATTGCGGACGTCCAGCACCGGCGTATCATCCTGCGGATTATTACGGGTGGCAGACAGATCCAGCCAGAGCTTCTGTGTCTCTGACAGCGGCTTTTTCTTCGCTTCCGGCGTGATCGCCTGAATAATTTCATCCGTGGAAAATTGTTTTGCCGGACCGGCCAGGGCGATATTACCGTCGCGCATCACACTGAGATAATCCGCAATAGCATGGATTTCCGGCAATTTATGAGAGATAAAGACAATCCCGACACCCAGTTGCTGTAATTCCCGTACCCGATCAAACAGGCGTTCGGTTTCAGCCGGGGTCAGCGAGGCGGTGGGTTCATCCAGGATCAGAATCCGGGAGTCACGCATCAGGCCGCGCATGATCTCCACCAGTTGCTGATCCGCCACATTCAGGCTGCCCGCCCGGGCACTGAGATCAAAATTGCAGCGCAGTGATGTCAGCATCTGCTGTAATTTGGCTTTGCCCGCCTGATGTTTCGGCAGGCGGAACAAAATATTTTCCTGTACTGACAGATTCGGGTACAGCAGCGGCTCCTGCGGTACCAGATACAGTCCGAGCTGATGAGCTTTCGCCGGTGTCAGGTGCGATACCTCCTGACCTTCCAGCATCAGAGTGCCGGCATCAGGCTGTTCAATCCCTGCAATAATTTTCATCAGCGTGGATTTTCCCGCGCCGTTACCGCCCAGCAATGCGTGAACCTGTCCCGGCAACAGTGTGAAATCGATGTGTTTAAGGACAACCACACCGGAGAACTGTTTGGCTATGCCGCGGGCGGTGAGCAGCGGCTGAATCGGGTGTTGCTTCTCTGACATAACGGCACCTCTGGTGTTATGGGTATTGCTGCCGGATGTTATGTGATGAAGAAAACATCAAAAATGAACATTTATAATTTATAAACACATTTGTTCATAAATGTAAGCCATAAAAATCAAATAAGACAATATTTCGGCCATATTTTGTGAAAAAATCAGATCTGCGTTAGAATTTGTTCAAAATTTTGGCCCGCACCTCTGGCAGATTTCTGTAAAAGGTGCTTATCTGTAAAAACGGAAAACAAAAGTTCACATGACAACAGTTTCAAAAAACACGAAAGCAGCCCCGGTAAGCTCCGTTTCTTCGATGGACTATGACGCCTCAGGACTTAGTATGAATGAAGAAGAGTTATTGGCCCGTATTGCCTGGTTTTATTACCACGATGGTCTCACGCAGGGAGATATCGGGGATCTGCTCGGTCTGACACGGCTGAAAGTTTCGCGTTTGCTCGAAAAAGGACGTCAGTCCGGCGTCATCCGGGTACAGATAAATTCCCGGTTTGAAGGCTGCCTTGAACTTGAAGATATCCTGAAAAAAAGATTTTCGTTAAAACAAATTCGCATTCTCCCGGCGCTGAACGGCCCGGAGATCCACACCCGTCTCGGCGTGGCCGGTGCACATCTGCTGATGTCACAGCTTTCGCCCGGCCAGTTGCTGGCTGTCGGGTTCGGGGAAGCGGCAATGGCGACATTGCAGCATCTGAGCGGGTTTGTCTCTTCACAGCAGATCCGTCTGGTGACACTCTCCGGCGGTGTCGGACAGTATATGACCGGTATCGGCCAGCTGGATGCCAATTGTCCGGTCAGCATTATCCCGGCACCGCTGCGGGCATCGAATGCCGCGGTAGCCGCGACATTCCGGCAGGAACGCAGCGTGCAGGATGTGCTGATGGCGGCCAGCGCGGCGGATATCGCGGTGGTCGGCCTGGGCGCGGTGAATCAGAAACAGGATGCCACCATTATGCGTTCCGGCTATATCAGCAGTGGTGAACAGCTGATGCTGGCACGGCGGGGAGCGGTCGGGGATATTCTCGGCTACTTTATCGGCCGCGAAGGGGAACTGACAGAAGAGGTTGAGATGCACCGCGAACTTATCGGTATCACACCCGCAGAGCTGAAAAACATTCCGACAGTGGTCGGGGTGGCGGGCGGTGAGGAAAAAGCCGAGGTGATTGTGGCGGCACTGCTGGGGGGGTATATCAATTCCCTGGTAACGGACGAGCAGACGGCGCGGGTAATGCTGACATTATTAACCTGATGCATTATTAACCTTATGCACTGACTGCCCCGCAGACGAAAAATCACGCTGTATTTCATGGTGTAACGGTATCGGTCCAATTTAATTTGTGAGGATGGCGACATGAATCAGATTACGGGCAGCGGCTCATCAGAAAAATACCTGATGGCGCTGGATGCGGGAACAGGCAGTATCAGGGCCGTTATTTTTGATCTTCACGGTAACCAGATAGCGGTCGGACAGGCGGAGTGGCGTCACAATGAGCTGCCGGATGTGCCGGGTTCGATGGAGTTTGATCTGCCGGTTAACTGGCAACTGGCGTGCCACTGTATTGCGCTGGCACTGAAAAATGCCGGATTACCCGCCTCCGCGATCGCCGGTGTGGCAGCCTGCTCGATGCGTGAGGGGATTGTGCTGTATGACCGCAACGGCGAACCGATCTGGGCCTGTGCCAACGTGGATGCGCGCTCAAGCCATGAAGTCAGTGAATTAAAAGAACTGTACGATAACACTTTTGAATATGATGTTTACCAGTGCTCAGGTCAGACGTTAGCGCTGGGCGCGATGCCGCGTCTGCTGTGGCTGGCACATCACCGGCCGGATATCTACCGGCAGGCGGGCACGCTTACGATGATCAGCGACTGGCTGGCCTGCAAGCTGACCGGTGAGCTGGCCGTTGATCCCTCCAATGCCGGCACAACCGGGATGCTTGATCTGAAAACCCGCGACTGGCGGCCGGGGCTGCTGGAAATGGCCGGACTACGCGCGGATATTCTTTCACCGGTCAAAGAAACCGGTACGGTTCTGGGCTATATCACGGCGAATGCCGCGAAAGAGTCCGGTCTGGCAGAAGGCACGCCGGTGGTGATGGGCGGCGGGGATGTTCAGCTGGGCTGCCTCGGGCTGGGCGTGGTCAGAGCCGGACAGACGGCAGTACTCGGCGGCACGTTCTGGCAGCAGGTGGTGAATTTACCTGCACCGGTCACTGATCCGGATATGAATACCCGTATCAACCCGCATGTCATCCCGGGGATGGTACAGGCAGAATCCATCAGTTTCTTTACCGGTCTGACTATGCGCTGGTTCCGTGATGCGTTCTGCGCGGAAGAAAAAATTATTGCCGAACGCCTCGGTGTGGACACTTACTCGCTGCTGGAAGATATGGCGGCCCGTGTTCCCGCCGGTTCACACGGTATTATGCCGATTTTTTCCGATGTGATGCGCTTTAAATCCTGGTATCACGCCGCGCCTTCCTTTATTAACCTCTCTATTGATGCGGAAAAGAGTAATAAGGCTTCGCTGTTCCGCGCACTTGAGGAGAACGCCGCGATCGTTTCCTCCCTGAACCTCGATCTGATTGCCAAATTCAGCGGCGTGAAAGCGGATTCACTGGTATTTGCCGGTGGTGGTTCGAAAGGCAAATTATGGAGTCAGATCCTGGCGGATGTTACCGGTGTGCCGGTACGGGTGCCGGTGGTCAAAGAGGCCACGGCGCTGGGCTGTGCGATTGCCGCCGGAGCGGGTGTCGGGTTATATGATGATATGGTGACGGCAGGTGAGCGTCTGGTGCAGTGGCAGCATGAGTATCAGCCAAATCCGGCGCACCGTGAGGTTTATGATAAGGCAAAACAGAACTGGCAGAAGGTGTATGCGGATCAGCTTACGCTGGTGGATTCCGGCCTGACAACATCGATGTGGAAGGCTCCGGGACTAAAGTAACCCCTATCAGTAAAAAGCAGAGATACAGGATGTCCGGGGAAACCTGCAATGACGGGCAAAGGAAACGAAAAGCATGCGCGTCATGGATGACGCGCCTGAGCGCACAGGGATGTGTTTACAGCGACTTTTCGTTTTTGCCCGTCATCAGCAGAGACACTGAATTAACAGAGATCTCTGCTTTCTCAGCACTCAGACTGCTGCTATAACTTTAATTTCGACTTTATAATCCGGGTGCATCAGCGCAGCTTCCACGGTGCAGCGCACCGGTGCACTGCCTTTGGCGACCCATGCATCCCAGGCGGTATTCATACCGGCAAAATCCGCTTTATCTGCGAGGAAAATGGTCGCATCGAGGATTTTGCTTTTATCTGAACCGGCGCGGGCCAGAATTTTATCAATTGCGTGCAGGGCACTGGTGGTCTGGGCAGTGATATCGCCGCTCAGATCTTCCGGAACACTGGTGTAATAAACGGTGTTGTTGTGTACTACCGCTTCAGACCAGCGGTCTTCCGGATCAATTCGCTGAATTGTCATTCTCTCTCCTGTAAATATATCCAGTTTCTTACACAGCAAGGTGGTGCTATTGCTCAAGCCTTGGCATAATTACCGCCTATTTTGTCAGAAGAGAACGCGCGTGTCAGACGATTTTGCAAAAAACGGCCGCTTAGCCCGTGTCATTCCCGGTTTTCAGCCGAGGGAAGCTCAGGTGACGATGTCGGCAACGATCAGCCGGATAATTGAAACGCAGGGGCAACTGGTGGCGGAAGCAGGAACCGGGACCGGCAAAACCTTCGCCTATCTGGTACCTGCATTGCGTGCCGGAAAGAAAACGATTATCTCCACCGGTTCCAAGGCGTTGCAGGATCAGCTCTATAACCGCGATCTCCCCACAATTGTTCAGGCGCTGGACTATGACGGTAAAGTGGCGCTGCTTAAAGGGCGTTCAAACTATCTCTGTCTCGAGCGGCTGGAGCAGCAGACCCTCGGCGATATTAATATGGAGCCGGAAACACTCACGCAGATAGTGGCCGCACGGCGCTGGGCAAGTGTGACTGAGCTGGGGGATATCACCACCTGTCATGATATTCCGGAAGACAGCCCGGTCTGGCCGCTGATCACCAGTACCAACGATAACTGTCTCGGCAGCGACTGCCCGCAGTATAAAGAGTGCTTTGTACTGAAAGCCCGGCGCAAGGCGCTGGACGCGGATGTGGTGGTGGTAAACCATCACCTGTTTATGGCCGATCGCGTGGTAAAAGATACCGGTTTCGGGGAACTTATCCCCGAAGCGGATGTGATCATTTTCGATGAGGCACATCAGATCCCGGATATTGCCAGTCAGTATTTCGGCCAGCAGCTCAGCAGCCGTCAGTTATTTGATCTCACCCGTGATATCACGCTGGCGTACCGCAGTGAACTGCGTGACCAGGCGCAGTTACAGAAATGTGCCGACCGCCTGACCATGAGTGTTCAGGATTTCCGGCTGGCACTCGGTGATACCGGTTTTCGCGGTAATCTGCGCGAACTGCTGGCACAGCCGCAGTTTCAGAGGGCACTCACGCTGCTCGATGATGCACTGGAACTCTGTTATGACGTGATGAAACTCTCCCTCGGCCGCTCCGCGATGCTGGATGCCGCATTCGAACGGGCGACCCTGTACCGCAACCGCCTCAAACGGCTGAAAGATGTTTCCATCCCCGGTTACAGTTACTGGTTTGAAAGTTATGGCCGCCATTTTCTGCTGGCGCTGACACCACTGACCGTGGAAGACAAATTCCGCGAAATGATGAGCAGTCAGAAGATGGCATGGGTGTTCACCTCGGCCACATTGTCGGTGAATGACGATTTGCACCATTTTACCCGCCGCCTCGGGCTTGATCATGCCGAAATGCTGATCCTGCCGAGCCCGTTTAATTATCAGGAACAGACGCTGCTCTGTGTGCCGCGTTTTCTGCCGTCCCCGAATCAGTACGGCGCGGCAAAACAGCTGGCGGAACAGTTGCGGCCGCTGATCAACCATAACCGTGGCCGCTGTTTCTTTTTATGCACCTCACACCAGATGATGCGCGATCTGGCCGCCGAATTCCGCCAGTCACTGACACTGCCGGTTCTGGTGCAGGGGGAAACCAGCAAAACGCAACTGCTCAGTGAGTTTATCTCCTCCGGTAATGCACTGCTGGTGGCCACCGCCAGTTTCTGGGAAGGGGTGGATGTGCGGGGCGATGCGCTGACCTGCGTTATCATCGATAAACTGCCGTTTACCGCGCCGGATGATCCGCTGCTGAAAGCACGGATGGAGGATTGTCAGGTGCGCGGCGGTGACCCGTTCCGTGATGTTCAGATCCCGGATGCGGTGATCAGCCTCAAACAGGGGGTCGGGCGGCTTATCCGTGACACGGAGGATTACGGCGTAATTGTGATCTGCGACAACCGGATAGTTATGCGGCCTTACGGGGAAATATTCCTGAAAAGTCTGCCGCCGTCGCCGCGGACACGCTCACTGACCAAAGCGGCGGAATTCCTGGCAGCCCGGCAGTCACAGCGCCGCACAGCAGACTAAAACTGAATCCGTTTTGCAATAAAAGTCACTGTTACGATGATTTTTTTGTTACCATAAACCTTATTTATTTGCCGGAGTTATGGCATGTCCAGCCGAATTTTAGCCTTAGATACGGCAACAGAAGCCTGTTCTGTTGCGCTTTACAACAATGGTGAGATCACTGCCGATTTCGCCGTCACCCCCCGCGAACACACACAGCGTATCCTGCCGATGGTGCAGGCGGTACTGGCTGCGCAGAATCTCACTCTCCGTGATCTTGATGCGCTGGCTTTTGGTCAGGGGCCGGGCAGTTTTACCGGTGTCCGGATTGGTGTCGGGATTGCTCATGGACTGGCGCTGGGCGCTGAACTGCCGATGATCGGTGTCTCATCACTGGAAACCATGGCGGAAGGCGTTTTTCGTACCACCGGGCTTTCCCGGGTACTGGTCGCCATCGATGCCCGTATGGATGAAGTCTACTGTGCCGCCTATGTCCGGGATGAGCAGGGTATTTTCCGGCAGGAACTGGCGGAAGCGGTGCTGAAACCGGCTGATTTTGTCACGCGCTGTGCTGAACTTTCCGGGGAATGGGGACTGGCCGGTACCGGCTGGGCCGCATATCCGCAGATGCAGGAAGCACTGACCATTAAGACGCTGATGACAGAGATTACCCTGCCGCATGCACAGGATATGCTGCCGCCGGCACTGAACGCACTGCGTCGCGGGGAAACATCAGCCCCCGAATCCGCCGAGCCGGTATATCTGCGCAACGAAGTGACCTGGAAGAAATTACCGGGCCGGGAATAACGTAAAAAACAGGTTGATCGCAATTCCGCCTTAATCCGCAGAAAGCGGCAGCCGGAGCGTTCAGGTTTGTGTCAGTGAAAGCGAATTCTTCAGTGGCGGGTCAGGTCTGATGTATCCCTCAGTGTCAGCATAGTTGCCACTGAGGGATTCAGGAAACAGTATTAAAAGGTCTGATTTCAGTACAGAAATCAGACCCCGGCTAATATCTGTTATCAGGCAACTAACGCAAAGTGCTGATTATCCTGGTTAAAGAGGTTGTTGATAAGATCGCTGTGGCTGGCTTCAGTGACATCAGTTTCTGCAGAAACAGAACTGAATGCAACCTGCTCAGCCGGCCCTAACAATTCAGTTGAAATATGACCATTATCAATGACCAGATCGCTGTCTGACAACATATCAGGCATTGCATTATCTGCTGAAGATACATGATCTGCTGTCGTTTCAGTTAAGTCAGACATTGCTGATTTATCCTGAACAGCTTTATCCGCTAACAGCTTGCCGAGCAGGGTATCTTCGTGTGTTTCACCAAAGGCTGCTTTTTCTGCGAAAGATTTAACCATCTCATTATCATGATGCTTCTCTTCGATCGCTGCTTTTTCCATTGGTGCAGAAGATTTTCCGCCCGGTAAGAATGGTTTGATTAAAGGTAATAACTCTTTGACCATATCAATGATTTTTTTGATACCTTCAATCGGGTTAGCGAGTTTAAACAGCCCTTTAATTGCATCGTCAATTAAGGTGATTGAAGTACCGATAATCGGAATATCTTTGACTGTTTCAATGGTACCGGCGACAACTTTCATCACATCATCAAATGTCTTCACACCTTTACTGATAACATCAATAACGCTTTGTGTACCGGTGATAATTTTAGTAAAGGCATTACTCAGTGTATTGACCAGGCCATCAATACCGCCGGTCAGTTTACCAAATCCGTCACTAAACGAATTCACAACACTGTTAATCCCTTCGACAAATTTACTGAAACCATTACTTGTTGAATTAACGATACTGTCAATGCCGGTTGTTACTTTAGTAACAATATCACTGATCAGATTGGTAATTTTGCCCACGTTTGTTGTGGCACTTTCTGTCATGTTGTCAAAGAAGTTTTTAATACCCGTCGTGATGAAAGATGTACTTTCACCAATTCCTTTAATGACATTAAATACGGTTTCATGAAGGCTGCTGAAGAATGTACCGATATTACCAAAAAGACTTTTAATGACATTATCAATCGAACCACCAATGGTTGATACGAACTCATTAAAATTACCTACTGTGCCTTTCAGAAGTGCAGAGGTAATATTGTGAGCAGTATTTGCCATGGAATCAGCAATGGTTTTAATGTTATTTTCAATATTACCGATAACTTTACTGATTAAACCTGAGGTTTTGTCACTGATTGAACCAATTGATTTCGGGATATCACTGATAAACTTAACAATTGTCTTCGGCAGTTCAAGTACTTTACCAAATGCAGATTTAACAATATCAATAATTTTTGTTGGTAATTTTAAGATACCGCCATCGAAAACAGATTTGATTTTTTCGGTGACAGATGAAATCAGTTTTTTCGGTAATTCAAATAATTTTCCGAAATTTGTTTTAGCAAATTCAATGATTTTTGATGGTAACTTGAAGATGCCGCCATCGAAAATGGATTTAATTTTTTCGGTAACCGATGTGAGCAGTTTTTTTGGTAATTCAAATAACTTACCGAAATTTGTTTTAATAAATTCGATAATTTTTGATGGTGATTTTTCAATGCCGCCGTCGGAAGCAGGTTTAATTTTGTCAGTGACAGATGAAATCAGTTTTTTTGGTAATTCAAATAACTTACCAAAATTTTCTTTTACAAATTCGATAATTTTTGATGGTAACTTGAAGATACCGCCATCAAAAACAGACTTGATTTTTTCAATAACAGATGAGATCAGTTTTTTCGGTAATTCAAATAACTTACCAAAATTTTCTTTTGCAAATTCGATAATTTTTGATGGTAACTTGAAGATGCCGCCATCGAAAATGGATTTGATTTTTTCGGTGACAGATGTAAGCAGTTTTTTAGGCAGCTCAAATAACTTACCAAAATTAGTTTTGATAAATTCTAAAATTTTCGCCGGAAGCTTCAGCGGGCTGTTTTCTTCAGCTGCGGCTTTTGCCATACCGAATGCAGCAGGTTTATCTGAAGTGTCAGTAAACTTACCTGTTATAGATTTAATAAATTCGATAATTTTTGATGGTAATTTAAAAATACCATCATCAAAAACAGATTTTATTTTTTCAGTAACAGATGAAATCAGTTTTTTCGGTAATTCAAACAGTTTGTCAAAGTTGCTTTTAACAAATTCAATGATTTTTGATGGTAATTTTAAAATACTCCCATCCAGAACAGGCTTGAGTTTATCTGAAATGAATTTCAGTATATTTTTAGGAAGCTCAAGGATTTTACTAAAATCACTCTTAAAGAATTCCAGTATTTTTGCAGGCAGTTTAAAGATGCCACCATCAAGAATACCTTTTAATTTTTCACTAATGTTACCAATAAAGTCCTTAACCGGTTTAATAATATTAACCGCATTTGATAGCAGGGCTTTTAAATTGGAAAGGAATGAACCATCAAGGCCGGATAATAAATTTTTAATACCATTGATGATATCAGAAAGAGAGGTCGATGCAGGTTCTGTTTTTTCTGGTGTGACAGTTGCTTCTGAAGCGCCTGACTGAGCGGTATCGCTATTTACTTCAGAACCGGATAATACCTCTGTCGTGGATACGGGATCATTTGAATTCGTATTGACGGCGGCCATATCCGGTATTGTGGTACCAGCCAGATTATCAGGCGTGACGGAGCTTGTTGCATCCTGGACGAAATCAGCTGAAATATTTGCATGGTTGCTTTTTACAGAATCATAAATAAATACCGGTTCAGTCACTGCTGATTCTGATTCACTGAAATTACTGATATCGGTATTTTTAGCTGAATCGGTCTCTGTTTTACCAGCAGGTTTAATTTCTTCAGCTGGTGAAGATGAGCGTGCAGTATTGGCAGTATCTGTATTTCCGGTTGACGGAAATGCATTTTTCAGTGATGAACGGGTGTTTGTCAGTGCGGATTTGTTTTCATCTTCAGCAATGATTTTCTTGGCAAGATTGCTGATGTTATCAATAGATGAATTCGCGCTCTTATCCGACGCTATTCCGTTTTCATCATAGTCTCCCACTTTTTTATTTTTGTTTACTTTATTTTCGCCATCAGACGAATTGGCTGAGTAGCCATCTATACTTAGGATGTTGGTCATGGTAAAGGCCCTTTGAAATATATGTTTTATAAGATAAAAAATAGAAACAGATACAGCAAATTAAATTATACGATAACAGCTTAACGTTAGTAAACGTCGTGTAATTGAATACATGATATATGCTATATTAGAGCATCATAATTATTAAATGTTTTTTATTCAGCTCAAAGTGCTGATAATGTCATTGGGTCTGGTTTTATTGTATGCATTAGTAAAACTAAAAAATATATCACTTATAACGAAACTGGTTGTTTTGAACGGACTTTGTTTTTCAGAGGGAAGGGGGTATTTAAAATGCAGATAAATAATAAAATCCCGGCAGAGGTTTTCTCTGCCGGGATTTTTATTTATGACGATTTTGTCTTAGCTTTAGTCTGTTCTTAGCCTTCAGCCAGTGTCGGAGATTGTTTGAAATTACTAAATAAGTCAGTAACCCCTTCAAGGTTAAACATAATCGCGTCTTTCATTAACATCAGAATATCTATCGGGTTAGTGAAAAAATCATTCAGCTCAACAAAAGCCAGCTTCGCTTTCTTTTCATCATCCCGTAAGTAGATAACAAGACCTTCATTTAAGATACGTTTTGTCCATTTTTCAATGGTGCTGCCATCGATAACACCAGATAATGATGTAATAACAGACATAAAGTCAAAGTCTGCAGCATTGCTGTTATTTAACATACCACTTATTTTTTCTTCACCGATACTGTTGATGACAGGAATCAGAAAGTCTTTCTGGAAATCAGCAATAAAAGTTAAACGTCTCCACGGATCAAGTTTAATGATGAAGAATTTCTTTTCAGCTACAGTGATTTCTTTGAACTCAGTGTTTTTATTATTACTCATGATATTTACCTGTTACCGCTCTCTGAGAGCTTCATTTATTTTATTGAATGGTTTAATTAAGTATTGCAAAACTGTTTTATTTCCGGTTCGGATATCGACACTGGCTACCATTCCGGGTGTAATAAAATACTGTTTTGCACTATCTGTTATCAGATAATCCTTATCAGTTTTTATATAAACACGGTAATAAACAAGATCCGGTTTTTGTTCATCTTTAATCGTGTCTGGTGAAATAGTAACTACTTCGCCATCCAGTCCTCCATAAATTGAATAATCATACGCAGTAATTTTTACTTTTGCAGCTTGTCCGGGATGAATGAATGCAATATCCCGTGGTGATATCTGGGCTTCTATTAACAGATTATCATCCAGAGGAACAATATTCATTAACTCGCCATTTGGTGGCACAACACCGCCAATAGTATTAATTTCAATATTTTTGACAACGCCCCGGACAGGAGAGCGGATAGTTGATTTCGATAACATATCCTTACGTCCGAGTATAATCTGAGACAATGAACCTATCTCAGCGGAAACCTTGGACAGTTCTTCCCGTGATCTGACATAGTAATCAGAAAGGAGTTCAGACTCTTTCATGCTTAAATCAACAAGCTGTTTTTTTAAGCGGATAACATCTACGGTACTTGATGCGCCTTCTTTTGCCAGCCTGGAATTGATCGCTAACTCACGGTTCAGCAATGATTTTGAATCCCTGATATTTTTCATCGACGTTTCAAACTGCTGCCGGCGCGAATCATAAAGCCGTTTTTCCGCACCGGTTAATTCAGTAAATTCATCCAATTCTGACGGAAATACTAACGGAACTTTATTTACTTCGGCATACAGCCGGGATTGCTGGGCCAGTAATGCACGATATTTTGATTCTGACTCTGCAACCGTAGATTGTGTCCGTGTAATATCAAGCTGAACTAAAATCTGACCGGCATCAACAATTTGTCCTTCTTTTACATGAATACTCTCGAGAATCCCGCCATCCATTGACTGGATAATTTTCTCTTTTGAGCTTGGAATGACCTTACCATTGCCTTTTGAAACTTCATCTATATTAAATAAGGCACTCCAGATTAAAAAAACGGATAAAAAACCCATAATGGAAAATAATATAGTTGCCGCACGGCTTGCAGTAACATCTTTACCTTCATCATGTGAAAATTCATCAACACCGTCATAACTGTGAGATGTACTATTTTTCATAAAAACATCTCTTATAAATGACGATATGTTTTTGAATAATGATTTTTTCATATTGTCACCTGTTAAATCGAAGCTGCAACATCACTTTTATGTTTATCCATAAGGATTTCTCCTTGCGAGACGACTATTACACGATCAACTAATTCAAGGATTTTTCTGCGATGTGTAGCAATAATAACTGTTTTGCCACTCAGCCAGGATTTCATATTATCTGTGAATTCTTTTTCAGTAACTTCATCTAAAGCTGCTGTTGGTTCATCCAGTAAAATAATATTAGGGTTACGTAACACTAATCTTGTTAATAAAAGTGTCTGCTGTTGTCCGCCTGATAATCCGCTGCCACCTTCCTGAATAACATAATCTAAACCATCAGGAAGCTGATTAATAAAGTTAATAGCACCAGTCAGGCGGATAGCATCAATAATTTCACTATCTTCAGCAACCGGCATGCCTAATGTAATGTTTTCCCGGATAGTACCGTAAAACAAGCGCGAATTTTGTGTTAAATAACCAATGTCTCTGCGTAAGTCGGCAGGGTCAATATTGCTGATATTCAGGTGATCAAGTGTAATTTCACCATCCAGCTGGATCATCATACCCGCCAGAGCACTGAGTAAAGATGATTTGCCTGAACCGTTACGACCGAGCAGCGCAATTTTTTCACCCGGTGAGATATCCAGTTTTGTCACTTTAATCGCAATGCGCTTACTTTCCTGATTGTGAACAAAGGAAGCATCACGGACAGAATACTGACCGGTTAATGAAGGGCGATGCACCATCTTTGTATTTTCAGGATGATCAACCGGTAACTGCATAATACTGTCCAGGCCTGACATCGCGACTTTTGTTTGTTGCCAGCGGGTCAGAATACCGGCGATCTGAGAAATAGGCGCCATCATACGTGAACTCAGGATAGATGAAGCAACCAGTGCCCCCGTTGACAATTCACCATCCATAACCAGTGGTGTGCCTACCAGAACCACGCAGACAAACACGGCATTTTGTATCAGATATGACCATGATGTCAGCTTGTGCGTCAGGTGTTTCAGCTCAAGGCTATTTTCAGCCGTTGTTTTGGTGTAATGCAGCCACTGCTGCTGGAAACGGTGTTCTGCCTGTAAGAATTTAATATCATCCAGTCCCTGTACGGTTTCCACCAGCATCGCGTTGCGCAGGCTGGATTCACGCATTGCTGAGTTAGCCAGTACTGCCAGTTTTTTCTGTGCGAAAAAGCCGGGTAATACCATCAGGATCATGCCGGCCAGCGGAACGACGAAAACTATTCCGCCGAGGGAATAAATGACAGCCAGAAATAAGAAGAAGAAGGGCAGGTCAGCGATGGCAACAACGGTTGACGATGTCATCATCTCGCGGACTTGTTCTAATTCCCGCAACTGGGAAATAAATGTTCCTGTCGATTTCGGGCGGAATCCGTTTTTAATCCGTAATGAACGACCGAATACGCGGTCAGAAATCACTAAATCAGCGCGTTTGCCCAGAATATCGACAACGCTGTAACGCAGCAGCCTTAAGGTAAAATCAAAAATAAAGGCAAGTACAACACCCGAAAACAGAACCCACATGGTCGGATATGATTGCGCGGGTATGATCCGGTCATACGTCTGCATAGAATAAGTAATACCGGCCAAACCGAGTATATTGACAAACAAGGAGCCCAGAATCACAAAGTAATAAGGCTTCATATCCGCAAAGATTATTTTCCAAACCCAGTATTTTTCAGTTGGTTTTACATAATCATCAATACGCGGATCTGCAGCATTTTTCACCGGTCTTAATGTCACTATCCGTGAAGCTTTTTCTTCCAGCTCACTGCGGGACAGGACAGATATTAATCCGTCATCCTCGACATAAGAGATAACCAGATTACCGTTATTATCAATATTTTTTAATAACGCCAGCTGACCGTCATTAAATTCAATTACCTGAGGAAAGAGCCAGGTGTTAAATTTATATTTTTTGACAGCGTTAAATTTATATGATAATCCGGCTTGTTTGGTCATCATACGGATTACCGCTGTTTCCTGCATGTCTTTACTCCATAAAGACGTAATCAGGATATTTTGTTCAGATATGTTTAAGCGGTAATAGTGCGCTATCTGAATAATGGCTTTACGCCAGCTTTCATAATAATGTTGTTTTTCAGCTTGTTCATTGTCAATGACATCATCAAGAAAATCGACACTCACAGTTTAATCCTTCATTAGAATTTAGAGAAATTTTGTGCCAATGTACCTGTCTGGTATAAACATTCGACAGAAAAACTGGCAATGTTGTATTCACTGTTAATAATGTCCATTTTTGTTTGATGGATTTCTGATTCCGCACTGATTAAATCCGTAAAAGAGCGGGTTCCTAATTGTTCATATTGCATCATATATAAATCACGCGTGCGTATAGATTCGGTTGCCCGGTTTAATTTGGCCTGTAAACTCAGTTTGGCATTTTCAACCTGACTGGATGATTCAGATATTTTTAACCGTGAGTTAGTATATTCATTTTCTAAATTGTTATTGGCAGCATATAATGCCTGTTCTGCTTGCCGGACACGGGATGATATTGCGCCTCCCTGATATAACGGTGCTTTTACATTAAGATAAACACCAAATTTATCTTTATTTCGGTTGGAGTAACTATTGCTGTTCCTGTCTTCTATTTCATATTCATAGAATGGATTCAGTGAAATTGTCGGGTAATGTTCAGATTTTGCTAATTCGATTTGTTTTCTGGCAACACTTACCTGAGATTCCGCAATACGAATCATCGGAGATGAAAATGCTTCATCCATACGCATTGTGCAGGACGATTGTAATTCATCAGGAAAGCGGATAACTATTTTGTCTGAAATACTTTTGTTAACCATGTTATTCAGGGTGGCACTCCAGCGGTTATACTGGGATTTATAGTCATTCAGCTGTGATACCGAAGAGGCCAGTCTGACTTTTGATTGTGAGTAGTCTGACTCTGCACTGGCACCCAGGGCCGTTCGTTTTTTGGCGATTTCATTAATTTTAGCAAAGCCGGATAATTGCTCATCAGCAATTTCAATAAGTTGTTTGTATTTTACTACCTGCAAATAGGCATTTACCGTCTGATATGCAATGTCATTAATTTCTTTTTCCAGTTCGTATTCTGAGTAAACTGTATTTAATTCATTTAATGATACTTTTGTTTTAGTTTTTCCGAAGTCATAGATCATCTGCTCAGCGGCAACAGTAATTTTATTCGAACGATCATTTCCGTTACCATAATCGTTTTGTTCCAGTCCGGTTTTTACCCCCATATTTAATGACGGGTAATAAGCTGAATTAGCTTCTTCAATCGCTTCTTTGGCTCTTTCCACTTCGCGGCCTGAACGTTTAATTGCAGGGTGCCAGGAAATGGCCATATCCACAATTGAACGGATATCAACATTTCCGTAATTACCTGTCGGTCCGGTATTTTTTAGTGTGGGTATCTGCTGATATCCCGGCAGGGATGCCACGTCAATTTCACTATTTTGTTCAGATTCATCAGGATTTGCATTCTGATTCAAATAACGCGGACTATTTAACATGCCGGGAGACGTGTTTAATTTTGTATTTACAGAGAGATTATTATTTTCATCTGAGTTTAAATTTGAATTTGAGTCTGAATCGGACTTAGAAAAAACACCAAATACCAGTGCTGTCTTTTTTCCGTTAGCATCAAATGTTACCGGATAAAAAGTATCATTGTTACCAAAAGACTGACTATGAAATATTATTGTGACTAAAGCAGACAGATAGCGAACTTTACAAAATTTCATACGTTTCATCAGATTGAGCTGGGTTTATAATACCCTGCATATTCCTTATGCAGGGTATTATCTGATATTACATTAAGCAACCATACTCACGAGGTTAGCCTGATCATCAATCATTGGCTGATTCACAAATACTTGTGTTTCTGCCTGTGCTTCAGAAGGTACTGAAACATTTACGGTCTCTTCTTTAGGTGCAATTGCATCCAGGTTGATACCGGTATTGTTTTCAGACAGCAGTTCGTTTAATTCGAATGCCGGTTCTTTAACTTCATCAGCAGCTTTAACTTCATCAGTCACTTTGATTTCATCAGCTGCTTTACCATCACTGACTTTAGCAACTTCATCAGTGTGGGTTTCCAGAGCATCTGTGATTTCTTTCAGGAATGCCTTAATTTCATTTCCGTCACCTTCAGAGACTTTATCGCCTTTGGAGGAGCCCAGAATATCACTGATCATATCTTTAATAATTTCAATACCTTTACCCGGAATATCTTTAAGCGATTTCAGGATATCAATACCATCTTTAATGGACTCAATAATAATTGAACCCCATTTCGGAATAGCCTTGAACGGGTTAAGCGCATCAATGACAGGCTTAACGAAGGTATCGATCGGATTTTTAATAAAAGCAGTGTGTAAAATTTTGACAATTTCCTGTACAGAATCTTTCACAGTGCCAAACTGAGTTGAAACATGATCACTAATCAGTTTTGCGCCGTCTTTTATTTTCTGAACAACAAATTCGAATCCTTTGCCGGGAATTGCTTTAACTGCATCCCAGGTAGCTTTGATGCCTGCTTTAATACCGCTGATAACGATGTCTTTACCTAAACCAATTACTTTTATCGGATTAATCCAATCAGTAAATTTCATATCTTTGATTGCATCAAGAGCCGTTTTCTTCACTGCCTGATAAACATCAGAGATGCCATCTTTGAAAATTTTAAATCCGCCGGAAATGGCTTCTTTCACAGCATCAATACCAAATTTGATACCAGATTTGATAATGTTGCCGGTTTCTGAAATAAAGTCTTTTACACCTTTAAAACCTGCTTTAAAGGCTTCAACTGGTGCTTTAATTGCGGTCCAGATAGTGCTGCCGATATTAGAAATAGCATCTTTTGCACCCTGAATCATGTCTTTGATAACTTCAACAGGTTTGGATGCAAGAACTTTATCAACAAATTCTTTGAATTCGCTGTTTGCCAAATCTTTGAGTGAAGCCAGGCCATCTTTGATTGCCTCAAAAATACCTTTTGCTTCTTTAACAATGATACCTTTCTCAATCGGTTCTGAAGGCGTTACACTAACGTCTTTCAGATTATCAGTATTCGGTTTATGGCTGGCAGCAACATCCGGGCTGATTTTCTCAATCGCTTTGATTGCATCTTCACGGGCTGTCGTCAGCTCATTAAGTGCCTGCTTGGCATTGATGAGATCGTTGTTAGCCGCTTTGATTTGCGCATTGATTTCATCAACTTTATCAAGGCTGTTTGATTTAATCGCCTGTTCTTTGGCATTTTTCGCCGCTTCAACAGCAAGGTTAGCTTCTTTAACTTTGTTTTCAGCAGCTAATACTTTCTCGTTATAAGCAGTCACTTTGGCAAATGCATCATTGACGGCAGCCAGATTAGCTTCTGCAATTTCCAGGTTAGAAGTGATCGTCCCGATTTCACTTTCAACCTTACTAAGAGCAGCATCAGCCTGTGCTTTTAACGTATCTGTCGCAATTCCTTTTTCAGCTGCCGCTTTCAGGCTGATTTCCAGTCCTGCTTTAAGTTCAGCCAGTTTGCTCTGCAATGCAGTCAGTGCTTCCCGCACAGACTGTACATTTGTATCAGAAGGCTGAGTTTTAGCAGCTTCAGATGCAGCAAGAACGTCTTTCATGGTAGTGAAAGCAGTATCCAGACCACTAACATAATCCAGCAGATCTGATACTACTTTTGCAATAGTATCGGCATTCTCTGATACTGTTGTCGCATCACCCATTTCTGAAGCAATTTTTTCCAGCAGTGCTTTCGCTTCAGTGGTATTCAGTTTATTTTCTGCTGCTGCTTTGGTTAATACTTCAAAAGCAGTGACTTTCGTCTGAAGAGCAGCTAATTCTTCGGCTAACGCTGCTTTAGCATTCTGAACTTTTGCAAGATTTTCTGCCGTAGGTTCAGCTTTCAATGCTTCAACAGCGGCTTTCAGGGCATCCAGTTTAGTGACAGTCAACTCAGCTTTAGTTTTAGCGACTTGCTCGTCAAATTTTGCCTGGCTCTTATCATCCGGATTGACAGGAGTTACAGGTTTTGTGCTGCCGCCGCCGCCACCACCGCCGCCGCCGCTGTTACTGGCTGCAATCGCAATTCCGGCAACACCGGCAACAACTAAAGGAACGATCCATACTGCAGGGTTTAACCCCTGATCGGTACCTTCACCGCTGATAACCTCATCCATGCTGCTGACAGCTGAGAATTCAAGCCCGGAGAAATTATCTGAATCATAATTAGCCTGATACAGGTATTCACCATCAGCAATAACTAATTTAGTCGGCTCAGCATTTCCGCCAGCCGGGAAAAAATCTTCAAGAGTGATTTTTTCACCATTTTTTTGAAGAATGACTAAGTTATTACCTGATTTTACTGCTCCGGAAATTGAATTCGTAGGTATATTTACCTTTACGATTGCGCCGGGCTGCGGAACTTTGATGACATTAGCATTGCTGTATGTCAGTTCCTTTCCTGCTTTTGAAAAAACATCGATTTTATTCATCGTTTCTACCTAATACAGTTATTCGTTGTTTAGAGTCAATAAAAACGTATGGCGATGTGGTACCGCCGGCTCTGTTAGTGAAAATAAACAAACGACAAAATATTCAAATCATGGATTAGTAATACTACGCACGTAATTCATAATTACTACAGGAATCAACTTGATGCTGATAATTATTATGAAGTGTGAATTATTGTAAATGAAGAAATTAAATATATCCATATGGCGTTATAAGCATCAAATAAAAACCAAATAGAACACATATAATTACAGGTATTTTGCCCGCCATCGCCAGAGATACGACCCGAAACAAACCAAATAGCCGGCATTCCAAATCAGTTCGGTGAACATGGCTTGTTACTTTTCAGGTGTTTATTTTTTTTATGAGAAACGTCCTAATTATCTTGTGCTATCTTGTGTTTACTGAATATCATCAGTGCATCTATGTATATACACCTATTATAATTTCAATGTGTTATTTTAATGTGAGATGTATTTTCATCGTGTGTAATGCTATTTATCTTGTCATTTGTGAACATTTTATTTGTATATATTGGTGGGTGTGCTCATATTTTATTACGTAATAATTACTATGGTTTCCATCTTTACTTTAATTAATTGCAGCGGTGGTGGTTATCCCGAAAAAAAGGATTAGAAATGCTGGGGCAGGGCTTTTATAAATAGTGCTCACGGCTCAGTAAAATGGATGCATCCATGATAGCCGGTTGCTGAAAATATATACAGAAGAAGAGAAAGGAAAAAGAAATATTCGCTCTGCATTGTATATCTGCATTGTATAACTGACGTAATCAGGCTGAGTAAGAAGGAAAATCCATGCCGGTACAGACAGAACAGGGAATAGCAGCAGATTGATACAACAACTGTCCTGCGGGAGGATTACCGGCATCAGTCGTTGGTGCTGAATATGGATAACGGGGCAGCCATGATTTTATATTGTTTAGGATGTTATTCTGCTGTGTTTATTTTATCTGTCTGCCACATGAGAATAATCTGCATTTAATCATCACTGAATTTATGTTCCACCAAAAAATAGTTAAGTTTAATTTCATTTTCGGCATTCTTTTTTTCCGGAAGGTAAGGTTTTTCAATCATTGGATACTCATTGTGACTTGTTTTAGCCTGGTAAACTGGTTGGCAACTATGACTTTTTATTTTAAATTAATATTTACATGCTGGTTACTATCACGCATGTTACTTCTTGCTGCTATGTGTTTTTAACAGATATCACAGAAATATATATAAAGAATGCGTGTGCGTCATTTTGTAATTAATTGAATAATAATGTTATTTACAGGTCTCCAGGATGTTAACTTCAAACAAAAGAAAAAATCATGTTCAACCCGAACTCCCTCTGTAGGTATATTAACTCATATTTTATTCTTATGAGGATAATCTAAAATCAGTGACACCATTATTACATCTGAGCAGAAAACAATCATCAGACTATATCTCTGACATTCAATATTGCGACATGGCAATAATAAACAGATGGTTATGCACCATTCTGATGATTTTTATTATTCCTGTGAGATTAGTAGTGTGTTTTTAAACTATCTATTATTAAATCATCCGTTTACCTGCATCTTTTGCAACAAATAACTCATCAGGAAGCTGATAAAACACAATAGCAAGTTTACATTTTCATTACAAATAAATGTGCAAAATAATATCAGTATTACCCTTTTTCTGTACTGCCCGTTTTTTTTAAAGTCACATCATTTACTACAAGGATTATCATGAAAGGAAATTTAGCTTATTCAGCAACACTTGTTTTTTTATTATCCGGCTTCAACGCGTTTGCTTTTGACTCCTTTATCGTCATCGGTGACAGTATGAGTGACGGAGGGAACAGAGGTAATGACAGCAGATACCTGGCTGGCTCTCACAGTAAATTATACAATGAAATATTGTCTGAATATTATCTGAATAAACCATTCATACCCTCTAATTTTGGCGGCGATAATTATGCTGAAGGCGGTGCCACAGCAGATAAATTATCTCCGGCATCTATTCGCACCAGTGAACAGCAGATCGATTTCTATCTGAGCAGAAACAACGGACGTGCGGACAAAAATGGCCTGTATGTTGTATGGATTGGCGCCAATGATATTTCGTATAATATTGTTAACAGCGTTAAAAAATTAGATTTTCATGGTTTACTGCATAAAGGTGAGGATTATTTAATTTCACCATCGCCGGACCTTGCTGTTGCCAGTGTCAAAAAATTATTAGATGCAGGGGCAGGGTATGTTATTGCACCTAACATTCCAAAAGCCGGTTTATCTCCGTGGACATCAGTTTCGCTGTTCAGCTTTGCTGAGGATGCTTTGGGTGACAAATTCAACGCTCAAAAATTCTACAAACAAATGAATGATGAACTAAAAAACAAAGGTGAAATCAGCAGTGAAAAACAACGCAGAGAATATATTGTTGATGCCTTTAAAGCCGTATTAGACAAAAACGGATTACCAATTCCGCGTTCTGTTGTTAATGTGTATCAGCAGCTGGTAACCGATGTTGAAAACAGAATTACCGGACAATTTAACCATAGTATGGAAAAAGGATTGTCCAAATTACATGGTAATATTATATGGGCTGATGTTGAAACACTATTTGACGAGATTATTCTGTCAGGAAAAGAATATGGCTTTGATGATGTTCTGGTTCCTGTGTGTCAAATCGGTATCCGTTCTTTTCATTGTAAGGAAGGTGCAGAGACTTATCATGATGATAAGGTATATTTATTCTCTGACTGGTTTCACCCCAGCCCTGAAGGTCATGCGCTTATCGCACAATATATCGCCTCTATTGTCGATGCCCCTTATTTTGCAACTTCCTTATCGAAATCATTAGAGAATCTCAACGCCACTCACCAATCGTTCCTGGATGGACAGTTACAAAATTTACGTAATAACCCCGGAAATAATAAACTTAATGTGTTTGGCGGGTTCAGCGGAAGCGCTAAATCAGCACAGGGAAACAGGATGGATCTGAGTGGCCGGGAAACCGCTAATGATCTTAACGTTGGCCTTTCCGTTCAGGAATCACCTGCACTTGCTTATGGCGGAATGATAAGTGCATCAGACGGCGATTATAAAGTAAATGACCAGTACCGGTATGATTCCCGCGGTATGGTTGCATCGCTGTTTATACAATCCTCTGCGGATAATGGTTTATGGGGTAATATGAGTGCCCGTTTTGGCAGCCTGAGTCTGGATAATATCAAACGTGATATACAGTTAGGTAAAGCAACACGGACAGAAAACGGAAAAACAAACGCTACAGGATTTGGTGTGTCACTCAATGCGGGTTATAACTACAAACTGACGGATAATATCACCACCGGTCCTGTTATTGGTTATCAATACGATAAATACAAAGTTGACGGTTTCCGCGAAAACTCAGGCAGCAGTACCGCAATGCACTTCAGCTCTCAGAAACAGGAACGGCATGTGGTAAGCGGAGGATGGAATATCAGTACTCATTCCCTGCCGGTGAACCCTTATTTTGAAATAAAGTATCACCATCATTTACAGGATGACGCGATGAGTGTCAGCGGAGCGCTTAACGGCACAGAAACATCATTTACCCGTACAGGCAAAAAACCGGAAAAAAACCGGACTTCTGTAAAATTAGGTGCTACTGCAGCATTGACCGATGACCTGAATGTATTCGGGACAATTAATTACAACCATGAAGGTAATAACAATAACGCCATCAATTACACGTTTGGTGCCAACTATTCTTTCTGAGTGTGATAAATCTTATTGTATTCATGGTGATCATCCTGTGGTCACCACACCAAAAAATAGCCTGCATTAATTGTTGAACCGGCAATCATCAGTCATAATTGACGGATACTATCCGTCACAGGAGCTCACATCATGATGAATCGCTTACGGAGCAGTCTGAAATATGGTGTTGTGATTATATCACTGGCGCTGACCGGCTGCGCCACAGTCCCGGAGTCTATTAAAGGCAGCGGTACCACAATGCTGACCGATTTTCAGGCTGTTCAGAAAGCACCACAGGCCTATAAAGGAATGGAGGCACGTTTCGGCGGCCGCGTACTCAGCGTGCAGAATCAGCCGGATATGACACAGCTGGAAATCGCGGTTATGCCGCTGAACAGCACCGGTGCGCCATTCCTCGGTTCAACCATCACCGGGCGGATATATGCCCGGATCAACAGCTTTATGGAGCCGGATAACTTCCGTGATCAGTATGTCACGGTGGTCGGGCTGATGAACGGCACGAAAACCGGTAAAATCGGCGACGTTCCGTACACATTCCCGGTTATTGATGTCACCGGTTTCCAGCGCTGGCACCAGGCCCGGCAGGTGATTATGCCGCCGCCGGTGTACGGGCCGGATCCGTGGCGCTGGCATAACGGTTACTACGGCGGTGGTTACTATGGCGGCGGCTGGTACTATCCGCCGGGACCGGCAGTGGTGCAGGATTATTTAGTCCCTTAATCGCGCAGATTTGCGGGTATGGTAACCTTAAAGTTCAGCATAAAGGCGGATTTGAGTGTATAATCCCGCCGGTAGCGATAAGCCTGAATGATTATTTTCAGCGCGTTACAACTAATAAATTAAGAGGCGGCATTTGCCGCCTCGATTGTTATCTGGCTTTATAAAACAAATTAGTGATGTGACTCTCAACCTGAAACAGAAAAATTACCGGAAAACACCGTTTTATGTAAATACTTTATTTATGTAAATTATTTGTTAACACCAGCGAGTTATGAGATGAGCAGTAATAATCAGGAGTAAAACCTTGGAAAGAGTCTGGCTTAAACACTATCCGGAAGATGTCCCAGCAGATATCAATCCTGACACCTATGCCTCGATGGCAGAGATGCTGGAGAATGCGGTATCGCGCTTTGCGGACCAGCCCGCCTTTATCAATATGGGCGAGGTGATGACCTACCGGAAACTGGAAGAGCGAAGCCGTGCATTTGCCGCTTACCTGCAAAACGGACTGGGGCTGAAAAAAGGGGATCGCATCGCGCTGATGATGCCGAACTTACTGCAATATCCGATAGCGCTGTTCGGTATTCTGCGGGCAGGGATGGTAGTGGTAAATGTCAACCCCCTCTATACACCAAGAGAGTTAGAACATCAGTTAAATGACAGCGGCTGTGCCGCGATTGTGATTGTCTCCAATTTTGCACACACCCTCGAAAAAATTGTTTATAACACCACGGTCCGCCATGTGATCCTGACCCGTATGGGGGATCAGCTTTCACGCCCGAAAGCCACGCTGGTGGACTTTGTTGTCAAATATATCAAACGGCTGGTGCCGAAATATAACCTGCCGGATGCTATCTCGTTCCGCCGCGCTATCCATCAGGGCTACCGTATGCAGTATGTGAAGCCGGAAATCCACCGTGAAGACCTGGCATTTCTGCAATACACCGGTGGTACCACCGGTGTGGCCAAAGGCGCGATGCTGACTCACCGCAATATGCTGGCCAATCTCGAGCAGGCGCGCGCGGCGTATATTCCGGAACTGAAAGTCGGCAAAGAACTGGTTGTCACAGCACTGCCGCTTTATCATGTATTTGCACTGACCGTGAACTGTCTGCTGTTTATTGAAATCGGCGGCCGTAACCTGCTTATCACTAATCCGCGGGATGTCAGCGGGACGATCAAAGAGCTGGCTAAATATCCGTTTACGGCGATCACCGGGGTCAACACGCTGTTTAATGCCTGGGTCAATAATCCGGAGTTTCACAAACTTGATTTTTCCACACTGAACCTCTCTGTCGGCGGCGGTATGCCGGTGCAGAAAGCGGTGGCGGAAAACTGGGAAAAGCTGACCGGTAAACATCTGCTGGAAGGCTACGGGCTGACAGAGTGCTCTCCGCTGGTGGCCGGTAACCCGCATAATCTGAAGAGTTACAGCGGCAGTATCGGTTTCCCGGTGCCGTCCACGGAAATCCGCCTGCTGGATGATGACGGTACGGATGTGCACGAAGGGCAGCCGGGGGAAATGTGGGTCCGGGGGCCTCAGGTCATGAAAGGGTACTGGAACCGTCCGGATGCCACCGCCGAAGTGCTGAAAGATGGCTGGGTTGCTACCGGGGATATCGCACAGTTTGATGAAAATGGTTTTCTGCATATTGTTGATCGCAAAAAAGATATGATTCTGGTTTCCGGTTTCAATGTCTACCCGAACGAAGTTGAAGATGCGGCCATGCTGCATCCGGCTGTGCTGGAGTGTGCCGCTATCGGCGTGGAGAGTGAAAGCTCCGGTGAAGCCGTGAAGATTTTTGTTGTCCGCAAAGATAAATCACTGACAGAAGATGATCTGCGCCTGCACTGCCGTCGCTATCTGACCGGCTATAAAGTCCCGAAAATCATTGAATTTCGTGATGAATTACCGAAATCCAATGTGGGCAAAATTCTGCGTCGCGAGCTTCGTGATGAGGAAAAGCACAAAACGGATGTTCAGCCGGTTGCATGACACGGCATCAGACCGCAGAATAACGACGCCGGTATTTACCGGCGTCGTTATGATCAGTCTTGTTGTGACTATTGATTGAATTATCCTGATCTGATGAATTATTCTGTATCACATCACTTAACCATGTCGTTAAAGACTAAGAGAAGTCGTTTTGAATTATCAGTTGATTACCAGCGATACACACCTGGCTGCCTATTGTGCGCAGGTTACAGGCAAACCTTATCTTGCTCTGGACACTGAGTTTGTCCGGATCCGGACCTATTATCCGCATCTCGGTCTGGTTCAGCTTTATGACGGGGAGCATCTCGCGCTGGTCGATCCGCTGGGGATCACGGACTGGACGCCGCTGAAAACATTACTGACTGCGCCGGAGATGATCAAATATCTCCATGCCGGCAGTGAGGACATCGAAGTCTTTTTTAACAGTATGGCGTGTGTACCGCAACCGCTGGTGGATACCCAGGTACTGGCTGCATTTACCGGTCATCCGCTTTCCTGCGGATTTGCCACGCTGGTGGAAACCTATCTCGGTGTCAGCCTGGATAAAAGTGAGTCCCGGACTGACTGGCTGGCACGTCCGCTGACAGAAAAACAGTGTGAATATGCCGCCGCAGATGTATTTTACCTGCTGCCGCTGGCTGAAAAACTGACAGAAAAAGTCCGTGCAGCCGGTTATCTGGCATCAGCAGAAGAAGAGTGTGCGATGATGGCGCAGCGCCGTATTGCACAGACTGACCCGGCGGAAGCCTACCGTGATTTCAGCGGTGCCGCGCAACTGCGTCCTCAGCAGCTGGCCTGTTTACAGAAACTGGCACAATGGCGGCTGGAACAGGCGCGTCAGCGCGATATGGCGGTAAACTTTGTGGTGCGTGAAGAGCATCTCTGGAAAGTGGCGCGCTACATGCCGACCTCGCTGGGTGAGCTGGACGGACTGGGCCTGACCGGACAGGAAATCCGCTGTCACGGCAGACGCCTGCTGGCATTAACGGAAGAGAGCCGTGCTCTGGATGAAGCAGATTATCCGGCACCGGTAGAAAACGTGTCCGATCATCCGTTATACCGCAAAACCTTTAAGGCGATTAAAGCGCGTATCAACGTGCTGAGTGATGCGGAACAATTCAGCCCGGAACTGCTGGCATCACGCCGTCAGATCAACCAGTATCTGAATAAAATGTGGGGATTCAGAACCTCATCCGAAGTACCGGAGCTGCTGAGCGGCTGGCGTAAACCGTTGCTGGAAAGCGTACTGGCAGATGTGGTTGCCGCTGTTGAGGCAGGGGCCGCCTGCGGGGAATAGACAGCAAAAAACACGGCGGGAGATACCCGCCGTGTTATCAGTCACAGTAACGATTCTTTATTTTACCGTCTCGTCTTTTTTCGTGCCTTCTTCGCCCTCAGGCAACGTGACGTTCAGTTCCAGAACAGAAATATCATCGCCTTTCTGCTCAAACTGGACAGACAGCATCTCCGGATCGACCTGAACATACTTGCAGATAACTGCCAGTAAGTCGCGTTTCAGATCCGGAAGGTAATTCGGTTCAGATTCACCGCGGCGACGCTCTGCAACAATGATTTGCAAACGTTCTTTTGCAATATTAGCTGTCGGTTTTTTTCTCGACAGGAAGAAGTCTAACAGCGCCATGGTTTACCCCCCGAATAAGCGTTTTAAGAAACCTTTTTTCTCTTCCTCAATGAAACGGAAAGGACGATCTTCACCCAGAATACGGGCAACGGTATCGTCATACGCCTTACCGGCGTCAGACTCCTGATCCAGAATAACCGGCTCACCCTGGTTGGATGAACGCAGGACAGACTGATCTTCCGGAATCACACCGATGAGCGGAATGCACAGGATCTCCAGCACATCTTCCATACTCAGCATATCACCACGGCTGACACGGCCCGGATTATAACGGGTAAGCAGCAGATGCTCTTTAATCGGCTCCTGTCCCTGTTCTGCACGACGGGATTTGGATGACAGAATTCCGAGAATACGGTCAGAGTCGCGGACAGATGAAACTTCAGGGTTGGTGGTAATGATTGCCTCATCAGCAAAATAGAGCGCCATCAGTGCGCCGCTCTCAATACCTGCCGGTGAGTCACAGAGGATGAAATCAAAATTCATCTCACCTAACTCATTCAGTACTTTTTCCACGCCTTCACGGGTCAGAGCATCTTTATCACGGGTCTGCGACGCAGGCAGGATAAATAAATTCTCAGTCCGCTTATCTTTGATAAGCGCCTGATTCAGTGTGGCATCGCCCTGAATAACGTTCACGAAGTCATACACGACGCGACGCTCACACCCCATGATTAAGTCAAGGTTACGCAGACCGATATCGAAATCGATCACAACGGTTTTCTTTCCTTTCTGGGCAAGGCCGGTCGCTATGGCCGCGCTGGAAGTGGTTTTGCCTACGCCACCTTTACCTGAAGTAACAACTAAAATGCGTGCCATGGAATTATTCCTTGTTAAAGGTCTATATTAGATTGTTGATAGTGAGTTCATTATTAACCAGACTGAGTTTGGCCGCTTTCCCGGCAAATTCGCCCGGGATTTGATCACTCAGCCAATATTGTCCGGCGATAGAAACCAGTTCCGCATGCAGATGGGTACAGAAAACCTGACTTTCTGTATCGCCTGCCGCGCCGGCTAATACGCGTCCGCGCATCAGCCCGTAAATATGAATATTACCGTCTGCAATGAGTTCTGCGCCCGCACTGACATTGGCAGTCACAATAAGATCACTGTTCGGGGCATAAATACGCTGACCGGAGCGGACGGGTACATTAATCAGCCGGGTCTTCCGGCAGGCGGAATCTGCGGCGGCAGGGGATGACACTGCCGGGGTTTCAGGTTCCGGTATTTCCGGTTCAGCAACACGGGCACTCTTACCCTCATTGAGCAGGGGGAACCCGCTGCGGGTTGCTGCTTTACGCATTTTCTCATTCTGACAACCGCTGATCCCGACAATCCGCAAACCGGCGTCGGTAACGGCACGGCAGATAATTTTCAGGTTCGTGCCGGATGAAATCTGACTGACATTCAGCACCACAGGGGCATTTTGGAAAAAAGCCGGCGCCTGGCTGACTTTTTCGCGCACAGCCTGTTCAATAATCTGAGGATCTTCATTATTCAGATGAAGAACCGAAAGTGTGAAGTTACTGCCTTTAAGGTCAATTGGCGACATCTGTCCGACTCAGTATAATTAGCGGCCCGGTATTCAGCCATATATAAATTGCATTGCAGTAACGCAATGCCGGGTAACGATATTATCAAAAACAATAGCATGTTATAGTTAGTGCCATTTACTGGCAAGTCACGATTTGATTTAAACGGGATAATTCCAATGTTGTGTGCAATTTACAGAAGTCCGAACCGCGATCAAACTTATCTTTTCATCGAAAAGAAAGATGATTTTTCCCGTGTACCGGAAGAGTTGCTGAAAAGTTTCGGCAAGCCTGCCTTCAGTATGCTGATCAACCTTGCAAACCGCGATAAACTGGCCAATGCGGATATTGAAAAAGTGAAGCAGGAACTGATCGCCGCCGGTTATTATCTGCAGTTCCCGCCACCGGTGGAAGATCTGCTGTCAGAATACCGGGACACACTGAATATTCAGGATAAATCCTAATAAAAATCCCTGCGGAATAAACAGAAAGGATATCGCTATGCGCCTGACATTATTAAGCGCCGTGATTATTACGGCATCGCTGACGGCATGCAGTGCATCTCAGGACCCGGTATCACCGGCAAAATTACTCACCGCAGAGCCTGCCGCGCAGCAGGCGACGGCGGCGCGTCTGTCCGTGGCGGATTTACAGCGGGAATTTCCGGCTGACTCACGGACAGCAGAACAATTCCCGGCGTATGCTGAACAGCTGAAAGCGATGGCTCGTCAGGAAGGTATTAAAGAATCCACACTGACCCGTGCTTTTGAGAATTTTCATTTTATCGAACGTGTTATAACGTCTGATAAAAACCAGCCGGAGAAAAAAGTCACGCTGGATGATTATCTGTCCCGCCGTGTCACCCGCGGCGCTGTCAGCGCGGCAGTAAAACAGCATGATGCTAATGCAGCGCTGTTATCCGGTATCAGTCAGCGTTACGGCGTACCACAGGAATATATTGTTTCCCTGTGGGGGCTGGAAAGCGGTTTCGGCCGTTATCAGGGCAAAGAGGATGTGATTTCGGCTCTGGCAACCCTGGCGTTTGAAGGCCGCCGTGAAGAGATGTTTGTTAAGCAGTTTATCGCGGCATTACAGATTATCGACCAGGGGCATATTCCGGCGGATCAGCAGCTGAAAGGCTCCTGGGCCGGCGCCATGGGGCAGAACCAGTTTATGCCGTCCAGCTATCTGACTTACGCGGTGGATGGTGACGGCGACGGTATGGTCGATATCTGGAATAACAAAGCGGATGTATTTGCCTCCACCGCCAATTATCTGGCTACAGAAGGCTGGGTAAAAGGGCTGCCGTGGGGATATGAAGTGTCTGTTCCTGCCGGGTTTGACCGCAGCATTGAAGGTACAAAGAAAAACCAGAGCAAAACACTGGCGCAATGGAAAGCACTGGGGGTAACACTCCCGGCACAGGCAAATCTGCCGGAAACTACCCCGATGTGGTTAGTTGTACCGGAAGATAAGCAGGAACGGGTGTATCTGGTCACGCAAAACTTTATTACCATCATGCACTGGAACCGCTCATATTTCTTCGCACTCAGCGTCTCGCTGATGGCGGATAATGTCGGCGCGGAAATCCGCTGATGTCATCAGAATAATAAATTAAAGGGGTAAGACTATGTATCAGCATCGTGACTGGCAGGGGGCTCTCCTGGACTTCCCGGTCGGGAAAGTGGTATGTGTGGGGCTGAATTATGCAAAGCATGTTGCGGAGATGAAATCACAGGCATCCGCGGAACCCCTTCTTTTTATTAAACCTGAAACGGCACTGTGCGACCTGCGTCAGCCGGTCGCCATCCCGAAAGAGTTCGGCGAAGTGCATCATGAAACTGAACTGGCGGTGCTGATCGGTGCGCCGCTGAAACAGGCTAATGAAGATCGCTGCGCCCGTGCTATTGCCGGGTTTGGTGTTGCGCTGGATTTAACGCTGCGTGATGTGCAGATGAAATTAAAAGCAGCAGGGCAGCCGTGGGAAAAAAGTAAGGCATTCGACGGCTCTGCGCCGGTATCCGGGTTTATTCCGGTCAATGAATTCCCTGATCCGCAGAATGTCACCCTGAGCCTGACTATTAATAATGAGTTACGCCAGCAGGGGAATACCCGCGAAATGCTGACACCGGTGATACCGCTGATAAGTTATATGTCCCGCTATTTCACGCTGCGTCCGGGGGATATTATCCTGACCGGCACACCGGACGGTGTCGGACCACTGGTATCGGGCGATATGCTGAAAATCTCGGTAAATGATCACACGCTGACCACGCGGATTATCTGAAACGGTCAGCCACGAAGTTAAAGGAAAAAAGAATATGTCTCAACCATTCTGGACGGTGAAAACCCTCGATGAAATGAGTGACGAAGAGTGGGAATCACTGTGTGATGGCTGCGGACAATGCTGTTTGCAGAAACTGATGGACGCAGACACCGATGAAATCTATTTCACCGACGTGGCCTGCAACCAGCTCGATATTAAAAGCTGTCAGTGCCGTCATTATGAAGATCGTTTCCGTTATGAGCCGGACTGTATCAAACTGACGCGGGAAAACCTGCCGACATTTGACGCCTGGCTGCCGATGACCTGCGCTTACCGCCTGGTCATGGAAGGCAAACCGTTATTACCCTGGCACCCGTTAATCAGCGGCTCCAAATCCCTGATGCACCAGAAAGGAATTACCGTCCGCCATATAGCCGTCACAGAAAGTGTGGTGCAGAACTGGGAAGACCATATTCTGAATAAGCCCGAAGGTGGGTTTTAACGAATTGTTTATCATGCGGAGCATGGATGGGGCACTTTGCGCTGATGTGTTCCATCTGTTCCGCAATAATATGTAGCTAATAGTAGAGAAGGGCATAAGTTTAAGTCACATACACACAATATCATTACTAAGTAATAAATATTGCGTGTAAGGAAATTAAGCAATGTAATTAATTTTATCTGCATAACGCTGATATATTTCATGCATATTTAGATCAAGTTCAGAATTATTGTCCATTAGATTTATGAGCTTTTGTGGATTGGTCAGAGCTAGTACAGCGAAACACATACCATGTGCAGTCCAAATTGGAGGTGAAGTATTAAATAATGAAGCAATGTCTTTTTCTAATTCAGGGAGGTAATTAACACATGCTTTTATTTTTTCTTCGAATGGTTTAACAAGAGTGTCATAGTTTTTAATGTCAGCCAAGAGTTCAGTTAGGTTATCTTTAATCACGTCTCTGTCTGGGAAGTAATTATTTATAAGGGAAAGCAATGTGTCTGAATTTAGTTCTAAATTAGAGTAATTCTCATCACTAGATGAAATATTATTAATATAGTCTAGTTTCATTTCTTTAATTCTTGAGAATTGTTCATCAGCTAGTTCAATGAGTGCACTCAATTGGCTAAATGTTCTTCGCATATGTCGTGGTGCATCTGACTCATGTTTGTAGAGTACTGTATGGCTAATTGCAGCCCATGTATGCATTAACATTGTTCTAATTTGGATTTCAAATTTTAATCCCTCAAGAGTATTGTACATGGGAATATTTAGCCAATCATCTTTAAATTTAACAATAAAATGGTTAGACGAATAACCAAATTTATCGACATCAGTTTCCTGTTTTTTATCTGATGATGATAATACGGTGAAATTTTCGCTGAGTAATTTTTCCAAATTTTCTAAATCGGACTCATAATAACAAATTATTCTTAATCCACACAAGTCTTCAATATCACTAAGAACTTTATAGCCTGACTTTCTTTGTAATTTTTCTTTAAATGAACCTTCATCTTTTAGTCTTGATTCTATTGAAAATATTTCAATGTCAGTGTTTCTCAGTAAGGATGTTATGGTATGTCTTGCCTGTATTAATAGACTTTCATATAAATGCTTGCTATTTTTGTAATCTTCTGTTAAGTCGCTCATGTGGTTAACTCGGCTATTTATTTCCCCATATTTTAACTGAAATTAATTTAATTTAAAGATAATTATTTTTCCAGGTGTTTAAGTTGAATGTTTGTGTTTTTTATAAAATAATAATTTTTAACTACCAAAGTACCACACAAAATACCAACTAGAAGTCTAAACCTCTAAATGTTTAGTACTATTATGAAGCTCCGATAAACTGAGTTATTTAAGGATGTACACTCGATAACGGCAGGAAATTTGAGAAAAATAGTATAGCGCTGCTATTTATGAATCTGGAAAACGGAAAACATAATCTCAGTCAGCACCAGAAAACAGGGCAACAAATTTTTCAGTACTCCACTCCTTAATATCGGATACCTGTCCATCGCCGATTTCTATCAGACGTAATTCTCCGGCTATATTTTCCGTGATATCCACAGAAAAGAAAGGCGTGGTAATGATATCTGCAATTTCCAGGACAACAGGCGGGATATTATCGTCAGCAGAGAAAACCTGACCATTCAGCACAAAATAACGGCGTTCGCTGTCAGTGTTATAATATTCACAGTGCCTGAGGCTGATACCTCCTTCAATTTGTCCCCGGTAACGAAGAATCAGCCGGATAATTTCGCGGATCTCATCAGCATTTGCAGCAAGTGACCCGCGTGATGTGGTCAGCGATTTAACATAGTCTTTGACAAAATACCCCGGCCACTTTAATTGTGCAGTCAGGGCATCGAAATCAGCATCCTCAGAGGTGAAGATTGTTTCTGCTGTATAATAACGGCAAGTATCATACCAGCCGGTAATATGATGATTTCGCAAATATTCTTCCGGAGATGTCAGCATATTACCGCCACGGGTCGTAACGGCATGATGTAATTGCCGGTATTCTTCTCCGGTCTGCATCCAGCCGCGCCAGATTACCGGGCTTTCAACTGACATGTTACCGGAAAAACGGTATTTACCATCAGACAGTGCTTCCTGGTCAAGTAACAGACAGGAAATTCCCTGTTGCTGTGCACAGCGATATTCCTCTGCAAAGGTATCATCCGGCTGATAGTTGCCGGTGTAGTATCCCGGATAAATAATTTGCATATCATTCCTCTGAATATAAAACTCAGTAACAGGACAGAATTTTTCATTACGTCAGCAATTCTTTTCCCCTGAAACAGATAAAAATGCACCGGATAATCGATATCCGGTGCATTTTTCACGACATTATTCACTGCTTATTATTTTGTACTGACAACCGCAATATACCGCAGTCTGTCGCGGTTCTGCCGGAAATGGCGGAACATCTGTAAAAACTGCGGGCGGTTCTCTTTTTTCAGGGCGTTACGGATAATTTTCAGGGTGCCGGAAAGACCCTCATCGTGCAGCATGCCTTTGGGGGTCATCAGTGTCATCGCGCCTTCAGAACGGATCACATCACGGAAACCGGCATTGAGGAACAGCGCCAGCCAGTCATCACTCAGCATCGGTTGTGCTTTGACATGAATGGCAGCCTGCATATCCTGTGTGACACACTCATCCTCCCGGCGTTCTGTCAGCGCAATATCGTGGGTCAGCAGTCGTCCGCCGGGTTTCAGCACCCGCAGATATTCCTGTAACAGACGGGCTTTGGCTTTATCCGCATACATGGTCAGCATGGCTTCATTGATCACCACATCAAAATGATTATCCGGGAACGGCAGCTTTGAGGCATCCGCTTCCTGTACTGTAACGAGATGGGATAAACCGTTAGCGAGGATATTTTTCCGCGCATTGGCAAGTGCCTGTTTATCCATATCAATACCGGTAATATGACACTGAAAACGCTGTGCGATTTCAATCGCGGTGGTACCCATATTACAGGCGATCTCCAGGACACGGCTGTCCGCCTGCAATCCGCTGTGTGTCAGCAGCCATTCGGTGGCAGTACGGCCTCCCGGACGCAGACGTTTTTTACCCAGACGTGCCAGAAATTTGTGTCCGGCTTCATGGCCGGTATGTGTGCTTTCCATCATTCAGTCCTGTTTATTTTCCGGTTCACGTAACATCACCAGCAGCATTTTTGCCCGCTCCGGCGCATCCACGGCATGAGGGATATTGGCCGGCATGCGGACAATATCTCCGGGTTTTGCTGTTACCGGTTTTCCGGCAATGGTCAGGATCAGTGAGCCTTCCGCAATCATCACAATGGCATCAAACGGGGCGCTGTGTTCAGAGAGCGCCTGACCTTTATCAAAGGCAAACAGAGTGATATTGCCGCCGCCGTTTTTGGCGAGAACCCGGCTGGAAATACCCTGTTCGGTGTAGTTCACCAGGTCTGCGATCACTAATGCTTCTGCCGGGGTAATCGTGTTATTGCTCATAATGTGTATCCTTATGGTTAATCAGGTAATAAATAGGTTCAGCGGAACAGGGGGATAACCCCGCAGGTCTGCCGCTGCCGGTGGTTAACCGGCACAACGGAAACCGGAAGCTGATACAGCGTTCCCAGATTCTCTTCAGTCAGCAGTGCGGATGTCCGGCCAAACTGTGCTTGTGTACCGTCAAACAGTAACAATGAATAATCCGCAATATGCAGGGCATGCTGCGGGTAATGACTGGTAAATAAGATAGTTTTACCGCGCTCTGCGGCCAGCATTTTCAGAACGGAGAGAACGGTGTCCTGGTTAGCCAGATCCAGTGCGGAAGTCGGTTCATCCAGAATCAGAATTTCCGGTTCACCGGCCAGGGCGCGAGCAATCATCACCATCTGCTTTTCACCACCGCTGAGCAGGTTAAATGAGGTGTCCGCAAACCGGGTTAATCCGAGGTCGGCCATCGCCTGCTCTGTGATGTCATGGTCACGCCGGGAGGGGGACGCATACCAGGGGAGATGGCGGATGCGGCCGAGGCTGACCATCGTACGGACAGAATAATTAAACAGTGCACCGCTGAGCTGCGGGACATAAGCGGCCGGAGCATTGAGCTGTACATCACCCTTTGCCCCTTTCTGAAGATTGAGCAGCAGACGCAGCAGCGTTGTTTTCCCGCGGCCGTTCGGGCCGAGAACCGCGGCGATGCTTCCCGGTGGCTGACGGAACGTGAGTCCGTCAAATAACGGGCGTTTGCCGGTGTGGTAACTGAGCTGATTAACATGGATCACAGGTCGGCCACCTTTTTATTCATGGAGTGAATGAGCAGGGCGAAAACAGGGGCCCCGATCAGTGCGGTGATAACACTCAGCGGAATTTCCGCACTGGTCATACTGCGCGCCAGGGTATCGACCGCGATCAGATAAATCGCGCCGGTCAGGGCACTGGCGGGCAAAAGGACGCGATGGTCATGTCCGCTGATTAACCGCGCGATATGCGGGATAATCAGCCCGACCCAGCCGATGGTGCCGGAAACAGCAACGGTGGCACTGGTGATAAGCGTCACACAGATAAGTATAGTCCAGCGGGTTGCGGTGACCGGCAGTCCCAGCGCCTGAGCATTTTCTTCGCCGAGCGACAGCACATTGATGCGGAAGCGCAGAGCAAAAATAATCCCGCCTGCAATGATGACCACCGGCAGCAATACACTGACTTTCAGATAGGTCGCGGTGGCAAAACTTCCCATCAGCCAGAAGACGATGGTTTGCAGGGTATTATTCGGATCAGCAAAATAGGTGATCAGCGAGATCAGTGCGGCAAAAAAAGCATTAATAATAACGCCCGCGAGGATCAGCATCAGCAGACTGCTGCCGTGCCGGTTCAGTCCCAGCAGAAAGACCAGCACAATGGCCAGCAGGCCGCCGAGAAAGGCAAAACTGATGGTGATAAACAGGGAGGAAAAAAGCAGCAGAGCCAGCGCGCCGCCCAGTGCCGCACCGGATGAAACGCCGATAATCTGCGGCCCGACCAGCGGGTTGCGGAAGATGCCCTGTAAGGCGGCACCGGCAACGGCGAGCCCGGCACCGGCCAGTCCGGCAATCAGAATGCGCGGTAAACGGACATACAGCACCACGTTTTCAGCCGTGCGGCTGTACTCCGCAGACGGACTGCGTCCGGACAGGGTATCCGCCAGGATCTGCAAAACGGCTGTAACAGAAACCGCATAGCGTCCGGCACACAGAGCAAGCAGTATGGTCAGCAATAACAGGGCAGACAGCAGGCACCACTGCAAACGAACGTTTCGCATCACGGACGTCCCATCAGTGTCAGGTAATCACGGCCATCCCGGTTCAGGTCGAGTTGCAGAATACGGTCTGTTTCTGCGTCAGTGAGGGAGTAACCGTAGAGTTGCAGATAGCGTTTGCGGATCTCTTCCCGCAGCGGAAACGATGCTGTTTCCGGATGGAAAATCTGAGACAGCCACTGCCAGTACAGCGGTGTTTCCTGATTCGGCGCATCCCAGATAAAACCGCCGATCGGCAGTTTATAGACACGTTTGTTTTTTACCGCAGTCACATCACTGAGCATCGGGTTATTATAAATATCAGCGGGAGCCAGTCCGGCCTCAAAATTTCCCAGCAGGATAATGTCCGGGTCCCACACCAGAATCTGTTCGATATTCAGGGTGCGCGGCCCGGTCAGATCACGGTTGAGACTGACACCACCGGCGAGTGCAAAATCGGCATTGTTATGAGAGGTGGCACCGAAAGTCTGAATGCTTTGTTTAAAATGGGACAGATAGAGCACTCGCGGCTGTTTGTCTTCCGGAATGGCAGCAACGCTGTTTTCCAGCTGATTGATCACCTGTTTGCGCCAGGCGATCAGTCCGTCTGTTTTGGTTTCTTTGCCGAGGGTTTTCCCCATCAGGGTTAACCATTCCTGTGTATAGGCTTCTTTGCCGTAATCCAGCGTGGCGACCGTCAGACCGGCGTTGCGCATCGGCGTGATAATGTCATCGCCCCTGTGTCCCCACTGCCAGACCAGATCCGGATTAACGGAGAGCAGCGCTTCAATATTCGGGGCAAAATCATTTCCCACCATATCACTGCGTACGGAGAGTACATCCGGAAACATCACACTGAGCATGCCGTCGCGGGCTGCGACACCGGCAAACGGATGCATACCGGCGAGCCGTTTACTGCTTTCGTCAACACTGACCAGCATGGATGCAGCCGGAATGGGGATCACCACAATCCGTTCTGCCGGGGCGGGCAGTTCAATTTTCTGCTGTGACATATCGGTGAAATGTACGGCACCTTTTGTGGCATAAGCTGCTGTTGTGCAGGTAAAAATCAGCGCCGGGAGTAATGCAAATCTATTACTAATCATAAGGTTATTCGCCTTTTATTTTATGATTAAATTGATAATGCGATTGGTTATCATTTATAATTGCATTTATTCTGGCTGCACTGAGAGGAAAACCCTATGACATTTGTCAAAAAGACCCTTGCCCCCGCACAGCAAATGGCGATCCTCCGGTCATGCCCGTTATTTCAGGCGGCAGAGGAGGATGCTCTGGCGCTGGTTCTGGCAGACAGTACGTATCGTCAGTTTGCGGCGGGGGAGCTGATCAGCCGTGAGGGTGAAACGGTAAAAGCCTGTCCGCTGATCATCAGCGGGCAGATTGATGTTTTCCGCCATACCTGGTCGGGTGAGGAAAAAGTGTTCGGTATGTTTACGACGGGTGAGCTGGTGGCGATTGCCGCGGTCTTTATGCCGCATAACCGCTTCCCGATGAGCCTGCGTGCAAGAGCTGACAGCAGCGCGCTGATGCTGGATAAACAGGCGATTTTACGTCTGTGTCATGCCTGTCCGGCCATTATGGCGCAGTTATTGTCACGGTTCAGCCTGAAGCTGTATGAAAATATCAACCATATCGACTGGCTGACCTCCAGCTCAGCGGAGCAGCGGCTGGCCGCCTATCTGCTGGATCTGAAACGGTGTCAGCAATCGGATTGTGTGGTGCTGCCGTTATCGCGCGGGCAGCTGGCCGCAAAATTAGGCGTCCGCTATGAAACACTCAGCCGTCTGTTTTCCGGCTGGCGGCAGAAAGCGTTTATCGGGATTGATAAAGACGCGGTGCGGATCACCAATGAATCCTATCTGGCGGAACTGGCGATCCCGGCGCAGCGCCCGTTCTGAGAAATAAAAAAATCCCCGTCCGGATTTCCGGGCGGGGATTTTTTATATTATGTGATCAGAAATTATACGTAATACCGCCGTTGACACTGAATCCCATCCCCGGGAACAGCGTACTGTCTTTGGCTGTAACCGAACGGTTCGCCACTGACGTGGTGGCGTAGTGCTCGTTGGTCAGGTTATCCACCGACATATAGAGTGACCAGTTATCCGCAGGCTGGTAAGTGCCCCGCAGACCGAGCACGGCATAGTGTTTGCGTTTCTGAATATCGAGGTGGTTTTCGTGATCGACAGCCATATCGGTTGGTGCCCAGTGAATATTCGGGCCGAAACGCCAGTCGCCGATTCGGTACAGTACTTCCGCCGAGACAATATTACGCGGAATGCCGGCGATATAATTGCCGTTATACTCACCGCCCATAAAGCGGAAATCATTCCAGGTCCAGGCCAGTTTATATTCCACATCACCCGGACCTGCCGGGATCACGCCGTTAATACCGGCTTCCAGCCCCTGATGGCGGGTTTTGGCGGCATAGTTAAAGACCCCGGTAATATTACCTTCTGAATCATAGGTTGTGATGTATTCATCCTTAATGAAACTGCGGTAGAGCGCCACATTCCATTTCAGTTGTTCAGTAAAATCACCATCGCCGCCGATTTCGAAAGTGACGCCTTTCTGCGGGTCCAGTTTTGTCAGGCGACCGTCTGAGGAGTTAATAATTTCATGGAACGTCGCAGGTTCCTGACTGGCGCTGACGTTGGCAAACCAGCGCTGATTATCCGCCGGACGCCAGATAACACCGGCTTTCGGTGTCCAGAATGTCCAGCTCTGATCCAGTGAAACGGAACTGTTCCGTTTTTCCGTATCACGCCGGGCATGTGTGGCTTTGAGATCCAGATTCAGTGTCAGATCCGGTGTCAGATGAATACCGGCACCGGCAGAGGCATAGATATTGTCTGCTTTGCCGTCAAATTTCCCGATTGGCGTTTTGTCCATCGGTGTGCCGCGCCGGTTCTGCATCAGATCAGTTTCCAGACTCATATGATCGGCTGCCAGTGCTGTCCGCCAGGAAACCGGTTCGGTTTCCATCTGCCAGCTCAGTTGCATCCCTTCGCTGTGGCTCTGACTGAAACGGTAATAGGCAGGGGTAGTGAAATTATCATGGGTGCGGATATACCAGACACCGGCACTGATGCGCTGATTATCAATCTGCCAGTCAGAACGGTTGGCCGCACGGAACTGCTCCACATTACGGTGCGGGTCGCGCAGCCAGACCATCGGGTAAACTTCAGTCGGATCACTGTCGAGCACCGCTTCGGAAACCGGGCCTGCGACATCAAAACGCAGATCTGTCCAGTTCAGAGAAGTGCGGTTTTCAAAGTTATCGCCGGTATAACCAAAGTTACCGCGTACCGTTTTGCGTTGTGATGAGGAATGTTTACGATAACCGTCGAAATGGTCGTAAGTGAAATTGATACGCCCGTCAAAACGGCCGTCATCCGATACGCCGCCGAATGCGGTTTGCAGGCCCTCACGGCCATGCGACCCGTATTCATAGCGTAAACGTCCGCCTTCGTCGCGGCCGGTATAGGAGATCAGATCCAGCTCACCGCCCAGGCTGTTACTCTGCGGATTAAGGCTGTTTGCACCACGCCGGACGCTGATCATCCGTGCATCCCGCATTTCCAGAGTGCTGATATGGAAACTGCCGTCAGCATCGGTGACCGGCAATCCGTCCTGCATCAGTAAAATACCGCGTGCCAGCGGCGCGCTTTGTACCCCGGAGCCGCGGATATTCAGACGCGGCTGGTCGATACCACCGAAGAAATTCTGTACCAGTACACCGGGCTGATAATCCAGCGCATCATGCAGTGTGGCCAGGCGGGTATCTTTTTCGACCATAATCAGGTTGGTGCCGCCCGCGACATTTTCCAGTTTCTCTCGTTCCTGAGCGGCATCCGGTGCGAGACGGCTTTGTTTTCCGGCGGTGACAACAATGGTGTCCGGTGCGGGTGCCGCAGCCGCAGCGGTGACACCGGCAGTGAGTGAGAGCGCGAGGCAGTGTGTCAGCCTGCGGCGGGTGAGTCTGTTCTGCATTATCCCTGACCTCTTAAATAGAATGGTTATCATTTTCATTTGAGGGCATAACATAGTGCAGAAAATGCGGCTGACCCTATGACATTTGTCAAAAAGTCCCGTCCGTGGATTATTTCAGCCCCAGACGTTTTGCCAGCCGGTGCAGATTTCCGGCATCAATCCCGAGACTGCGGGCTGCCGCTGCCCAGCTGCCGTCACTGCGGGCAAGGGCTGTGCGGATGAGTCCCGCCTGAAAGGTATCGGTGGCACTGCGCAGATCCTGATCGGCTTCTTCAGCGGGAAGCTGATGGCTGGCAGCCGGTTCTGCGGTTTCCTCCGGTGAAAAATGATGAGGCTGCAACAGCAGCTCATCACTGCTGCCGGTGGCCCGTGCCAGAACAATGGCGCGGTGCACGGCATGTTCCAGCTCCCGCACATTGCCCGGCCAGTGGTAGTGCAGCAGCGCCAGGCGTAACGCGGGGCTTATTACCACCTGCGGCAGACCGAATGTCTGACGGTAGCGTTCGCAGAAATAGCCGGTCAGCAGCAGAATGTCTTCATGACGTTCCCGCAGCGGCGGTACCTGTAACGGGAAGATACTGAGCCGGTGAAAGAGGTCAGCCCGGAAATGACCGGCCGCGACTTCAGCCCGCAAATCCCGGTTAGTCGCCGCCAGCACGCGGACATTCACCCGCAGCGGCCGGTCATCGCCAACCCGCTGGATATCACCGTACTGTAATACCCGCAGCAGTTTGGCTTGTAAGGCTGGTGATAACTCACCGATTTCATCCAGAAACAGCGTACCGTTATCCGCCATTTCAAATTTCCCGCTGCGGTTGCTGATAGCCCCGGTAAATGCGCCTTTGACATGACCGAACAGCTCACTTTCCGCGACGGTTTCCGGCAGGGCCGCACAGTTAAGATAAACCAAAGGGTGATCACGGCGGGCGGATAATTCGTGAATGGACTGCACCACCAGCTCTTTACCGGTGCCGGTTTCACCGCTGACCAGCACATTCATATCAGCACCGGCCACAATAGCTATCTCTTTCTTTAACTGCATCATGCAGGGCGACAGGCCGATAATATCGGTTTGCCCGCCGGTTTTACCGGCCGCCAGCCCGGCGGAGGAACTGAAAGCCAGTTGCTGAGCCTCAAGCTGACCTATCAGCAGGGCATTATTGAGCGCCCCGGCGGTCAGGGCGGCAATCAGCCGCAATTCCTCATCACTGAACGTATCAAACTGATCCGGTGCGAGGCTGTCGAGTGTCAGGGCGCCGATAAGATTTTGTCCGGCAAACAGCGGCAGACCGGCGCAGGCATGAACTTTCAGATGGACATGATCCGGGATCAGCCCGTCATAAGGGTCGGGCAGGTGGCTGTCAGCCGGAAAACGGACAATATCCCCGGCGCGGGCAATTGCTTCCAGCCGGGGATGCGCTTCCAGCCGGAAACGACGGCCGAGAACATCCGGCGACAGCCCGTCAATCGCCAGCGGAATAAACTGATGTGATTCATAGCGCAGCAGTGCGGCCGCATCACAATTCAGCACCCGGCGCAGTGTGGACACCAGGCGCTGAAAGCGATCCTGATGGCCGATATCCCGCTGTAAGGCAATAGCAATGCCGGTGAGTACGTCGACTGAAAATCCCATGCTGTCCTCCGCTGTCGTGATGGCAATGCAATGTCATTAAGACAGTACAATGTCATATTGACAGTCAATTGCATAGTCATTTTGACATGTATTTTTTGCGCTGAAATTTAAAATCCTTATAAAACAACGAAGTAAAAGTTGGCACGCAAATTGATTATCTCTCTGTAACGAAGCATAAAAACAGAAGGTAAATATCAAATGGCTATTCATGTAAAAAATAATGTGCATTGGGTCGGACAACGTGACTGGGAAGTACGCGACTTCCACGGAACAGAATATAAAACCCTGCTCGGCAGCAGTTATAACAGCTATCTGATCCGCGAAGGAAAAAATGTCCTGATTGATACGGTTGACCACAAATTCAGCCGTGAGTTTGTGCAGCATTTACAGACACAAATCGACCTGAACGATATTGATTACATTGTGATTAACCATGCGGAGGAAGATCACGCCGGGGCATTAACCGAGCTGATGGCGGCGATTCCGGATACGCCGATCTACTGTACTGAAAATGCCATTGATTCCATTAACGGTCATCATCATCATCCTGAATGGAATTTTAATGTGGTAAAAACGGGGGATACGCTGGATATCGGCAACGGCAAGCAACTGATCTTTGTTGAAACCCCGATGCTGCACTGGCCGGACAGCATGATGACTTACCTGACCGGTGATGCCATCCTGTTCAGTAATGATGCGTTTGGTCAGCACTATTGTGATGAACGCCTGTTTAATGACGAAGTGGATCAGACCGAGCTGTTTGAACAGTGCCAGCGTTACTATGCCAACATTCTGACGCCGTTCAGCCGTCTGGTGACACCGAAAATTACTGAAATCCTCGGCTTCGGGCTGCCGGTGGATATGATTGCGACGTCACACGGCGTGGTCTGGCGTGATAATCCGACCCAAATCGTGGAGTGGTATCTGAAATGGGCGGCAGATTATCAGGAAGATCGTATTACCATTTTCTACGACACCATGTCCAACAACACCCGCATGATGGCGGATGCGATTGCTCAGGGTATTAATGAAGCGGACCCGGATGTGGCGGTGAAAATCTTTAACGTTGCCCGCAGCGACAAGAATGACATTATCACCAGTGTTTTCCGTTCAAAAGGAGCGCTGGTGGGCTCATCCACGATGAATAATGTCATGATGCCGAAAATTGCAGCCATGCTGGAAGAATTAACCGGTCTGCGGTTCCGCAATAAAAAAGCAGCCGCTTTCGGCAGTTACGGCTGGAATGGCGGTGCGGTTGACCGTGTGCAGACCCGGCTGATGGATGCCGGTTTTGAAACCACCATGTCGATGAAAGCAAAATGGCGCCCTGATCTGAATACACTGGAAGAGTGCCGTCAGTACGGACGCGACCTGGCGCGCCAGTGGGCCACCGGGATATTACCGGCTGTCAGCAGACCGGCGGCACCGGCACCACAAGCGGTCACACCGCCACCGGCAGCAATTGCAGCTGAAACAGAAGAAGTAAAACCATGTGACAGTGTCACTAATGTAACTTCGCAGGATTTGGGACCGTGCATGCAGTGCAGCGTATGCCAGTGGATTTATGATCCGGAAAAAGGTGAGCCGATGCAGGATGTGGCACCGGGTACGCCGTGGTCTTGCGTGCCGGATAATTTCCTGTGTCCGGAATGCTCTCTCGGCAAAGACGTGTTTGATATCCTGGCAACGGAGGCGGTATGAGTGCAGGTATTGTGATTATCGGCGGGGGCTTTGCTGCCCGCCAGCTGGTAAAAAATATCCGTAAAACCGATACAGAGGTACCGCTGACAGTGATTGCGGCAGATAGTATCGATGAGTACAACAAACCGGATTTAAGCCATGTGATCAGTCAGAATCAATGTGCGGCTGATCTGACAAAGCAAACAGCGCAGGCATTCGCACAGCAATATAATGTGGCGCTGTTCCCGCATACCCGGGTCAGCAGTATTGATACACAACAGCATCTTATCGGCAGTGATCAGCAGCAATGGCACTATGACAAGCTGGTGCTGGCAACCGGGGCAACGCCGTGCCGCCCGCCGGTGCCCGGTAATGAACTGATGGTGACACTGAACAGCCGCGAAGATTTTCAGCAGCACGAAACACAACTGCGCAGCGCACAGCGGGTACTGATCCTCGGCAGCGGTCTTATCGGTACTGAACTGGCGATGGATTTCTGCCGGGCCGGTAAAACCGTCATTCTGGCCGATATGGCCGCCAGCATTTTATCATCACTGATGCCGGCAGAGCTCAGCAGTCGTCTGCGCCATACCCTGTCTGCCTCCGGGGTACGGGTACTGACAGGAACACAATTGCAGTCACTGATAAAAACGGAAGACGGCACCGAAGCCCGCTTTGATCATGACTGTATAACCCGTGCGGATGTGGTGATTGCCGCCACCGGCCTGAAACCGGATACCTCACTGGCAGAGATGGCCGGGCTGACTGTCCGGCGCGGTATTGTGACTGACAGTGCATTACAGACATCCGACCCGGACATTTATGCCCTCGGCGACTGTGCGGAAATTGACGGTAAAGTCATGCAGTATCTGCAGCCGATTATGCTCAGTGCTGTTTGCCTGGCGAAAAATCTGACCGGCGGGCAGGGAAAACTGGCACTGCCGCCGATGCTTATCCGGGTGAAAACGCCGGATCTGCCGGTACAGCTTGCCGGGGATTTCCATCATCCGGATCTGCAGTGGAGCATTGATATCAGCCGCAGCGGGATGACCGCCAAAGGCCATGACAGCGCCGGAAATCTGCATGCGTTTGCGGTAACGGAAGAGAAACTCAGTGACGCTTTTTCGCTGTTACGCCAACTGCCGCAGCACTGATCATCACGTTTTCTGACTGAATTCTGAGGTAATAAAAATGACATTACGTGAAAAAACCCTGGGTGAACTGGCTTTGTCTGTGAACGGGGCATCAGCACTGTTCCGCCGTTATGATCTGGATTTCTGTTGCGGGGGCAAGCGCACCCTGGAAAAAGCGGCAGAGAAAAAATCCCTGAATATTGATGAAATTGAACAGGCGTTACTCGCCCTGAAAGATGAAGCACCGGCGCAGGACTGGCGGAAAGCCCCGCTGAACGACATTATCGCCTTTATTATTACCCGTTATCACGATCGCCACCGGGCTCAGTTACCGGAACTGATTTTACAGGCTGAAAAAGTGGAGCGGGTACATGCGGCCAAAGCCAGCGTACCGAAAGGGCTGGCCCGGCAACTGACCGCACTGCATGATGAACTGACTTCCCATATGATGAAAGAGGAGCAGGTCCTGTTTCCGATGATCTGCAACGGTATGGGGCCGCAGGCGGCAGGGCCGGTACAGGTGATGGAAGCAGAACACGATGATGCGGGGGATATTGTGGAGGTGATTAAGTTTATCACCGGCAATGTCACACCGCCGGAAGAGGCCTGTACGACCTGGCGGGTACTGTACAACGGTATCAATACCTTTATTGATGATTTAATGGAACACATCAGCCTGGAAAATAACTTATTGTTCCCGCGCGCTCTGGCCGGGGAATAAATCAGTCGCTGATATCATGACGGAACAACGGGATATATTGTCCGCCTTGTTGTTCCGTCCGTTGTTTTTCCTCTTCACTCCAGCCGTAATTAATCGCATGACTGACGGCACCGGACTCACAGTCAGTAATAATCAGTGAGGCTGCGGGTGCTGCGGTATACGCAGTGAGTACACGGATAAGCATATTCAGTTCATCACGGGTAAAAGTGACTTGCGTCTCAGTGGCGGCGGATTGCCCGGTGGTTTTCAGATGCTGCAATAAAGCGGTCAGATGACTATCCATCAGTGAGGTTATCTCCTTTACCGGTATCATTAAAATTCCTTGATTTAAATGATACGTTATCATGCAACTGAGATTCGCACTACCGGCTGAATCTGATTGTTTTGCGGATGACGGCGGAATGAATAACGAGGGTTGTTATAAATGAAAAAATCAAACACCCGGAGGTGTTTGATTTTAATTTTCATCAATCGTTATTATTTTTTGTTTTACGGGTTGATATAATTATCAGCAATCCCGTTATTTTTATATTTGCTGTGTTGTATATCTTTGCCGAATCAGCGATAGCTTACAGTAACGATATGTTTTCCTGAATCAGACGGAACAGGGGTAACATTAACCTCACCGATATTATCCGGAATTAAGTCATTGCTGAGCGTATTTCCCGCCTGAAGACGGCTGCTGAACTTACTGATTTCACCGGAACGGTAACATTCAGCATTTACGTTATTGTCTGATATCTGATAGGTGCACGGTGCTTCAGTCAGCAGACCGTTGAATGTGATTGTACCGCCTTGCTGGCCTTGTAATGACTCGCTGTGTGCAACAAAAGATAATGCAATACCTGCTACTAAAATTAAACGACTTAATATAGACATAATTTTACTCTCTGTATTCGATACCGGCAGAAAATATCCCGTATTAATAATGTGTGGGATACATCAGCTGATAACATCACGAATGATAGTTAATAGTTAATTAAAGTATATGATCGCTGCGGCTTACTTTATATTTAAAATATTACATCAATATAATTAAACGAAACTGTAACAAATAGCCACTCATCATAAATAAGGTATCTGTTCGTTACGTTCGTTTTATTTAGGATTTGTTTATCAAGTATGTTTTATAATGCAGGCATTAAAATAATAATACATTATTCAATATCTATATCCTGTCCGCCCCGTTCCGGGGCTTTTTTTTATCCCGGCTATATTCCTTCCTGAATCTGACCAGATATGAAAGGTGTGTCAGTTACTGTGATTGTTGAGAAAATCTCATCAAACAACGGAGGAGGATGTTAGCATCAAAAATTGAGAGGATCAAAATTAAGAATAAACTTAATGACTTCATATAAGTTTATGTTTTTTGGTTTTTTTGTAAAAAAATTGCCGGAATTCAGGATAAAATTCCGGCAATTAAATTGTAATATCCTGTGTGTATTGCGCTAATTTTGTAACACGACGTTACAGCATGTTTCACCGTTATAGAGGCTGGTGATATTTTCCAGCGTGGTTTCGCTGATGCTCAGCAGCGCTTCTTCCGTCAGAAATGCCTGATGACCGGTAAAAAGGACATTATGGCAGGAGGAGAGGCGGCGGAAGATATCATCCTGAATGACATCATTCGATTTGTCTTCAAAGAACAAATCCCGTTCATTTTCATAAACATCCATACCCAGCGCACCAATTTTCTGCTGTTTGAGGGCATTAATGGCGGCAGCGGAATCAATTAACGCACCGCGGCTGGTATTGATGATCATCACACCATCTTTCATTTTGGCGAATGCGGTTTCATTCAGCAGATGATGGTTTTCCGGTGTCAGCGGACAATGAAGCGAAATCACATCAGACTGTGCAAACAGCGTGTTCAGATCGACATACTCCGCGCCCAGATCCAGTGCAGCCTGGTTAGGATAAGGATCAGACACCAGCAGGCGCATACCGAACCCTTTTAAAATCCGCAGCACGGCCAGCCCGATTTTTCCTGTGCCGACCACACCGGCGGTACGGTTATGCATATTAAAGCCGGTCAGGCCTTCGAGAGAAAAGTTGGCATCACGGGTACGCTGATACGCACGGTGAATACGGCGGTTCAGACTCAGCATCATCCCGACGGCGTGCTCTGCCACGGCTTCCGGAGAATAGGCGGGTACGCGGACAACCTGTATCCCAAGCTCCTGAGCGGCCGCCAAATCCACGTTATTAAAGCCGGCACAGCGCAGTGCGAGGATTCTGATATTGAGATCTGCCAGTTCCTGTAATACTTCCCGGTTCGCATCATCATTGACAAAAATACAGACCGCATCAGCGCCCACGGCGTTTTTTGCTGTCTGTTGTGTCAGCGGGAAATCGAAATATTCGATATCATACTGAAAGCGCGGATCCTGATTAATCAAATCCATATGTTTGCTGTCGTAATGCTTGGTACTGTAACTGACGATTTTCATCGGAGTTCCTCTGCTAAAATAAATCGCTACACTAAACCGGATAGCCCTGACAAAATAGGGTGAACCTGTGTTCAGAAAGGGTTGAAATTTACTGACTACAGTATAACGCTTAGTTGATGTCACTGTAACCGGAGAACTGCACCTCTGAGGTCTATGAAAAAATTACTGAAAGTGCTGGTGGTACTGCTTGTTCTGCTGATCATTATCCTCTCTGCCGCCTGGCTGACTATTCCGCGCTGGCTGCCCGCCGTGGTGAAGTCCTCGTTACCGGAAGGCGTGACGCTGTCACTTTCTCAGCCAAAAATCCTTGCAGGCGGTCTCTATATAGAAGAAGCAGCTATCGGCAGTAATACGTGCAGGCTGGCGGGCGGAGAAAACCTGTCGCTTCATTATCAGCGCGGCGGCCGCTGGCTGATTGATGCCGGTTCAGTGACCAGTGATGCGGACTGCATTCAGAAATTACCTTCTGTGCCGGAAGAAGCAAACAGCACACCGGTTGATATTGGTGCTCTGCTGTCGCAATTACCGCCGGTGACACTGACCGCCGGTAAAGTCATTCCTGCTCCCTGGCAGGCGTATCAGGGGAAACTGAGCCTGACAACCACACCCGGACGCGGGCAGCATCTGAGTTATCAGGGAGAGAACATTCAGGCAGAACTGACGATTGATCCTGAGCTGAATGTAACCCTGTCGCAATTAAATGCGGTGATCGGTGATGAAAAATTTGCACTCAGCGGCGCGCTGACGCTGCCGCTGAATACCGCCTCTCTGCCGGAGAAAGGGTCGTTACAGGCTGCCGTTGATACGACCGCCCGGCCGCAGCCGCTGGCAGTGACTTTTGACTGGCAGGGGCGGCAGGGTACGCTGACGCTGCGTGAGGCCGGGTCACAGGACGTGCTGCTGAATATTCCCTGGGAAGCGGCCGCAGACAGCCTTCTGATTAAAAACGGAGAGTGGCGCTGGGATGAATGGGAACAACCGCTGCGGGGGACGCTCAGCGCGGAGCTGAAAAACTGGCTGGCGCCACCGGCAGATATGCGGCTGAGTGCCCGGATTGCGGTCACCACGCAGGGGGCACGCGGCAAAGGCACGATGGTACTGCAATTACCGGAAACACCACTGCCGCTGGCTGAGTTTACGGTTCCTTTCGAACTGGCCGGGCGGGTCAATCATAATGATATGTGGGCGGCCGGGCGTGTTCCTGCGGTACTGACCGGTACGATTGCCGATCCGGTGGTCAGGTTACGTTCCGGGGCTCTGGTACGGGCCCGCGGGCAGCTCAGCCCGGATTTTCTGGTGGAAGAGCTGCGCCTGCCGCTGGCGGGAACCTCGTTGTCACAGAAAGGGATCTCCGGGCCGCTGGATGCCATTGTGACGGTAAATAATCCGGAGCTGGGACGCTACCGTTTTCAGATGAAAGGCCAGGCACGGGAATTCTTACCGGATAACGGGCGCTGGTACTGGCAAATCTGGGGAAAAGGCCGGATGAAACCGCTGAATGCAGACTGGACATTCTCCGGTGCGGGTTCCTGGCTGGACGAGGAAATCCGTATCAGAAAGCTGAATACGGGATTCAGCGGTATCCGCTACGGTATGATGTCGATGGATACCCCGGCGCTGACACTGTTATCTCCGCTGGTCTGGATCCGGACAGAGGGGAAACAGAAACTGTCGGGTAAAGTACAGCTGACCACGCGTAAAATCCGTGTGGACAGCAGTTATCTGCCGTCTGCCACTTTCGATATGGCGCTGGATGGCCGTGATCCCCGCGATTTTTCAGTTAAAGGAACACTGTCAGCCGGAAAAAATATCGGGCCGATACACTATTGGAGCCGCTGGGATGGTGTTCGTCTGCGTGGCGAGGCACGCTGGCCGGAGCAGGATATGCGGGCATTTCAGACGCTGATCCCGGCTGATCTGGGGATCACTCTGCGTAACGGCGTTTTCTATGCCCAGGCAGCGTATTCCGCCGCACCGGGCCAGGGTTTTGTGGCCGGCGGGCACTGGGTGGTCAAACAGGCGGGGATGTGGCTGAAAGACGGCGAAGTGGATGGTGTTGATTTTGTACTGCCGTGGCGTCTGGCGGACAGCCGCTGGCAGCTCGGCAGCAAAACCCCGGTGATGCTGCGTATTGCGCGGGTGAATAACCTGTTTGAAGTGACCGGTATTAAAGCGGATCTTCAGGGTTATTATCCGTACGATGATGCCTATCCGCTGGAACTGTCCGGTGTCAGTCTGGATGTGCTGGGCGGGCAGGTCACTATGCCGTCGCTGACTATTCCGCAGAAAACCGCAGCGGTGATAAAGCTGGATAAACTGAATACCGGGCCGCTGATCAATACCCTGAAGGTGACACAGTTTTCCCTTGAGGGCAGTATCAGCGGGGAATTGCCGTTTTATATTGATAATCCGCAGTGGATTGTGCATAACGGTTGGGTGGAAAACGACGAACCGCTGACCCTCAATCTGGATAATCAGTTTGTTGCATCGGTCAGTGAAAACAATATTTCAGCAGGCACCGCCATTAACTGGCTGGATTATCTGGTGATGAAACGGGTGCGGACGGATGTTAATCTGACCAACCTGGGGGTACTGACAATGTCATCGGTGGTTTCCGGGTATAATCCGGTACTGGATGCGCGGCGGGCGGTAAACCTGAATTACCGGCATGAGGAAAATGTGTTTCAGCTATGGCGCAGTCTGCGTTTCGGCAGCAATCTGGAAGCCTGGCTGGAAAAGAGTATTTCACAGAATCAGGAGTCATATCCGACGGAGTCAGAATGAAAAAATGGATAGCAGGTGCGGTATTACCGCTGATGATTATCGCACTTAACGGGTGTCTCCGGGTGGAGGTTGCGACACCGGATAAACCCATCGATATCAATATGAACGTCAAAATTGAACATGAAATTAATGTCAAAATTGACCGTCAGGTTGAAGATTTGCTGAAAAATAACTCAGCGATATTTTGAGGTGAATAATGCGTAAATTCATTAACGGCGGGCTGGCCGCACTGACATTACTGATCAGCACCTCAGCGTTTGCGCTGACACTGGATGAAGCCAAACAGCAGGGGCTGGTGGGGGAAACATTCAGCGGTTATATCGCAGCAGTGGAGCAGGCGTCGTCACGGCAGGATGTCAGTGGTCTGGTGAAAGAGATTAATACGGCACGGACACAAAAATACACAGAGCTGGCACAAACTAACCGGATGAAGGCCGGAGAAGTGGCAAAAATCGCCGGTCAGAAACTGGTGGCCCGTGCGCCGCAGGGAGAATATGTGCTCGGTATCAACGGTAAATGGCTGAAGAAAGAGTAACGGATGCAAAAAAAAGCGCCGGATGACCCGGCGCGGAACAAGGATGATTAATGATGATACAGCTTGTTTTTATGTTGTTATCCGGTTATGCGGAAAGTGCTTCAACACACTGACGGGCATTCTGCTGTGCTTTTTCGGCAAAATCCTCACCCATCGAGACACCCTCGGCATAAATAAACTCAATATCACTGATACCGATAAAACCCAGGAACTGTTTCATAAACGGCACAATCAGATCAGAAGTCAGATCACGGTGGAAGCCGCCGCGGGCAGTCAGGACAATCGCCCGCTTACCTTTCACCAGACCTTCGGCACCGTTTTCGGTATAACGGAACGTTTTACCGGCAGAGGCGATGAAATCCAGATAAGTTTTCATTTGTGTCGGTACGGTGAAGTTATACATTGGTGCGGTGAATACGATAACGTCGTGTGCAAAAAGCTCATCAATCAGTTCAGTCTGTAACGCATTTGCAGACAGCTGACGCTGTGTTAAGGTGCCGCCTGCCGGTGCATGCATGCCGGAAACAATTTCATTATCCAGAACCGGTACCGGCTCAGCACTCAGGTCACGGACAGTGATCGCATCATCTGCATGATTTTTCCGCCATTGTCCGATAAAATAATCCGCCATTTTGTTGGTGTGAGAGTAGTCCGCAAGAATACTGGATTTCAGAACGAGAACTTTTTGCATAGTAAACCTTGTTATTGTGATTCAGCTTATTTATTACGTGATTTATTACGTGAATAGTGTAAGAAAACCGCTGTATAAAGAACAGCGGATAAATTCGGCGCATAGCATCAAAAAATCTGACAATGTCCGGATGCGGCAAGTTTAATAAAGACGGGCGGTGTGTGTTACTCCGAAAACGGGATAACAATGATAAAGGGGAAACCCGCCGCACAAAAAGTCAAACCGTACCGACGGCAATCTATTACCTATCAGAAGGACAGCAAGGTGAATTCCCTTCTTAATGAATTAAAACAATTAATCCCCCATTTATCGCTGCGGGAGCAGCACCAGTTCCGTAAACGGCTGGCGGGTGTGGCGAAGATCCGCAACCCGGAATCTCAGCAGAAGGTACTGGCGGGATTACAGGATGAGATGCTGCGTGGTATCAGCCGGACTGAGCTGCGTATTGCTAACCGGCCGGAGATTACGTATCCGGACAATCTGCCGGTTTCACAGAAGCGTGAGGCCATTTATAACGCGATCCGCGACCATCAGGTAGTGATCATCGCAGGGGAAACCGGTTCCGGGAAAACCACGCAGATCCCGAAAATCTGTCTGGAGCTCGGGCGCGGTATTACCGGATTTATCGGTCACACCCAGCCGCGCCGCCTGGCAGCAAGAACGGTGGCTTCCCGTATCGCGGATGAACTGAAAGTTCCCCTTGGCGGTGCCGTGGGCTATAAAGTCCGTTTCAGTGATCAGGTCGGTGATAATTCACTGATTAAGCTGATGACAGACGGTATTCTGCTGGCTGAATTACAGCAGGATAAGCTGCTGCTGCAATATGACACCATCATCATCGATGAAGCGCATGAACGCAGCCTGAATATCGATTTTATCCTGGGGTATCTGCGTCAGCTGCTGCCGAAACGTCCGGATCTGAAAGTGATCATTACGTCAGCAACCATTGATCCGGAACGATTCTCCCGTCATTTCGGCAATGCGCCGATTATTGAAGTCTCCGGCCGTACCTATCCGGTGGAAGTCCGTTATCGTCCGGTCATGGGGGAAGAGAACGATACTGATCGCGATCTGACACAGGGCATTCTGGATGCGGTACATGAGCTGGGGCGTGAAAGCGCCGGGGATATCCTTATCTTTATGAGCGGGGAGCGGGAGATCCGTGAAACCGCCGATGCTCTGAATAAAGCCGATTTACGCCATACCGAAGTACTGCCGCTGTTCGCCCGTCTATCCAACAGTGAACAGAACCGGATTTTTCAGCCGCACACCGGGCGGCGTATCGTGCTGGCCACCAACGTGGCGGAAACCTCACTGACAGTTCCCGGTATCAAATATGTGATTGATACCGGTTTTGCCCGTATCAGCCGCTACAGCTACCGGACAAAAGTTCAGCGTCTGCCGATAGAGCCGATTTCTCAGGCATCGGCAAATCAGCGGAAAGGGCGCTGCGGACGTGTTTCTGACGGGATCTGCATCCGCCTCTATTCTGAGGATGATTTTCTGTCACGGCCGGAATTTACCGACCCGGAAATTCTGCGTACCAACCTGGCTTCCGTTATTCTGCAAATGACGGCGATCGGGCTGGGCGATATCGCCGCTTTCCCGTTTGTGGAAGCGCCGGATAAACGCAATATCCAGGATGGTGTAAAACTGCTGGAAGAACTGGGTGCTATCGACGGTAAAACCTCCGCCGAAGGGCATTATCATCTGACACAAACCGGGCGTCAGCTGGCAAAACTGCCGATTGACCCGCGTCTGGCACGGATGGTACTGGAAGCCCGTAATCATGGAGCGGTGCGTGAAACCATGGTGATCGCCGCGGCGCTCTCTATCCAGGATCCGCGTGAGCGCCCGATGGAGAAACAACAGGCTTCTGATGAGAAACACCGCCGCTTTGCGGATAAAGAATCCGACTTTATTGCTTTTGTGAATTTGTGGAACTACCTGAAAGAGCAGCAGAAGGTGCTGTCTAACTCTCAGCTGCGTAAACAGTGTCGTCAGGAATTCCTTAACTATCTGCGTATCCGTGAATGGCAGGATGTGTATACCCAGCTGCGTCAGGTGGTAAAAGAGCAGGGAATACCGGTTAACAGCGAACCGGCGGATTACCGCAGCGTGCATCTGTCACTTTTGAGTGGTCTGCTATCTCATATCGGGCAGAAAGACACGGAAAAACAGGAGTTCACAGGGGCGCGTAATGCACGTTTCTCTGTCTTTCCGGGCTCCGGATTATTTAAGAAACCGCCGAAATGGGTGATGGTGGCGGAACTGGTCGAAACCAGCCGGTTATGGGGGCGTATTGCCGCCAAAATTGAACCGGAATGGATAGAGCCGCTGGCGCCGCATCTGGTGAAATACCACTACAGCGAACCGCACTGGGAGAAATCACAGGGCGCGGTGATGGCGACAGAAAAAGTCACGCTGTACGGGCTGCCGGTGGTGGCAGGACGTCCGGTCAATTACGGCAATATCGACCCGGTGTTGTGCCGCGAACTCTTTATCCGTCATGCACTGGTGGAAGGTGACTGGCAGACCCGCCATGCTTTCTTCCGGGAAAACCAGACACTGCGCAACGAAGTGGAGGAGCTGGAACACAAATCCCGGCGCCGCGATATCCTCGTGGATGACGAAACATTGTTCAGTTTCTACGATACCCGTCTGCCGCCGGATATTATCTCGTCACAGCATTTTGATAACTGGTGGAAGCGGGAACGGTTACAGAAACCGGATTTTCTCAATTATGAGAAAAATATGCTGATCCGCTCTGATGCGAACCAGGTGACCGCGCAGGATTATCCGAACTACTGGTATCAGGGGGATCTGAAATTCCGTCTGAGTTATCAGTTTGAGCCGGGAACGGAAGCGGATGGCGTGACTGTACACATCCCGCTGCCGGTACTTAACCAGGTCAGTCCGGAAGGATTTGACTGGCAAATTCCGGGACTGCGTGAAGAATTGGTTATCGCACTCATCAAATCTCTGCCTAAACCGGTACGCCGTAATTTTGTGCCTGCGCCGAACTATGCGGGAGCATTTATGGAGCGGGTACCTGAGCCGCAGGGCGCATTACTGGATGCACTGGAACGGGAGCTGCGCCGTATGACCGGTGTGACCGTTGATCGCGAATCCTGGCAGCCGGAGCAAATTCCGTCACATCTGAAAATGACTTTCCGTATCACAGGAGATAAACAGAAAAAACTGGCGGAAGGTTATGATCTTGAGGCACTGAAACTGAGCCTGAAAGAGCAGGTACAGCAGACGTTATCTGATGTGGTGGATGATGGTATCGAACAAAGCGGTGCACATATCTGGCGTTTCGGTGATATCCCCGGCTGTTACGAACAAAAGCGCGGTGGTTATGCGGTAAAAGCCTACCCGGCGCTGGTGGATGAAAAACAGAGTGTCGGCATTAAGGTCTTTGAAACGGAATTTGAACAGCAACTGGCGATGCAGGCGGGAACACGGCGTTTACTGCTGCTGAACATTCCGTCACCGATCAAATATCTGCATGAAAAATTGCCGAACAAAGCCAAACTGGGGCTGTATTTTAACCCGTACGGTAAAGTGCTGGATCTGATCGATGACTGTATCGCCTGTGGTATCGATAAACTGATAGCGCAATACGGTGGTGTGGTCTGGCAGGAGGATAAATTCGCACAGTTACAGGAATTTGTCCGGGCAGAGCTGAATGAAACGGTTGTCGGTATTGCGAAGCTGGTGGAGCAGATTCTGACTACTACATTTGCTATCAGTAAACGCCTGAAAGGGCGGATAGATATGCAGATGGCATTTGCACTCTCTGATATCAAGGCACAGATGAGCGGGCTGGTCTTTCCGGGATTTGTTACCGCTCATGGCTGGCAGCGGCTGCCGGATATCCTGCGCTACTTACAGGGGATAGAGCGGCGTATCGAAAAACTGGTGTCTGATGTTAACCGCGACAGGGCGAACATGAGTAAGATTGAGCATGTTCAGAATCTGTGGAAACAGTGGCAGGGCAAGCTGTCGCCGGTGGAGAAACGCAGGCCGGAAGCAGAGGCCGTGCGCTGGATGATCGAAGAGCTCCGCATCAGTCTGTTTGCCCAGCAACTGGGTACGCCGTATCCGGTTTCAGATAAGCGGATTATTCAGGCAATGGAACAAATCAGCGGGTAAAGTGCCGTTTTTACGGTATACTGTTTATTTATCCAGTATTGATGATTATAGTAACAAACGGGCATATCATCGCCCGTTTTCTTTTTATTTATCGTATATCCACCCTATTTAGTTACAACATACAATGTGTTTTATTACAGATACCCGCAGGAAGCATCAGCGTTGTCTTTGTTCAGCAGAAAGAATTAGCGGGATACGGGGGAGGAGACAAAAAGCCGGTCAGTGACCGGCTCGTATTTTCGGAGCTTCAGCGCACCAAATACCAGAGCGCAGGAACGGCGGCTATCAGCAGGGCAGCAATAATGCTCCACTCGATAAAATGCAGTGTGGTTTTTATCTCACGGTTTTTCAGTGCATACAGAAAGACCAGAATACCCGGCGCATAGAGCACAACAGACAGCATGAGATTGATAATGCCGGATGCATAAATCAGCCACAATCCATACAGGGCTGCGATCATACCTACGCCGAGCAGTGCCGGTTTCTTCATTTTCAGGGCGGTTTTTACCAGAAATGCACCGACCAGGAAATAAGGCACCAAAATCATTTCAGAAGCAATGGTCAGCAGCGTATTGTAATTACTGCCGCTGAGCCAGATCAGCACCAGTGCAAGCTGTACAGCACCGTTGGTCATCCACAAAGATGAAGAGGGGGCATTATTCGCATTCTGTTTTTTGAACGGTGACGGGAAAGAGCCATGCAGTGCCGCGATAAACGGGACTTCCGCGGCCATAATCGTCCAGCTCAGGTAAGCACCGCAGACAGAAATAATCAGACCTGCTGCAATAATAATCTCACCGCTGCCGCCAATCAGGCTCACCATCAGTGTCGCCATCGATGGATTGCGCATTTCTGCCAGTTCCGGGCGGGCAACAACCCCCATTGACAGCAGGGTAACCAGGATATAAATCGTCAGTGCGGAAATCACCGCCATCATCGTGGCCAGACCGACATCTTTACGGCGGCGGGCACGGGCGGAAACCACAACAGCGCCCTCAATCCCGATAAATACCCACAGCGTGATCAGCATGGTATCTTTCACCTGCTGCCACACCGGAACACCAAGATCCACACCGGTGAAATCAAGATGGAATGTATCCCAGCGGAACGCGATCACTGCCAGCACGATAAACAGTCCGAGCGGAACCAGTTTGGCGAATGTCGCCAGCTTATTGATACCGGCAGCAGTTTGTACACCGCGCAGAACCAGACAATGGACAAACCACAGCAGAATGGATTCCCCAATCAGCGCCTGCCAGGTATTTCCGTCACCGAAAATAATGCTGTCAGGGGTATCGGTAAAAAAGCTGAACGCTGCAAATACAATGACCAGATAAGAGACGTTAGCGATCACCGCACACAGCCAGTAGCCCCAGGCTGAGCAGAAACCGATCAGTTCACCGAAACCATCTTTGGCATAGGTAAAAATACCGCCGTCCAGATCCGGACGCAGCCGGGAAAGCAGCAGCAGAGCAAAAGCAAGAAAGAGGATACCGACACCGGTAATTGACCAGCCGATAATAAGTGCAGCCGGACTGGCCACTTCGGCCATATTCTGCGGAAGACTAAACACACCGGCGCCGACCATAGAACTGAGCACTAAAGCGGTGAGCGCGGTTAAACTGAGTTTTTTATCCAAAAGACCTTCCCGGTAAATCTGATGCGTTAAGCAGGTTATTCATGCAGTCAATCTGACTGAATACGCAAAAATTGGCGCTGATTGTACGGAGAGTCGGCGGGATATGCAATGTTTAATCATGCATTAATTGCATTATATTATGCATATTTGCTGTATATCAGAACGACGGCAGACGAATGTAGTGAAAGTGTTAATACCACAGGCTGAAGCTATAAAAAAAGCGTATCAGAGATACGCTTTTTCCGGTGAACCGTCAGGCCGTGATTATTTGTATAAGTCGGCGCTGATAGTTACGTTACCGCCGCTGGACTGCCACTGGCGGGTGATGTGGTAATATTTTGCCCCTTTGGCGGCTGCACGCTTGGCAACCTGGTAGGAGACTTCCGGTGACGTGGTGTAGTAACCGGTGAAGGTGACACTGTCAAACGGTGCCATTACCGCGGCTGATGCTTTGTTCAGTTCCTGAACCTGAGTGCCGTCCGGCAGAGTGACGGTATAACGGCCGCTGCGGGAAGACTGGGTTTCAAAGAAACGACCGACATTATTACCGGCGGTATCAGTGGAAGAGGCCACGCCCGGGATTTCAACCTGTTTGGCTGCTTCGCCGCCGGCAGCCAGTGCTGCACGACCGGCATCAGAATCCGCAGGGATCAGCGCTTCTTCTGTCTGCAATACACGTTTTGGTGCATCGGCTTTATAGACATATGCTGTGACCAGCTGGTTTCCGCCATCGTTGGTGAAAATATTACGGACGATAAAGAAAGAAGCGGCACCTTTTTTTACTGCTTCTTTGGCGATAGCATCGTTCAGGTCAGGACTGTTGGCAAAAAAGCCGCTGACAGTCACGGTATCAAATGGCTGAAGACCAACCGCGTCTTTTTCAGGTAATTCATTAACACCACGGAACTGACGGTAGCCTTTTTTCTCGGCCGGCGGTGCATCGCGGTGGTAAACATCTGCAACAACACGCATATTACCGTTGTTGTTCAGATCATCGAGGCTCTGGATATAGAAAGCATCGGCACCCATTTTGTCTGCTTTACGCGAAACGGCAGCTGCGGCTTCATAAATAGCATTAAAACGCCCTGTAACTGCAATCCGCTCGAAAGGCTGGTACTGAGCGGCCTGTTCCGGTGTTAATTCCTGTGCCGCCTGAGCGGGGAGCAGACTGGTAAATGAAAAAAACATCGCAGATGCGATGACCGTTGTTTTCAGCTTCATACAAAATCCTTCCGCCTTGCGCAATTAATATTCATAACGTGCTGAACCTGTAAATTTTATATCCTGGCCGCACAATTATGACATGTATTTGTGCTTGTTGTCGCTTTAATTTATCGTGCAATCTAACGACTGTTAATCATACAGCTATTTTTACCATAAATTTATGCAATCATAGTCATTTATCGGCAAAAAATTTTTCCGGTCGGATAAATGCCGTTTTAATTTCATCCGGCAAACAAATTAGATGGATCGATATCACATTTTTCAGTAGCTTATTAGGACATATCGGATAAAAGGGTGCTTTTGATCTGAATTTGTGCAAATGGTTGTTTTTTTACGCACATGTCTGACCAATCATCCGTAAAACACTTGAGCTTATATAAGGGAACATTATGCGTATTGGTGTACCAAAAGAGCGACAGTCTGGTGAAACCCGGGTCGCCGCCACGCCGGCAACAGTAATACAACTGAAAAAACTCGGATTTGATGTGGCTGTTGAAACAGGAGCCGGTCATCTTGCCAGTTTTGATGACAACGCTTACCGCGAAGCCGGTGCTGATATTGTCAGCACACAGGAAGCCTGGCAATCAGACCTTATTTTTAAAGTGAACGCCCCTCAGGATGATGAAATTCCGCTGATGAAGGCGGGCAGTTCTCTGGTCAGCTTTATCTGGCCTGCCCAGAACCCGCAGCTGACGGAAAAACTGGCCGCGCAGGGGATTAACGTCTTTGCGATGGATTCGGTGCCGCGTATCTCCCGCGCACAGTCGCTGGACGCACTCAGCTCTATGGCCAACATCGCCGGTTACCGTGCGATTGTGGAAGCTGCCAATGCTTTCGGCCGTTTCTTTACCGGACAGATCACTGCCGCCGGTAAAGTACCGCCGGCCAAAGTACTGGTCATCGGTGCCGGTGTTGCCGGTCTGGCCGCAATCGGTGCGGCAGGCAGCCTGGGGGCAGTTGTCCGTGCCTTTGATACCCGCCCTGAAGTTAAAGAGCAGGTGAAAAGTATGGGTGCCGAATTCCTCGAACTCGATTTCGAAGAAAATGCCGGCAGCGGTGACGGCTATGCGAAAGTCATGTCTGAGGCCTTTATTAAGGCAGAGATGGCGCTGTTCGCGGATCAGGCCAGAGAGGTGGATATCATTGTCACCACCGCACTGATCCCGGGCAGACCGGCACCAAAACTCATCACCAGAGAAATGGTTGAGTCGATGAAATCAGGCAGCGTGATTGTTGACCTGGCGGCTCAGAACGGCGGTAACTGTGAACTGACCGTACCGGGAGAAATCCACACCACCGAAAACGGCGTCAAAATCATCGGTTATACTGACCTGGCGGCACGTCTTGCCACACAATCATCCCAGCTTTACGGCACCAACCTGGTGAACCTGATGAAGCTGATGTGTAAAGAGAAAGACGGTCAGATTAATATCGATTTTGATGATGTGGTGATCCGTGGTCTGACAGTCGTCAAAGCCGGTGAAATCACCTGGCCTGCACCGCCGATTCAGGTATCGGCACAGCCGCAGGCAAAACCGGCCGCTGTCAAAGCAGAGAAAAAACCGGAAAAACCGATGTCACCATGGCTGAAATACGGCCTGATGGCACTGGCGTTTATCCTGTTCTCCTGGCTGGCGAATGTGGCTCCGCCGGAGTTCCTGTCCCACTTTACCGTGTTTGCACTCTCCTGTGTGGTCGGCTATTACGTGGTCTGGAATGTCAGCCATGCGCTGCATACCCCGCTGATGGCGGTGACCAACGCAATTTCGGGGATCATCGTTGTCGGCGCACTGCTGCAAATCGGCAGCGGCGGCTGGGTGACATTCTTCTCCTTTATTGCGGTACTGATCGCCAGTATCAATATTTTCGGCGGATTCACCGTCACACAGCGTATGCTTAAAATGTTTCGTAAGGGGTAATGAATATGTCAGGCGGAGTCGTTACAGCGGCATATATTGTTGCCGCAATCTTATTTATTTTCAGTCTGGCCGGGTTATCCCGCCATGAAACCTCACAACGGGGTAACCTGCTGGGTATTACCGGTATGGCTATCGCGCTGGTTGCCACTATCTTCGGGCCGTATTCTGCCAATATCGGCTGGATTATTGTTGCCATGGTGATTGGTGCGGTGATTGGTATTCGTCTGGCACGTAAAGTCGAAATGACCGAAATGCCGGAACTGGTTGCTATCCTGCACAGCTTTGTGGGCCTGGCGGCGGTACTGGTCGGTTTCAACAGCTATATGGATCACAACCAGGCGCTGACCTCTGCGGTGATGAATAACATTCACCTGACAGAAGTGTTCCTCGGCATCTTTATCGGTGCGGTGACCTTCACCGGTTCTATTGTTGCTTACGGCAAATTATGCGGAAAATTATCCTCAAAACCGCTGATGCTGCCTAACCGCCACAAACTGAACCTGGCGGCACTGGTTGTTTCTTTCCTGCTGTTATGGACCTTTGTCAAAACGGACAGTACCGGTTTACAGGTCTTCACGCTGATCCTGATGACGGTGATTGCACTGGCCTTCGGCTGGCACCTTGTGGCGTCTATCGGCGGTGCGGATATGCCGGTTGTGGTTTCTATGCTGAACTCGTATTCCGGCTGGGCAGCAGCGGCGGCGGGCTTTATGCTCAGCAACGACCTGCTGATTGTTACCGGTGCGCTGGTCGGTTCTTCCGGTGCGATCCTGTCTTACATTATGTGTAAGGCGATGAACCGCTCCTTTGTCAGCGTCATTGCCGGTGGTTTCGGTACTGACGGTACTGTTTCATCCGGTGATGAAGAGCAGGGCGAGCACCGTGAAATCAGCGCGGAAGATGTGGCGGAAATGCTGAAAGGCGCAAGTTCTGTCATCATCACCCCGGGGTATGGTATGGCGGTAGCCCAGGCTCAGTATCCGGTTCACGACATCACCCAGAAACTGCGTGATAAAGGTATTGAAGTGCGTTTTGGTATCCATCCGGTTGCCGGCCGTCTGCCGGGGCACATGAACGTCCTGCTGGCTGAAGCAAAAGTCCCTTACGATATAGTGCTGGAAATGGACGAAATCAACGATGATTTCAAAGACACTGACGTGGTACTGGTGATTGGCGCGAACGACACCGTTAACCCGGCAGCGCTGGAAGATCCGAACAGCCCGATTGCCGGGATGCCGGTTCTGGAAGTGTGGAAAGCGCAGAACGTGATTGTCTTCAAACGTTCAATGAATACCGGTTATGCCGGGGTTCAGAACCCGCTGTTCTTCAAAGAAAACACCCAGATGCTGTTTGGCGATGCCAAAGCCAGCTGTGACGCTATTCTGCGCGCACTGTAATCCGGGATAAAATGAAAAAGGCGGGAATTATTTCCCGCCTTTTTTATGCATAATTTAATCTGTTATTAATCATCATCACTGGTATCGATCGGACAAACAAAACCGTCTGGTTTTATGGCCAGCAAATCACACTTCAGATGGTCAATCACATGTTCAGCCGTATTACCGAGGAATGCAGCCGAAATACCGGTCCGGCCGATAATTCCCAATACCACCACCCCGGCATTCAGCTCACCGCACACTTCCGGGATCACTTTTTCCGGTAATCCCTCATAAACATGAGTGTATTCTTCGCCGACGGAGAATTGCTGGCGCAGCTCTTTCATCGCGATAAGATGCTGACCGCGCAGCGCGTTGTTGTAAGTATTCGGGTCAAAATCCGGTAATTCGATAGCGATATTAATCGGTGCCACCGGATAAGCACTGACCAGATGAATTGCTGGGTCTTTTACAATCCGTTTCGCGAGATCCTGTGTCAGCGAGACCAGTTTGAGATTCAGTGCATCATGGTACGATTCTTCATTGGACAGATTGACACCGACCACAACAGAACCCTGTTCCGGCCAGACTTTATCTTTAACCATCCAGACAGGACACGGACACTTACGCAGAAGCTGCCAGTCCAGCGGGGTGAAAATCAGCGATTCAAACTTATCGTTCTGGTGTGCCATTTTCAGCAGCAAATCATGACCACCGCTGACAACTTCCCTGATAATCGCCTCATAAGGCCGGTTATGCCATACCACTTTCACTTCGATATCGATACCGGCTTCCAGATAGTAACGCGCCTGCTGTTTGATCCACGCGCAACGCTGGGCAATTACCCCTTTACGCATTGCATCCCGCTCTTCGGGGGACAACAGGGTAGTCATATCGTATGACAGATCATAGATAGGTAAGAAAGCTTTGATGCGTCCGCCATTGCGTTGCACGATATATACCGCACGCCGTAATGCCGGCTGATCATCCTGATTGGGGTCTATTGCAACTAAGAGGTTCTGATATTCAGACATTCATCTCTCCTCGCGGGGCTGGATACGTATCTATAAAGATAAACCAAACAGGAGCAGGAATGTAGGAAATATTCGCACCAGACCGAAATAAACCGGTCTGATGCGTTTTACGGCAGCCAAAAATGTTGCCGGGAGAGAGATTACTAATCCTGCGGCAGTGCAGGCACTTTACCGGCCAGTGCAGCCAGCTGTTCCATATCTTCGATGGTGATATATTTACCTTTTACTGCCAGCATTCCGCTCTTCTGGAAACGACCCAGCAGACGGCTGATGGTTTCAACGGTCAGACCCAGATAGTTACCGATATCACCACGGGTCATCGTCAGGCGGAATTCACGCGGGGAGAAACCGCGCTGAGCAAAACGGCGTGACAGGTTATAAATAAAGGCCGCCAGACGCTCTTCCGCATTCTTTTTGGACAGCAGCAGGATCATTTCCTGGTCGCCTTTGATCTCGCCGCTCATCAGACGCATCATCTGCTGACGCAGGTTCGGCATTTTACCGGACAGGTCATCCAGAGTTTCATACGGAATCTCGCAGACCATGGATGTTTCCAGTGCCTGAGCAAAACTCGGATGCTCGGTATTGATAATGGCATCAAAACCGACCAGGTCGCCGGCAAGATGGAAGCCGGTGATCTGCTCATCACCTTCTTCGGTGATAGTATAGCTTTTGATGGTCCCGGAGCGGATTGCATACAGTGATTTCAGCTCATCTCCGGCTTTAAACAGTGCCTGACCTTTCTGGATCGGCTTTTTGCGCTCGATAATATTGTCGAGCTGATCCAGCTCATGCTCATTCAGCGTGAACGGGATGCAAAGCTGGCTGATGCTGCAATCCTGGCAGTGGATCGCGCAGCCACCTGATTGAATTCTACGTACTACACGTTTTTCCGGGATCATAGGCTTGCTCTTGAAATAATATTGATTTGAATCAATTTTATCACAGACTACCAAAAGTGGTAAGTGGTCTGAGTTTAAATATCGTCATACCGGGCTAAAAACAGGGGCATAATATTGACATATTATGCTTTTTTCGTGATGTCATAATGTGAATTATTTGATTAAACTCTCAATAATCCGGCTTAAAATAACAGAGAGCCTGAACGCAGGTCAATTTTCTGCCATCTGCATGTTAACAGGCAGGTGAAATATGAATAAAGCGTTCTTCCTGCGTTATAAAATAGTGTGATACATTAAAAACAATCACAAATAAATAACGAAAAAACCATTATTCCGCACGGATAAAAAATATAAAAAAGAGAGTGCCGGACATAATACACCGTCATAATCGTGCAGTGCTATCTTTGATATGCTGCATTATGCTGAAACTGTAATGAACCTGATTCGTCATAAAACGACAGGTATTACAAAACCGGGACTGTTTAAGGAAAAGTAATGATGTCATATGCATTACCTGAATCGATGATGGCAATTGATATTACCCGGCCCGGCGGCCCGGAAGTATTACAGGCAATTGAGATGCCGTTGCCGAAGGTACAGGGAGAATACCTGCTGGTTAAAGTGGCCGCCGCCGGTGTCAACCGGCCTGATGTATTCCAGCGTCAGGGCAGTTATCCGCCGCCGCCGGATGCATCCCCGGTTCCGGGACTGGAAATCGCAGGTGAGGTCGTGGCGGTCGGGGACGAATGCAAACGCCGCCAGGTCGGCGATAAAGTCTGTGCGCTGGTTGCGGGCGGAGGATATGCGGAATATTGTCTGGTCCATGACAGCATCGCACTGCCGCTGGAAAACCTGAGTTACACCGAAGCCGCGGCCATTCCGGAAAACTTCTTCACTGTATGGGCGAATGTCTTCCAGACCGGCAAACTGCAAAGTGAAGAAAGTGTGCTTATCCATGGCGGTACCTCCGGTATCGGCAGTGTGGCGATTATGCTGGCGAAAGCCTTTGGCGCTACGGTATACACTACTGTCGGCACAGCTGAAAAAGCGGAGCTTGCCCGGCAACTGGGGGCGGATCACGTTATTAATTACCGCGAAGACGATTTTGCGCAGTTGATTCCGGAACTGACCGGCGGGCAGGGCGTGAACATGGTTGTTGACCTTATCGGTGGTGATTATGTCAGCAAAAACTATGAGGTTGCGGCCAAAGGCGGGCGGATTATCCAGATCGGCCTGATGCGCGGTAACCCGCAAAACCTGAATCTGATGCCGCTGATGGTAAAACGCCTGCTGCATACCGGCTCAACACTGCGGGCGCGGACACCGGAAGAGAAAGCCGTCATTGCCCGTGATCTTGCCCATAAAGTCTGGCCGCTGCTGCGGTCGGGAAAAGTCAAACCACTGGTAAACTATACGTTTAACCTTGCAGATGCGGCAAAAGCCCACCAGCTGATGGAATCCGGTGATTTAACCGGAAAAATTGTTCTGATTAATCCGGACTTCTGATTTTTTTCTTTTATATCTGCACTGTCAGTCTGTTTCGCACCATTTGCTGATAGTGCAGGTCACTTCCTGTTATACTCTGATAGTGATAATCATTCCCGTTAAAATACAAATCGTGCTATTTTAGATATATCTAATTTGATCTTTCCATAGCGGAGGACTATAGTAGTTCCTGAAGGCAAAACAGATATATCTAAAAACTGATTTTGCTGATTATCACTCTATATCACAAAAGGAATTTACTATGTTTCTTCATGCATTACGCCATCGTGCCTGTGACTCACAGGAAGGGCGTCAGCGTCACGGAGGCCATGGCGGCCGCCACGGGGAACACCACGGGCAGGACGGACACCGTTGCTGCGGCGAGCATCATGGTCACGACGAACGTCGTGCTCACGGTGAACATCGCGGTCATTGCTGTCATGGTGACCACCATGGACACGGCGAACATCACGAACACGGCTGTCACGGTGATCATCATGAGCATCACGGACACGGTTGCCACGAAGAGCGCGAACACGGTCGTCACCGCGGCCGCGGGAAGGGCCTGCGTCGTCTGCTTGATCACGGTGATCTGCGCATCATGATGCTGGCGAATCTTAACCAGAAACCAAGCCACGGTTATGAATTAATCAAATCCATCGGCCAGTTGACTTCCGGCCTCTATACACCCAGTCCGGGTGTGATTTATCCGACACTGACACTGCTCGAAGACCAGCAGCTGATTGTGGCGGAAAACACCGGGAACGGCCGTAAAAGCTACAGCCTGACACCGGAAGGTAAAATGCATCTGGAAGAGAACACTGATGTTCTGGAACAGATTGCACAACGCTTACAGGAAACCAAATCCTTCCGCCGTGGTTCGCTGTTATCCGATGAAATCGAGCAGGCGCTGGGGAATTTACGGGCACTGCTGCGCCATAAACTGGTCACCAGTGAACTGGATGAAACCAAGCTTGGTCAGATCGCCGATATTCTTAATGATGCAGTACGGAAAATAGAAGCGGTCAACGACGCACTCAGCAAAGAAGGGGAATAACATGGCGGAAAACACCACCTCCGGAAAGATCCCGCCGGAAAAACCGGTTCAGGATGAAAAACAGGAAGCGGTGAACACCGGCAGACCCGCAGATAAACCGTGTCCCAGCTTACCGTTTTCCTATTTACGCCGCGCCTTGCGCAATAAGGTCGGCAAACACGAATAACCGGGGCGCAGAGAATGCGCCCGGGTCGTGCAAAAAATCAGCGTGATTTCAGCGCGCGAATTAATTTATCCATGCCTGCGGTGAGTTTATCACGCGGGCATCCGGCATTCAGACGCAAAAATCCGCGTCCTTCTTCCCCGTAGGTATATCCCGGCATGATCGCTACCTTTTCCCGCGTAATCAGGGTATGTTGCAGAGTATCATCATCAATATTCAGCGGGTTCAGATCTATCCACGCCAGATAGGTCGATTCCGGCACCTGCCAGTTCAGTTCCGGCAGTTCCGCATCCAGCCGCTGCTTTATATAGTCCAGATTAGCAAAGAGATAATCACGCAGCTCATCAAGCCACGGTGCGCCGTCACGGTATGCCGCTATATGAGCGATAACCGCCAGAACCGCAGGGGAAGATAGCCCGTCACAGGCTTTCAGCTGATGAAAATAGGCTTCACGGGAGGCGGTATCTGAAATCAGTCCGTAAGCACCGGTCAGTGCCGGAATATTAAAGCATTTGGATGCGGAGGTGAATAATGCCCATTCCCCGCGCCCGGTTTCAGACCACGGCGTGTGCTGATGCGGCGCACGGCACAGATCCATATGAATTTCATCACTGATCACCCGCACATTATGCCGTTCACATAATTCAGCCATGGTGGTCAGCTCATCGCGCGTCCAGACTTTTCCGGTCGGGTTATGCGGGCTGCATAACAGCAGAATCCGCGTTTCCGGCTTCGCAAGCAGGGATTCCAGCACATTCATATCACACCACCAGCCCTCCGCCGTTTTTTGCAGCGGGCAGGGAACCACAGTACGCTGATTACCGGTAATCGTCTTATAAAACGCATCATAGGCGGGCGTATGCACTACCACACCGTCACCGGGTTGTGACCACAGGCGGATCATCTGACTGACCATGTAGATGACTGACGGTCCGTACACCAGTGTTTGCGTATCAATCTGCGCCTGAAAACGGGATGAAAACCAGTGTGCAACGGCGCTGAGAAAATCCCGGTGCTGCCAGCGGCTGTAGCCGAACACGCCATGTGCGGTGCGTTCTGAAATTGCTTTCAGGATCACCGGCGCGGTGATGAAATCCATATCTGAGATGGTAAAAGGCAGTAAATCCGCCTGACCGAAACGATCCTGCACAAAATCCCATTGTGTGCAGTAAGTACCGTGACGATCAACCGGAACAGAAAAGTGAGAGGACATAGTTTCTCCGGAAAGAAAAACCGCACTGTCAGACAGTGCGGTGTAAGTTATCAGGCGTTTTGCGGTTCCGGCTGAGCGGAATCAGGCGCGGATTTCATCAGCTTTTCCAGTTCATCTTTGACAGACTGAACCTGTGGGCCGATAACAACCTGCAAATTATGCTCATTAAGATGGACAACGCCGATTGCCCGCAATGCTTTGAGCTGCGCGTCATCCACTTTGCTCATATCCTGCACGGACATCCGCAGACGGGTGATACAGTTATCCAGTGAAATAATATTCTCTTTCCCGCCCAGCGCTGCCAGAATCGCAGGCACATCGTAGCCGGATTTCCCTGCTGAACTGCCGGTTGCCGGTACACTTTCTTTGGTATCCGTATCGCGGCCCGGTGTTTTGATGTTAAAGCGGGTAATGGCGAAACGGAAAATCGCATAATAAGAAGCAAACCAGATAAAGGCCACCACCGGCACCATATACCATTTGGTCTGGATGCCGTGGAGGATACCGAAGACCACAAAGTCAATCAGGTTACCATCGGTATTACCAATGGTGACGCCGGTAACAGCCATCACGGTAAAACCCAGACCGGTCAGAATCGCGTGGATCAGATACAGGAACGGTGCAACAAACAGGAACAGGAATTCCAGCGGTTCCGTTGTGCCGCCGATAACACAGGCAACCACACCGGAAATCAGTAATCCCTTAATTTTATGACGATTTTCAGGATGAGCACAGTGATACATGGCTAATGCAGCGCCCGGCAGACCACCGAGGAAGGCAGGCATTTTACCCTGAGACAGGAACTGAGTGGCGCTGGCCGCAAAGCCCTGCGTATCCGGACAGGAAAGCTGCGCCTGGAAGATCGTCAGCGCGCCGTTAACGGTATTACCGCACACTTCCATGGTGCCGCCCGCTTCAGTAAAGCGGATCAGAGCCACCAGAATATGGTGCAGACCAAAAGGCAGTAACAACCGTTCACCGGAGCCGAAAATCATCGGCCCGAAAGCGCCGGCACTCTGAATCAGTTTACCTAATCCGTTGATACCCATCGCAAACCACGGCCAGATCAGCGGAACCAGCAGGCCGCACAGACCAAGCACCAGGGTGGTGATAATCGGCACAAAACGTGTCCCGCCGAAGAACGCCAGTGCATCCGGCAGGCGGATGGTATTAAAACGCTCATGCAGCATATAAACAATAATACCGACGATAACCGCACCGAGAATACCGCTGTCGATAGACTGAATACCCAGCACATCACGGATGTTATGAGCCTTCAGAATCGCCGGGTCCGTGGTCGGTAAAATATCGGCGGCAGTGAGATAGAAGTTAGTCGCGAGGTTAAAAACGGCAAAACCGACAAATCCGGCGAAAGCGGCCACACCTTTGTTTTCACGCGCCAGTCCCAGCGGAATGGCGATGGCAAACATCACCGGCAGAAAACTGAAGGCAAATGAACCGATTTTGCTCATCCAGGTGAATAATAACTGGAATACGGTGTGATCGAGAAACGGCAGCAGTGTCAGCACATCGCGGCTGCTGAGTGAACTGCCGATGCCGAGGATGATCCCGCAGAACGAGAGCAGCGCGACAGGCAGCATAAAGGTTTTGCCCAGTCCCTGGAAAAACTCCCAGAGCGTGACTTTTTGTTTTGGTTGGCTACTCATACGGTATCCTGTAAATGTCAGTGTGGTGTTGTGAAGGTAAAATAAGATAAAACGTTTTACCAAATTATAATAGTTGCCCGATCACAAAAAATAAACATGACACAGCAACCATATTTCAGAAATAGATAAAACGTTTTATCGGATTTTGTGTAAAATTCGGTGCAGTATCCTGAGCGTAAGGAAGTATCCGGCGTTATGAATCTCAGAAAAGTCACGATAGTTGATGTGGCGCAGCAGGCAGGTGTCTCCGTCACCACGGTGTCACTGGTACTCAGCGGAAAAGGGCGGATCTCGCGGAAAACCGCGGATAAAGTCAATGCGGCAATTGAAGAGCTGGGGTATGTCCGCAACCAGCAGGCCGCCACATTGCGGGATAACATCTCCAATGTGATTGGTTTGATTGTCAAAGATATTACGGAGCCGTTTTATGCGGAGGTCGCCGCCGGGGTCAGCGAATATGCGGAAACGCAGGGCAAACAGGTTTTTCTGACCCAGAGCGGCAATTCCGCTGCCGGATTTGCCCGTTCGCTGGACAGTCTGATCCGCTACGGCGTGGATGGTGTTGTTGCCGGCGGCGGTAAATTTCTCACCAATGAGGTGGTTGATCGGGTAAATCATTATCAGATCCCGATGGTATGCGCCGCCCGGGCCAGTGAATTCTCCGGTATCGATGTTGTCCGCCCGGATAACGCCTCTGCCGCCAGGATGGCGACCGAGTATCTGATCAAAAACGGTCACCGGCAGATTGCCTATTTTGGCGGTGAAAGCGATTCACTCACCCGCGCCGAGCGGGTCGGCGGCTACTGCTCAACACTCGTGCAGTACGGGTTGCCGTTTCGCCCGGAATGGATTGTGGAAACAGACAACAAACAGCAGAATATCATCCGCAGTGTTTCCGGATTTATGTATCAGTACCCCAAAGTCAGTGCGATAGTCTGTCACAACACCGGTACGGCGCTCGGTGCATATTTTGCTGCACTGAGTACCGGTAACACCGTCAGACAGGGAGATAACGAAAGTTATTTTACGCAGGAAATCGCCCTGGTAGGGTTTGATGATATCGGCAGTGAAGCCCTGTATGACATCCCCGTTGCCTTTATCACCCAGCCGTCACGGGATGTCGGACGCAGTGCCGCAGCCCGTCTTCTGCGGCGGATCGGCGGGGATAACTCACCGCCTGCAAACATGACACTGTCACCCGGATTTACTCAGCTTAACGGATAATGACCATGCACAAGACGCTTTCCGGACTGCTGTTCCTGACGCTGCCTGCATTTTCTGCACCGGCGGACGATTTACAGTTGCTGCCGGTTCAGGATCGCAGCCAATTATTTGCGGATGCGGGTGAGCGTACCGGCATTGCCCGTAAAACCCGCGAAGTGCTTGCCCGGCCTGCGGTCCCCGGTGAAATTGTCGTGACCATTATCCGCGGTGAAGGTGAAGAAACCCGTTCAAAACCGGCTGAAGCCGGGGATTGGGTGGTGCAGAATATCTGCGAAGCCACCGGTAATGAAGAAATTCTGGTGAAAAAAACGGCATTTTCCCGCCGTTACGGCAGTGCGCTGACATCACCTGACAGTGCGAACCGGCAGCGCTTCCGTCCGCAGGGTGAGCCGATGGATTATCTGGTCATAACACAGGAAAAACCGTTTGTGATTATTGCGCCGTGGGGCGAAAAACAGCGGGTGATGAAAGGTGATGTGCTGCTCCGCTCCCGGCACGATCCGCAGGACAGTTACCGCATCCAGAAAGCTGCATTCAGCTGCACCTATCAGGTGATCACCCCCGCCGGGGATTAACATATAACCCCGGTAAAACGTAGTGCGTTTTATGCGCTGCGGCAGGTAAAATGTAAAAACGCGATCAGCAATACAAATCCGGCACTGTTGCTCGCGTAACCCGTTGTTCCTGTTATGATGCAAAAATCACTTTCCTGCCGGATCTCTGCTGATGTTCGCAATTCTGATGACATTATGGCCGTTGTTTGCGCTGATTCTGCTCGGCTGTATTCTGAAGCGGAGGCCGGTTTTTGATGCCGGGTTCTGGAACGGCGCGGAAAAGCTGAATTACTATATTTTATTTCCGGCGCTGCTGATCAACAGCCTCGCGGTTGCGCCGCTGGATAACCCGCAACTTCCGAAACTGGCTGCCGCACTGGTCATTATGCTCGGTCTGGCCACTGCCGCCTTTGCTGTCGTCAGGCGTTTTCGCGGAATACCAACGGCAGAATTCGGTGTACTGCTTCAGGGCGCGATCCGCTTTAATACCTATCTCGGGTTATCCATCGTTAACGATTTCTATGGTCCGTCAGGAATGGCTGTGGCGGCGGTGATCCTCGCGGTGCTGGTTCCGCTGTGTAATATCATCTCAGTGGTTGCGTTATCTGAATTTAAGCAGTTATCACTGCGCCGGCTGTTGTTGCCGGTTCTGACAAACCCGCTGATTATTTCCTGCATTATCGGGATGCTGCTGAACGTCAGCGGTATTGGTCTGCCGTATAACACAGGGCAGTTTGCCAGACTGCTGGCCGGTGCCAGCCTGCCGCTGGGACTGTTGTGCGTCGGGGCGGCATTGCAGGTTGCCACTATCCGCTATTCCGCGCTGAAAATCAGTCTGAACAGCGTAGTCCGCCTGTGCATTATGCCGTTACTGGCAATTGCTGTGGCCGCAGTGACCGGATTAACCCAACTTGAATATCAGCTGTTTGTGATCTTTTTTGCCATTCCGACAGCACCGACCGCTTATATTTTATCGCGCCAGCTCGGCGGTGACAGTCAGCTGATGGCGGGAATTATCACGTTTCAGACCATGGTTGCCGTACTGACGCTTCCGGTGGTTCTGACTATGATCACCTGAATAACCTGAGAAACATTATGCCTTCTGTTATCAAACATTTTACCGCCTCCGGCCTGGTGAGTGACAGCCGCGGACGTTTTTTACTCCATTTTCACCCGAAACTGGGGATCTGGCTGCCGCCCGGCGGGCATATTGAAGAAAATGAAGAACCGCAGGACGCCGTATTGCGTGAAATTCGTGAAGAAACCGGGCTGGAATGCCGGATTATCAGCCGGGATACTCAGGCGCAGCAATTTATCACACCACTGCAGGAAACCGGTGTGCTGCCACTGCCGATGGCGATCCTAAAAGAATTTATCCCGGATAAAAAAACCGGGGAGCACTGGCATATTGATATGGTGTACTGGTGCCGCCCGCTGGATGAAGCTGCAACGCCGCATCCTGAATTTCAGTGGATGACACCGGACGAGATCCTGAAAACGGACAATGTCCCTCAGGATATCTGCGGCCTGATTGCGATGGTACAGGCACGCCGCTGATCACGGTATTTATACGGAGATTTTTTTTGCGGATTCAGGGCAAATGCCCTGGAGACACCCGGAACCTCCGGTTACTGTGGCTTATCCCGTTATAAAAGACGTATGCAGGAGTTGCCATGGTCACCAGTATTTATAAAGATCTCTCATCCGCACCGCAGGGTGAGCAAAAAATTGCCTGGGTTCGCGCTCATATGCCGCTGTTACGCGCACTGGAACAGCGTTTTACCAAAGAACAGCCGTTTGCCGGAAAACGCATCGCGCTCTCTATCCACCTGGAAGCGAAAACCGCCTATCTGGCACGCGTTCTCGCCGCAGGCGGCGCTGAGGTATCTGTCACCGGCAGCAACCCGATGTCGACCAAAGATGATATTGTCGCGGCACTGGTTGTCAGCGGAATCCATACATTTGCCATCCACGGCGCGGATGCGGAAGCGTACCGCAACTTTGTGAAGCAGACTCTGGCCTGCGAACCGCACATTGTTATTGATGACGGTGGTGATCTGGTACATGAACTGCACAGCCTGTATCCGGAATATGCAAAACATACTATTGGTGCCTGTGAAGAGACCACCTCCGGTGTTCTGCGTGCGGTTGCCCGCGAAAAAAGCGGTGCACTGAACTTCCCGGTTTTATCGATTAACGGCGCACAATCCAAACACCTGTTTGATAACCGCTACGGTACCGGACAATCCACGTTTGACGGTATTATGCGCACCACCAACCTGGTTATTGCCGGGAAAACCGTGGTCGTCGCCGGCTACGGCTGGTGCGGCAAAGGCTGTGCTATGCGGGCGAAAGGGCTGGGCGCGGAAGTGATTGTCACAGAAGTGGATCCGATAAAAGCTCTCGAAGCAAAAATGGATGGTTTCGCGGTCATGACCATGACCACGGCAGCGCCACTGGGTGATATCTTTATCACCGCAACCGGCTGCTGTGACGTGCTGACATCAGAACATTTCAGCCTGATGAAAGAGGGTGCCATCATCAGTAATACCGGGCACTTTGAGGACGAAATCAAGCTGACCGATCTTCAGCAGTTAAGTGACAATGTCACAATTGCCCGCGAGAATATCGAAGGTTATACCCTGAAAAATGGCCGCACACTCTATCTGTTAGGCCGTGGTGCGCTGGTCAATATCGCTTGTGCAGACGGGCATCCGGCAGAAATTATGGATATGAGTTTTGCCCTCCAGGCACTCAGCGCCGAGTATCTGCTCAGCCATGACCTGGAAGCGAAAGTCTACGATGTCAGTGATGAAATTGACCGTGAGGTTGCCGCACTGAAATTACAGGACATGGGCGTTTCACTCGATAATCTGACCACAAAACAGCAGCAATATCTGAACGGTTACGAACTGAAGTAACCCGGCTTACGGGCTGCCGGTCACCCGCAGCCCGTAAAATCAGTGCTTAAACTATCTGTTCAAACCTGTTGTTAACCATGCTAACGTTTACCCACTGATTATTCCGTTCTGACAAATATCCGTACATGCAAAATACTACCCCGTTTCGTGAATTATGGCTGAAATTCAGCGAAGAAGAGCTTCTGCCGGAGGCAGACGGCCTGTTCCGTGATGCTCCGGAGGTTGTCAGAAACAGTGTAACCACACTGCATATTTATAACGGACAAAATCTGATTTGCCAGGGTGATCCGGCTCAGGCGGTCTATATCATTCTTGACGGCGAGTTTATTGTTAATAAGCAGGCGGAAAATGGTAAACAGGTCGGGCTGACATTCTGTTACCGTGGCGAATTTCTCGGGGAAATGGAAGCGATTTGTCAGCAGGCATACCGTTATGACGTGATAGCGTTATCAGACTGCCGTGTATTACGGATGCCGGCAACCGTATTTCTGACCTGGCTGTCGCAGGATCACCGGTTATCCCTGCTGCTTAACCGCCAGCTGGCAAAACGCTGTCTTATCAATGGTGAGCAACGGCTGATGAATGCCGTTGATTCCATCGAAAACAATCTGCTCTACATGCTGACACAAATCAGCGGTCATCAGATCCATCTTCCCCGCGACATGCTGGCCAGCATTCTCGGCACCTCCCGGCGTCATACGGATAAAGTTTTGCTGCGTCTGAAAACACAGGGGAAAATTACTATCAGTGAAGGTGTGATCGGGCTGGTAAATCCGGATTGATCTGCGGTTCGTGCCATTGTGCGCCGGTAAGTATCAGCATAGTATTACTGCACACTATCGGAGGAGCATATGTACCGTTTTCAGAATGATTATAATGAAGTTGCACATCCGGCTGTTTTAAAAGCCATTACTGACACAGCAGGCCACCGCCATAATGGTTACGGCACAGATGACTTATGTACTGCCGCCGCCACGCTGATTAAGCAGCGGATTGGTCAGCCACAGGCAGATATCCATTTCTTTAACGGCGGGACTATTACCAACCTGACGGCCATTTCTCACTTTCTGCGTCCGCATCAGGCAGTGATTTCAGTCAGTACCGGTCATATTGCCACGCATGAAACCGGTGCAATCGAAGCTACCGGCCATAAAGTCATCACCGTATTTTCTCCGGACGGAAAACTGACACCCGATCATCTTAAACCGGTCATTGCCGAACATAATGATGAACACTGGGTTCAGCCGAAGCTGGTTTATATCACCAATTCCACCGAAATCGGTACGGTATACCGTAAAGCAGAGATACAGGCATTGCGTCGTTTCTGTGATAAACATGGCTTATGGCTCTATCTCGATGGTGCACGTCTGGCATCAGGACTGATGTCCGCACAAAGTGACCTGACGATTGAAGATATCGCGGCACTGACAGACGCGTTCTATATCGGCGGTACCAAAATCGGCGCAATTGCGGCAGAAGCTCTGGTGATCAGTAATCCGGCACTGAAAGCGGATTTCCGTTTCAGTATAAAACAAAAGGGCGGTTTACAGGCAAAAGGCTGGCTGCTGGGTGCACAGTTTCAGGCGCTGTTTACGGATGACCTCTATTTCGCACTGGGTAAACATCTTAACAGTATGGCGGGCCAACTGACCGAATTCTTTACGGAGCAGGGCTTTACGTTCCTCGCCCCGCCGGAATCTAACCAGGTCTTTGTTATTCTGCCGTCAGTGCTGGCAGAAAAGCTGAAAAAACAGTTTGTTTTCCATGAAACGTTATTGCAGGAGCCGGGAAAATCCTGTCTGCGCCTGTGTACCTCATGGGCAACCACACAGCACGATATTGATGATTTCAAACAGACATTTTTAACATTGATCTGAATAACCGGATAATTTCGGTACTGATAAAACCACGCGGTGAAAACACAGCGTGGTTTTTTTATATCTCATATAATGGATATTATTTATTTCATAATTATTTTCGCTTTTTTTCGTGATATTGATTCAGAAAAATAACACGAATTAAAAAAAGTGTTTTTTAATCACTATTTTTATTCTAGGGTTTAAAGGCAATCTGAGTGCACAGTACATTTTTATATAACCCGTTATTTATAAGGAAAGAAAATAATGAAAAAATTAGATAAAAACAAATTATTGAAAATAAAATCACCATTATCAGGATGGTCATTCAGTAAATAAAAACAAAATTAACCAATTGATAAACCATGCCTGTCAGTCCGAGTGTGGTTTATCCATCTGACGGAAGCTGTTATATGATCAACCTGACTTTTCCTGACTATTCTCATCAGGATGCCTATCAATATTTTTCTGATGAAATATATAAGTCACTTAATTATTTATTATCGTATTATAATTTGCCTGAGATAAATAAAGATGTCCCGTTGTCGTGGCAAAACTGTGCTATTCATTATATTGCCGGTAAATATGCCGTGAATGATGAACATGCGAATGCTGTCAATTATCTTAACCAGTTGCTGAGAACGAAAACACCATTGCCGCTGATTATTTCGCCACTGACATCTGCCGGTAATTCACCGGCAAAACAGATGATACTGAAAATTATCCGTGACGATAAACAGCTTGGCTTCGGGTACTGCGATGACCCGGTACTGGCAACAGCGGAAACAGCAAAAATAACACAGGCATTGTCCGTTATTCGGCGTTGTGCACCGGAAACCGCAAATGAAATTAACCGGTTTATTCACCAGATATACCTGACACAGGAAAGTACGGACAACACCCGCTTTATGCGCTCCGGTACTAATTTTTATATGTGGGGGATGATGTTTGCCTATGTCCACCCGTCACATTCGGTTGCCTATTATATTGATATTCTGGCTCATGAGTGCGGCCATACTGCACTGAATATCCTCAATGCGGATGATCCTCTGGTACTTAACCGGGTTGATGAGGTATTTGCGGCGCCACTGCGTGATGACGACCGTCCGATGATCGGTATTTTTCATGCACTATTCGTTTTATCCCGTATCTGCTATGTATTTTCTGAAATTATCCGCAACAGCGACGATACCCCGGAACCGGAATATTATGACAGACTGAGCAGTAACCTGGAAAAACTCCGGGATACAGCAGACATTGTCAGACAACATGCCATACTGACTGAAACCGGAAAACAGATTTTTACTGCCATCTGTCAGCGCTGGAATCTCCGCTGATGCTTATTTACCGGGCGATTTTTGAACGAAAAAGCAGGGCAATTAATATCTGCTTTTTCTTTAATGCGTTGGGTTCCGGGCTGCTGATGCCGCTGGCGTTACTCTATTTTGCAGGGAAAACGCTCAGTGAAAAAGAGATTCTGTATCTCGGCACGATAAAATTCTGGTCATTCTCATTAGCGTATTTTTTTATTATTCCGCTGATAAGCCGGTTTGACAGCAAAAAAACTATTATCTTTTCACTGTTTTTTAAACTGCTTTCGCTGTTATTTCTCTTTACCGGACAAACATTTTACATCTGTGGTTTGGTGATGCTGGTAAATGGTATCGCCACCTCCGTATTTTCTGTGGCGGCAAAGTACTATATTAAAGCCACCTCTCAAAATATCAGTGAGAGTTTTTCGGTGCGAATGACACTGAATAATACCGGTGCTGCCATTGCCCCGGTTCTGATTACGCTGTTTGTCTTTTTCTCACTGCCTTTTGCTTATGCATTACTCATCCTGACGGGGATTTTTACGTGCGGCATTGTATTTTCTGCCGGGTTGCGCTCTTGTCCCGGTAAACCGGAAAGCCATTTTTATTTTTTTCATTTTACTGATCTCACCGGCAGAGATACCGTTCTGATTTCTGTGACCAGCATTATTTTTGCTATGTTGTATTACAGTTTTGAGGTGATTGTGCCACTGGAATTGATCCAATCCGGGAATGAGCATCTGATAGGGCCGGCTTTTCTGTTTAACACACTGGTTATTATCGCCGGACAGCTTCCGGTATACCGTTACTTCACTGAAAACCGGGGCATTATTACCTCCCTGATGATTGCGACAGGGCTATGTATTATTCTGTTTATTCCGTGGTTTTCCGGTATCGCAGAACTTCCCGGTCTGTTATTGATTGTGCTTGGCGTAACACTGCTGGAAATGTTTTACGGGGCGGGCACCGACACACTGATCACATCGGCGGATTCACCCCGTAAAATTGCCGTACTCGACGGTATTTCAGGTATTTCTCTGGCAATTGGAGCAGCAATCACAGCGGCAGTTTACAGTGATTCAGTGCTGTTTTTACCGCTGGTTATTACTCAGTATCTGCTTGTTGCCGGTATACTTGGATCACAAAAAAGAAAAGGTTACCTGTAAGTTCTTAGCGGAATACCTATTTCTGCCCGAAAAATGTTTTCAGAGATGGCTTCTGATGTAAAAGCACCGATACCAATAGTCCTGGCTTCTTCTGCTTCTTTGTAAGAAGGAAGAATACTTTCAGAAGAATTAGCAGAAATATCGCGTATACATTCGCCCCGCAAACAGTGGAGAACGTGTACTAATTCATGATACAAAACAGTAGCATGGAATTGTTTTTCACTACAGCCGTCGCCCTTTCTATGCTCTGCCTGATTAAAATTACAATGCAAATCAGCGCCTGTGCCCCTGCCATTCTCTGCTTCATTAACCTGGTGAGGTACAGTGCCGAGTTCCGGTGATGTCAGATGTACCACCAATTTTTCTGATTTTGACTGCAACAGTGTTTCAATCTCATTGAGAAGTGTGCGTCCGGATTCGGTACTGTTAACTAAACCTATCGCACCATCAAAACGTAAAAAATGAGTGAAGTTACAGTCCTTAAATACGAGATTTTCACAGTATCGAATCAGGCTGACATCTGAAGTTTTTCTGCATTCCGCTAAATTCTCCGGTGAAAACGAAACATCCGGTGCAGGGGATGCTGTAACAGAACCAAGTTTCATAAAACCTCCGTGTAATATGAATAGTCAGCGGGATATCGTTATACTCTGTCAGCTCTCAGGATAACGCAGACAAAATACATAACTTTCAATAAATACACTGTTCTGCTGTTAATTTTCAGAAAATAGTCCGTTCGTTGCGATTACCGGGAAAACCGTTTTGAACCGGCAACACAGGCGATCACACCACACGTGGATGCAATCATCACTGAACTGACCGTTTCATCCAGTAACCACGCGGAAAGTACCAGACCAAAAAACGGTTGTAACAGCTGTAACTGACTGACACCGGTAATTCCGCCTTCTGCCAGACCCCGGTACCAGAAGAAAAAACCAATCAGCATACTGAACAGGGAAACGTAGATTAATCCGCCCCAGGCTTGTGCCGGTATACCGCTGAATGTCACCGGCAGAAAAACAATACTCAGGATCAGCATCAGCGGCAGAGAAAGCACCAGTGCCCAGCAGATCACCTGCCAGCTGCCGAGTGGCCGGGAAAGGCGGGCACCTTCCGCGTAACCCAATCCACACAGCAACACAGCCGCAACCATATACAAGTCCCCGGTCAGGGTGCTTTCACCGCCCTGAAATAAAGCAAATCCCATGACAAACAAACTGCCAAGGACAGAAAAAAACCAGAACGCCGGGCGCGGACGCTCATTGCTGCGCAGTACACCAAACAGTGCCGTTGCCAGCGGTAGTAATCCCAGATACACAATAGAGTGAGCCGAACTGACATACTGAAGAGCAAGAGCCGTCAGTAACGGAAAACCGATAACAACCCCCGCGGCCACAACGATCAGCGACATCAGGTATTTCGTAGCAGGTAAACGCTGGCGCAGTACAGCTAAAATGATCACAGCGGCGATACCGGCAAGCGCTGCGCGGGCGGTAGTCAGAAAATCCGGTGTGAAACCGCTTATACCCGCTTTGGTGGCGGGCAGGGAGCCGCTGAAAATCAGCACACCGATAAATCCGTTAAGCCAGCCGCGAGCTGAACGGGAAACGGTTGTCATTGTATTATCCATCCTGTACTCCGTTAATTACGTCTTGTTATCACGGAGAGTAATGCGGATAATCATGACAATCAAAAAATTGTCATGGATACATTCGGTATGGCAACACTGCGTTATAAACAATACGTCGATACCTTTGCAGCCCGCATCCGCAGCGGTGAACTGGCAGCCGGAACACAACTGCCGACTCATCGTGCTTTTGCTGCTCAGGAAGGGATATCATTAGTGACAGCGTCACGTGTATATCAGGAGCTGATCAATCAGGGATTGGTCAGCGGCGAAACCGGGCGCGGAACATTTGTCAGAGATATCAGTTTATTACCGGTTACCGGTATCGAGTGTGATGTCACACCGGCAATGTATGACCTTAACTTTATCTATCCGGAGATCACGGAACAAACTGCATTACTGCGCCGCACCTTGCGCCAGCTATCCATGAGCGGTGACCTCGAAAGTCTGTTGCATTATCTTCCGCATGCCGGGCGGCGGCAGGAGAGAAAAGTTGTTGCGGATCATCTGAAATTACGCGGTTTTTCTGCCGTTGACCCGGATGCTGTTGTTATGGTCAGCGGTGCCCAGCACGGTCTGGCCTCTGTTGTACTGAGTATGTTCAGTCCCGGTGATGTGATTGCAACAGATGCACTGACTTATCCGGGCTTTAAAGCACTGGCACAAACCTGTCATATCGAATTGGTTCCGGTGCCGGTTACCCCGGAGGGCCCCGATCTGGCTGCACTGGCGCACTTGTGCCGTCAGCGGAAAATCCGTGGCTATTTCACCATGCCGACACTGCATAACCCGCTTGGCTGGGTAATGGATCTGATATCCCGCAAAAAGCTGATAAGCCTTGCCCGGGAAAACCGGTTCTTTCTGATCGAAGACGGCTCTTATGCTTTTCTGCAAAAACCGGCACCGGCGCCGCTGGCAGAACTGGCTCCGGATATCACATTTTATGTCACCGGTTTTTCCAAAAATATCGCCACCGGTCTGCGGGTCGGCTTGGTTATTGCGCCTCCGGCTCATGTCGCTGCACTGGAAAAAATCATCCGCATCACCACCTGGAACACACCGGCACTGATGACCGGTATTGTCCGTGAGTGGCTGGAGCAGGGAGAGGTTGAAAAACTGGAGCAGAAAAAGCGTCGCGATGCCAAAGCCCGGCAAAAAATTGTCAGCCGGATTTTTGCGGATTTACCGCATCTTGCACATCCGGCCGGTTATTTTTTGTGGCTCCCGTTACCGGAAAATGTGCGCTGTGATGCGGTTATCGGCCGCCTGAGAGCCGCTGATATTGCCGTCAGTCCGGCTGAATCCTATGCCATAACCCGCGATATCCCGCAGGCCATCCGTGTGGCCGTCAGCACACTCCCGTATGATGATCTGGAATATGCTCTGATAACAATCAGAGACACCATTACTTATCTGATGGATTTATAATGTTATGAAAAGCATTCACGAGTGGCATGACCGGCACTATACCGTAACAACGGATATCACCAGACTGGATATCGACAAAATCCATCTTTATCTGACGCATTCCCCCTGGGCGGAAGGGATCAGCCGGGAATTGGTCAGTGCAAGCATATTGAACAGCCTGTGTTTCGGAGTATTTGCCGGCAGAGAACAAATTGGTTTTGCACGGGTTGTTACCGATGGGGTCACATTCGGGTATCTGTGTGATGTTTATATTATCGATGAATACCAGAAACAAGGACTCGGCTTTTGGCTGATGGAGTGCTGTCAGTCACATCCGGTGATGAACCGGCTGAGACGCATTATGCTGGTCACATCATCAGCCCCGTGGTTATATGAAAAATCAGGTTACAGCCCGGTCAACAAAGAAAATTATATCTGGCAGATTGTCAGACCGGATATTTATAAAAAATGAAATGGAATGCTATTTCATAACAGATAATCTGTTAAATCAGTACGTTGTTTAATTAAATAATACTATTCTGTATATTGTTTTCTCCTCAGAGAAAACGATTTACTTTGTGATTTCACCGGAATATACTTTGGATGATTATTTCTTGCGGAGAGCACATCATTGGACAGTCATAGATTATTTATCAAAATATATTGATCCTGCCGGTACATCTGTTTTCCTCTGACTGCCGGCAGTAATACTGCGGCAGTACCTCTCTCTGTAAATGGTACTTCCTGATTTAATTTAGCTTATCTTTTAATAAGATAAGCCCGAAAGGACGGATTTATCATGAATCTCTATATGCTGGCGTTATTCCCTCCTGACTGATTGTTATATCGGTTAATTCAATTTAAATTGCCGTGCTTGTGCACCGTGTTTTGCTATTCCGTTTATTCAGAACGGAAGGAACATGGTTTTTTATTAAAAAATCCACGGTACGTATTCATTTATGAATAAGCGTACAGACTATCTTTTGCTGATAAGGAATATATGGACACACCACCCGGGCCCGGAATACATCATTTTCCGGACTGTCAGTTATCATGACAGTTTATTTAAATTAACTGTTAAGTCAGACAGTCCGGCGAGAATAAATTACTCAGTTTGTCTGAGGTAATAAAGGAATCGTACCATGACTGTCAAAGTTAACCGTACTGTCACACCAGCTGTGCGCGATAAGAATATTTTCCCGGCGGCAATATTCGCCGCAAAAACACCCGATGAAACGTTAACAGAACTACATTCTGATATGTTGGGGCTGGATGAATTTGATGCCCTTGACCGCCTGATAGAACATCAGGAAAATGTGGTGGCTCATGACAAAGCACCTCCCGCGTTTATTCAGTTCATTTCCGCGTTTCATAATCCGTTTATTTATGTGTTATTGGCATTGGCCGCGATCAGTTTTATGACCGATTATCTGGTCCCCCTGCAACAGGGTGAAGAAACCGACCTTACGGGCGTTGTGATTATCGGAACGATGGTTTTCCTGAGCGTGATACTGCGTTTCTGGCAGGAATACCGGACTAATAAAGCCGCAGAAGCCCTTAAATCTCTGGTGAAAACCACCGCAACGGTACTCCGGCGTAAAAAAGGGCGATCTGTCCGGATTGAGCTGCCGGTGAAATGTCTGGTTCCGGGGGATATTGTGGTATTGAGTGCCGGAGACATGATCCCGGCGGATTTACGGCTGCTCCGTTCCCGTGATCTTTTTATCAGCCAGGCTATTCTGACCGGAGAATCAGTTCCGGTGGAAAAATATGATACTCAGGGTGATATCCATGAAAAAAATGCAGCAACGATAGCGGAAAATGACCAGCTGCTGACGGAATCAGGCAATATCTGCCTGATGGGCACCAATGTGGCCAGCGGCACGGCGCTGGGTATTGTGGTCGCCACCGGTGACAAAACCTATTTTGGCTCACTGGCGAAATCCATTGCCGGCACACGCTCACAAACGTCATTCGACCGTGGTGTGAACAGTGTCAGTATCCTGCTGATCCGCTTTATGTTAGTGATGGTGCCGGTTGTCCTGCTGATTAACGGATTTACCAAAGGTGACTGGTTTGATGCCACACTCTTTGCGCTTGCTGTTGCTGTCGGATTAACGCCGGAAATGCTGCCGATGATTGTCAGTTCCAACCTGGCAAAAGGTGCAATTGCGATGTCACGACGGAAAGTTATCGTCAAACGACTGAATGCAATACAAAATTTTGGAGCGATGGATATCCTGTGCACGGATAAAACGGGGACATTGACACAGGATAATATTATCCTCGAACATCACCTCGATACGGAGGGGCGTTCCGATGAAGCCATACTGGGACTGGCATGGCTGAACAGTTTTCATCAGAGCGGCACACGTAACCTGATGGATCAGGCGATCATTCGTTTCGGACGCGGTAAAGCCGAAACAGAATCTCTGCACAGTTATCAGAAAATTGATGAACTGCCGTTTGATTTTGTCCGCAGACGTCTGTCTGTTTCGGTGAGAAAACCGGATGGTACGGCGTTGCTTATCTGTAAAGGCGCGGCGGAAGAGATGCTGGCATGCTGCTCTCTGATCCGGACAGGTAATCATATTTCACCGGCAGATGATGAGAAAAAACAGGCCATTATGGCGCTGGTCAATCATTATAATGAGACCGGATTCAGAGTTCTGCTGCTTGCCGAGCGGGTTTTGGACAGTAAAGAGCAGGAGTTGCCGCTCTCTGCAGACAATGAACAGAATATGATTTTATGCGGAATTCTGACCTTCCTTGACCCGCCAAAAGACAGCGCGGCAAAAGCCCTGAAAGCACTGAAACATAACGGAGTAACAGTAAAAGTGCTGACCGGGGATAATGCGGTTGTCACAGCGAAAATCTGCCGCGAAGTCGGATTAGATGCATCGATGAGTATCAGTGGTGATCAGCTGGCACATCTCAGTGATGAAGAGCTGAAACAGGTGGCACAAACACACACTATTTTCTGTAAACTGACACCGCTGCAAAAATCAGCACTGGTCCGTGTTTTACAATCTGCCGGTCATACTGTTGGTTTTCTCGGGGACGGAATCAATGATGCACCGGCACTGCGGGACGCGGATGTCGGTATTTCCGTAGACAGCGGAACGGATATTGCCAAAGAATCCGCGGATATTATTTTGCTGGAAAAAGATCTGATGGTTCTGGAGGAGGGCGTCATTAAAGGACGCGAGACATTCGGTAATATTATTAAATATCTGAATATGACCGCCAGCTCAAACTTCGGTAATGTATTTTCTGTTCTTATAGCCAGTGCTTTTATTCCGTTCCTGCCGATGCTGGCCATTCAGCTGCTGATTCAGAATCTGCTTTATGATATGTCCCAGCTGGCATTACCGTGGGATAAAATGGATAAAGAATTCCTGCGCAAACCCCGCAAATGGGATGCAGGTAATATCCGGCGCTTTATGATTTGGATTGGCCCGACATCATCCGTATTTGATATCACCACCTTTGCATTATTATGGTTTGTTTTCGGGGCAAACAGTCCTGACAGCCAGGTCTTATTCCATTCAGGCTGGTTTGTTGAGGGATTATTATCACAAACGCTGGTCGTTCATATGCTGAGAACACAACGGATTCCGTTTATTCAGAGCACGGCAACACTGCCGGTATTATTAGTTACCGGGCTTGTCATGGCCATCGGGATCTGGCTGCCGTTTTCACCCATCGGAAGTTATATCGGACTCGAGCCGTTACCGTGGGAATATTTCCCGTGGCTCGCCGCTACACTGGTCAGTTACTGCGGTCTGGCACAAATCATGAAGGGCATTTATATCCGCCGTTTCGGGATGTGGCTGTAAGTTAAGATACTTTATACCTGTTATTCAGCTGATTTTTGCTGAATAACAGGTACAATCAGAGCATCAAAATAAAAGGAATACTATGCACTTAGAATTTAAACGGCTCGCTCAGATTAAACCAGCCGATATTACCGCACTGAATAATCACCCGAAAGTTTTACAGCAAATGCCGCTGGGTACCCCGGATTTTGATGATGAAAAAAGTCTCAGCTGGGCAAAAGAAAAAGATGCTCAGTGGGACATAAACGGATACGGCCCCCGGGCATTTGTGATCGACGGTGTATTCGCAGGCTGGGGAGGGCTTCAGAAAGAAGGTGATGACGCTGACCTGGCGCTGGTTCTTCATCCTGATTTCTGGGGAACGGGAAAGGTCATCTGTGATGAAATTATCCGCCATGTGTTTACTGAAATGCACTTAAACAGCATCACCATCTTATTACCGTTATCCCGGAAAATTTCCCGGTTTATAACTCGTTACGGATTTCAGCCGGATGGCTCTGTGATCTATGATGGTGTGGATTTCCGGCGATTCCGGTTATTTTCAAATCATTCAGGCTGACATGATTCAATGGCGATAAAGTTTATTTGTATTTTATAATCTGATATACAAAATATCCTGCTGCCAGCAGAATGATAAACGGAATAATAAGCATCAGATACAATGCGCCAATCCCCCGGGGGCTGCTGCCATTAATAACATCCTCAAATGTTGATTCTGAAAAATAATGGCGAAGGACATCATCACTGCATTTTTTAGCAAACGGAAATAAAGGTAAGCAAATGCAGGCATAGATTATCCATAAAAAATGAATGGTTACATTATCATTTAATGAATAAATAAACATGCCAAAAACCAAAAGGCCAAGGAAGGATTTACCCCAAAAATCCCAACTTCTGATAAAAAGACGAATAGGGTGTTGTCTTTTTTTATTTGCTATATGGCGCTGTCTTATCTTTTCTTTTGTATAGTATCTGCCACTCTTACTCATTGAACTATCTCATAAAAAAGGAAATATTTGGGGATGGGCAATCCGGCTAATCTATCATGGCTGAGCGTAGTGAACGAGAGGTTTTTGGCGTGTTAAGATAAAACACCCGTCAGCGGATGTTTTATCTTGTCAGGCAGATGTGATTTATTCTTCGAAATACCAATATCCCTGATTGATAAATTCGGTTAATTCCGCAACAAAACCCGGGTTCGTCAGTGCTTCACCGAGTTCATCCACGCCGACTTCTGTTAACCGGCACAATGTATCTGCACCTTTAATTTCTGTGGTCATCCAGCCTTCGGTATTAACAAAGAAACGCTCACCGATGCGCATAACACGCAGCCCGCTCAGTCGTATCAGTTTTTCACCGGCATTCAGAGCGTTCAACACGTCTTCCGGCTGATACGGCGGTTCCGGAGGTGCAATATCCAGCTCATGGCGCGGAGTAGTTGCAAAACGGCCTAACCACTGTTCAAAATCACCGGGCTTGTTGATCATTTCAATCATCATGGCACGCAGGCGCTCAACCTCATAAGATTCCATTGAGCCTGAGTTTTCACGTACTGTCAGGTCAGGATCGCCATAATTGACGCCACCCAGATCCTGTTCCAGAGCGTAGTCTGCAAAGCTGCTCAGCAGATCACGACCGGTCGGTCCGCGAAAGCCGACAGAATAGTTCATGGTATCTTCGAAAGTGAAACCATCGTGAGGGAATCCAGGCGGAATATACAGAATATCGCCCGGTGCCATTTCCACATCAATAATCGGCTCAAACGGGTCGACATGCAGTAATGCCGGGTGAGCACAGAACTGACGCATGGGAAGGGCGTCACCCACACGCCAGCGGCGGCGGCCCATACCCTGGATAATGAAAACATCATAGTTATCAATATGCGGCCCGACACCACCGCCGGGCACTGAATAGGAAATCATCAGATCATCAAGACGCCACTCAGGCAGTACCCGGAACGGTTTCACCAGTTCAGCGGCAGGCATATGCCAATGGTTGACAGCCTGTACCAGCAGTGACCATCCTTTTTCGCCTAATTCGCTGTAGTCCTCAAACGGGCCGTGACTCGCTTCCCATTTGTTATCAATAAAGCTGACCAGACGGCTGTCAACTTCCGGCTCCATGGCCAGACCGGCCAGTTCATCCGGCGTGATAGGGTCGGCAAAATCAGGAAATGCATTTTTCAATACAACGGGTTTTTTCTGCCAGTATTTTTCTAAAAATTCAGGCCAGTTAAGATTCAGTTTGTTAACCATGTGACCACATCTATATGAGTGAATAAGCGGATAATTATAGAAGTAATGCGCTGTCATATTTTTGTTTGGGGTCAATAAAAAAGGAACGTGGGCGGATAAAGAAAGCCCGCGGTGATCAGTTGTTGGATGAGCCGAGACAAAAAGCCGTTATCAGGGATAAAGGAACCGACGATTAGCCAGCCGGAGAGCCGGATTTCGTTAATTCATACCTTGGTTCGTATAATGTGTGACGCTATGTTGCAAGTGTTCTGAGCGATTGCGGTAGAGTGGAATTGAGGTTTACTGCAATCGGGAAGGTCCTTCTTTACACATAGAGTGCATTGTGCGAATCAGTAAATTAAACCAGTTTTAGGTTATCTATCATTTTACCTTTTATTACACCATGCTCAGTTATATATTCTTCAGATATCAACCATTTTTGAAGTTCCGTTAGATCAGATATTAGATTTAATATATTTTCTTTATTCTGGAAAAAATGTATTTCTCTTTCTGTATACATGCAAACAAAAGCATCCCAATCATCAGTGGGCATTTCTGTTATCCCATGATATTCATATGATCCATCATCAGATTTAGTTATACGGGAATTACTATTAAAATGATTTCTTATGAAGATATTAATTGCATCAATGACATCAAAATCAGTGGGGTAGGGCATTTTATCAATGTAAAATGATTGAATCATAGAATATACTTGATTAATATTAAATTCATTATTTTTCATAAAACCACCATTGTTATTTGCTGTTGTTTCCACCAATTAAAGCGATATCAAACATATACATTCTTTATTTGGTTTGGTTGTAGGAGCGTCCCGAGGCAAAGGGGGATTCGCTTATCAGGATTCTATGTTAAAAAGGGTTCTGAGCGATTGCGGTAGAATGGTCTTGGGGTTTACCGCAATCGAGAAGGTTCGTCTTTAGACATAGAGCGCATTATGCGAGCCTATTAAAAACGTTCATACGCTCCGTCACAATACTCACATGTTTCTAAATGGTCGAAATATACTAAACAATTTTTGCATATAAAACCGTCATGATATTCCGTAATGCTCTCAAAGCTATTACATTCAGCACAGCTTGCGGGTGTTTGTCTGTCTATATTTGGGGGTCGGTAAGGAAAGGCAAAATCAAAACCCCCGTGCTGTACTACGGGGGTACTACGGGGGTAGTCTCAGGATAACTACGGGCTTCCAGTCAAAATGACTAAAAGGTGGAAGCATTATCAGCTTTTGTCTCCCACAGATCCCTAAATTTTCAAATAACTATATATTGTTACTCGCATGCGTGATTAGCATAAAAAACAGTCACAATACATAAGTTATCATAATATAATATTAAATGCATTACGATATTTTGAAGGTCTCTATGCTTGTTATTTTCTCGACTGAAAACCAGGATTGCTTCTTTATTTGGTTTGGTTGTAGGAGCGCCCTGGGGCAAAGGGGGATTTGCTTATCAGGATTCTACAATTTTATACAGTGACGAAGGAAGCTCTGATCGTATGGGAATGTTGTATTGGGGAGGTAATAAAGAGACTTTTTATGTCCAGATTTCAGGGGGCGGTAATAAAGAGACTTTTTATGTCCAGATTTTAGGAATAGGATGTGCGCATGTCTTCAGTGTAACGATGAAGGATGAATCCTTGCATGAATGGGAGCTTGTTGATTTTTTTAAGACAAAAGAAGAAATTTGTTTTATCTGACGACGGCGTTTGAAACGGATGACTTGGCTTATGAACTCAAAGCCGTGGAACATGCAAAACGTGTATTGATAGAGCTTTACGATGAAGCCGGAACAACGGTTGTTATTGCACCGGATAGTTAATTTAAGCCAATGACAGCCATCACAGGCGCACTTTCCGCCCAATTACACTTAGGTTCGCATAATGTATATTATGTTAAATGATATAGGGCTTTGATAAATCTGAGCTTATCAGACTAAACCCTGTATCACCTGTTATCTTTGGCTTGGGATCACCCCATCCGGCGATAACCTGCAACTACTGAGTTGCTGCATAAATCCTTTATCAAAAGGATCACCTTCAGATACTGATGCCGTACCATATTTCTTTGTGAAGTCCTCCTGTATAGTTCCATCTTTATAACGAAGTTCCACTTCTGAATGCAGTACGCGGCCGTCATCGGTAACCGGTGGCTCAGTGACCGACATTTTGTGAGAAACGTAATCACCTGATTTCATGCCATGAATTGTCATAATTCCGTCTTTAACGGTAATCGTAGTTTTCACCATGACAGATGGAAAAACGTGTTTATTTTTCTGCTCAATTGCGATTTGATTAAATGACTTGCTTATACTGCATACATAAACCCCATCAAACAGGCGGATTTTTTGAGACTGCTCTGACAACGTATCCGGTTTGCATCCTGCGATAAACAGACATGAAAGTACAAAAATAAAACCATTTTTCATTACAATATTCCCTGTTCTGTTCCTATCCATCTGCCCCGCTCTCTTTTCTGCCTCACAGATGATCACTGTCTGTAAACGTCTGCCGGGAAGTAAAATTGTCATACCCCGGAGTTTACGGTATTCTTCCCGGATCAGGCAAATAACAGGATATTTATTTATGACAGCCCACACTTCCAAAGACCCGCTGCATGGCGTTACCCTCGAAATGCAGGTTAATGCATTGGTGGAAAAATATGGCTGGGTAAAGCTGAGTCAGTTAATCCGGATTAACTGTTTTAAAAATGATCCCAGTGTGAAATCAAGCCTGAAATTTCTCCGCCGTACTCCCTGGGCCCGGACTGAGGTTGAGAATTTATATCTCGATTCTCTGGATGATGCTGATAACAAAACAGACAGTATCTGGCCGGATAGTCCATGGTAAATAACTGATAATACCGGCTTCCGTTATTTCTCCGGAAACCGGTTTTCCGGTTAAATCAGCTTTTACAGGATTGTCCCGGTTTTTTGATGATTTCACCATAATCATTCAGTGCCGCCGGTTTTTGGCTCTGAATATCATTCAGTACCGGTAATGCCGGGTCCATCTGCCAGGCATTCCAGCCGCCGTCATAAATCCGGCTGTTTTCCCAGCCCGCCAGTTGTGTCATGAACCAGGAAACACTTGCCCGCCAGCCGGTGCCGCAGTAAAACGCAACCTGATCGGTCGGTTCAATACCCTGTGTTTTCCATAAGGCAAAAATTTCTTCAGGGTTACGTAATGTGCCGTCCGGGTCATAATAGTCGGACATATCATTCGCGTTTTTACCGCCAAACCCCCATATTGCACCCGCCGGTTCACCTTTGCGCGGAATATAGTCATAACCGGAGATTTTGCCGGTATATTCATCCCATGTCCGGTTGCTGATAAGTTTAAGACCGGATTTCTGAGCCTGTATGGCTTCCGACGGCATGGCAATAGTGACCTGCGGATTAACCGGAATTTCCGCACCAAAATCCGCAACCGGTACCGGAATATTCAGCGTGGTTTCGGTTGGTAATTCCGCATCCATCCAGACATTTAAACCACCGTTAAGGAAACGGACATCCTCAACACCTGCCCACTTCAGCGCCCATAATACCCGCAATGCTGCCATCTGATTTTCAGAATATACAACCACCGGGGTATCTTTGCGGATACCGTTTTTCAGCAGATTATTTTTGATAACGTCCGGTTCGGATAAATTCCAGACCGGTCCGTTTTCTATCCAGTCGGTATTAAAATGGAATGCCCCTTTAATATGGGTCGAATACGATTTTGACTGTTCCGCGTCACCCCATGACACTTCAAATATTACCGGCTTCTGATCATGAGTATAACTTTCCGGTTTTTCGCCGTTAAGAGCGGCCTGAAGCCAGGCGGGCGAAACACTCAGAAAATAGTTCGGGTATTTATCCATCGGCAGATCAGAATTGCTGTATTGGATAAACGATTTAAATGCCCTGACCTGAAAACCTTTGGCGGCAAATTCAGCGGTAATTCTTTCCAGTGAATCCGGATCACTGTCGTAAAATACCAGGGTTTTTTCTTTCGAAATCCCCTTTTCTGCCAGAAAATTATCGAATTTATCTTCGTCAATAAAATCCAGCCAGCCGGTGGTAAACTGCATCGCACCTTTAATATGACCGCCGCGGGCAGCACCTTTATCTTTGAAGCCAAAATATAAACTGTCAGGCCGGGTATCAATAATAAGGTATTTCGGGTTGTTCAGGTTCTCTGACAATTCCTCAATGCCGATCTCTTTTACTACGGTCTGATCACAACCGGACAGTAGTAACGGTAACAGAAAAAAGAGTGATTTTATTTTCATATATGATCCTACAAACGACATTGCCCTGAACGGAAGAAATAACTGGTGATCCAGACACCGGCCATAATGGTGAAGGTGGAAATCCATCCCTGCCAGGAAAAATAAGCAGTCGCCACAAGAGAGTTCGTGACAGTACACCCGCCGGCCAGTGTGGCGCCCGCCCCCATAATAATACCGCCGAGAAGCCGTTTGACGACGGTAATACCGTCCGGCGGAAGTGTTAATCTGAATTCTTTGCGGATAATCGCGCTTATCATCGATCCGGTGAAAATACCGATTACAAACAGTGTTCCCCAGTTAAAATAACGCTGTTGTCCGGTCACCAGATATTGAACAACATTGCCGGAGGGAACAGCGACACCATAGCCGAAATTACGGCCGGCTTCGGCACTGAAAACCCAGGCAATAACCCCGAGAATACCGATTAAAATACCGGTAATGTTCAGCGGCAGATAATTAAACCGGTTCTGTGACGGTGGTGTATAACGGGGATGATAATGCTGATAAATCAGTAATTCGGCGGTGAGAATAATTAAAAAAGCCACCAGGAACCACGGGGAAATATTCAGGGTTTTATAAATTGTATCCGGTTGCGCGGGATGTTGTAATAACGGTTCAAACCAATGTTTCAGGCTGCCTTTCTGAGCGGCGGCCATGGTGACAACAAACGAAAATAAGGCAATCCAGGTCCCTGTTAATCCTTCACCGGAACGGAACCATGCACCGCTGCCGCAACAACCGGCCAGAACCATCCCTGCACCAAATATAAAACCACCGGCAAGTGTGGCGGTGATTGGCAAATTTCCTTCCGGTATGTGTAATAACCCGGCGGATTCCAGGGCAAAGAAACCAACGGACTGAATAGTGACGGCAATCAGCAATGCAGTGAGGAACCGGGTATTTCGCTGGTAAAGAATGTTCCGGAACCCGGAAACAAAACAGAACTGACCTGACTGAAGCAACCCGCCGAACAGGATGCCTATAAATAAACCACTGACCATGAAGAAACCCCGGGGAATAAACAACTGCGTGTATCTGTAATTTTATCCGCCCCATTATTCTCCGTTATGGCGCAAAATCAAGTTAAGGTGTGTTATCACAAAATTTTGGTATTCCCGGAGCCGGAACAGAACCTTATCAGATATATCTGCTGTCCCGGCGGTGAACACTCTCTTACTCTGTTCTGACTTTAAACAGCAGGGAACATCATGAAAAAGCTGACATTGTTATTGATATTATTTTCTGCGGTTGTGTCTGCCCGCAGCGGAGGACACGGCGGTTATCGTTATGAACCTGAGACTATTTTTATCTGCCGGTTATCTCCCTTTTCTGATATGCATATTGAGGCCGGCGTAACAGAAGCACTGGCACGGAAAAGTGTGTCACACCGCTGTCAGCTGGTACAGGGTGACGACAGTATTTTCTGCCGGGAGACAGATGCAAAATGCTCGGCAAGTAAATTAATTACCACAGAGAAAGAGTTACGCAAAACCGTAATTATCTATGCGGAAAACTGGCAGCGGGGAAACTATCTTGAGATCAGCGAAGATATTCCTGATTTATATCACTCCGATTTTGACGGCACCCTCTCTTCGGTGATTATTCCGTCCGGCTGGCAGGTACGTTTCTATGAAGGTAAAAATTTCACCGGTGAATATCACACGGAAACGAGCGGGAAAAAGAATGTGCTCAATTACGGTAAAAAAATCAACTCCGTTAAGATTATAACCCGGCGCTGATTAACTTCCCTGACGGCAATATTCTGCCACCAGCCCATCAAAGAACGGTGATAACGCACCGTTCATTTCATTCATATACGATTTATGGTTGATGGTGAATATCACATTTTGCTCAAAATATTCCGGTACATGCTGACTGAACCCGGTTGTTATTTCACGGAATAATGCCTCATTGTGCGTGAACGGGCCGGAGAAAATAATGACATCCGGAAACAGAATAAAATAGATATTTGCCAGTACCCGGCTCCAGATATCCGCTGCATTTTTCAGACACGGTACTGCCATAATATCGGCATGCTGTAATGTTTTTGCGGCTGCCCGTTCATTACTTAAGTCGCCGGTCAGCGTCTGACTCAGCACACCACGCAGTGCCGACAGGGAAAACATCTGTTCAATGGTATGTGAATCCCCGAATGTCAGTTGTCCGAGCTCACCGAACAGCCCCTGCGGATTAGCATTAATCTGCTGTTTTGAATAACTCGCAGCACCAATCCCTTCCCCCCAGTGCACATACAGCACACGTTTGGCCGACAGTTCGTCATTTTCGAGGATAAAGGCATTCAGTTCCGCCTGTAAGTTTTTCACCAGACTGACCGGAATAGAAAATTCTGTTGTCAGTTGTGATAAATCCATATGACGTGCTTTCGGCCAGCGGTTGGTGTAGAGCCAGTGGCCATGCTCCGCGTCCATGACGCCGGGCAGTGAAATAATAATCCCCTGCACACGGGTATCCGCCCGGCAGTTTTGCAGCAGACGGTTTATCAGTGTCCGGAAACAGTTCAGGAGTGTTTCGCTGTCAGCATTGTCATCATGAACCGGCTGATGCGCACCCGCGAGTACCACGCCCCGGATATCCACCAGCGATGCCGTGATATTCCTGGCGTCGATACAGATAAAAATAGCGGTCAGCAACCGGAAATCCGGAATAATGCCGACCTCCGGGCGTCCGGGACCGGATTGGTGATTTACAGTATCTTCAGAAATAATACCGGATTGAATCATTTCGCCGACCAGCTGTGTCACGGTAGCCGGACGCAATGCATTGGTGATCGCGAGCCCTTTACGGGTGATCAGCGTCTGCGCTTTATATGCGTCCAGGATTTGCCGGAACAGATGCTGTTTGCGTTCTGACGAAAGAGACGGTTTCACCATAATAAGCTGTTTTCCGGTTCAGTGAGTGAGGAACAGACTGATTTTCAGCTGTTTACCTGATAAGTCAAGAGCAGGTGATGTGATTATCCTATATGTATCACACATTATCTGCCGGATAAATTGCCGTTGATGCGCCCTGCGTGAATTGTTGAATTGTGAGTCAGATCGTATTAATAACATACAGTGAAATTAAATATATTTACAGTGCGCGTTATTAATGTACAGTCAGGATAAGCAGTACCCTGCTGCCGATGATTTATTTATACCTGTACCCGCAATCCCCGTTTTTACTGTAGATGTTGATGACAAAATAATTATAAGGAATCAATAAGATGCAAACGCCGGACTGGATAACACTCTCACTTTTCTTCATTATCATGATTGGTATCGGCTTAAATGCCTACCGTCGTGTCAAAGGCACCAAAGATTTTTATGTCGCGGGCGGTGGTCTGCCCTGGTGGCTGGCCGGGATTTCTCATCATGTGTCGGGGTATTCCGGCGTGGTGTTTACCGGTTATGCCGCCCTTGCCTATGCGACCGGGTTTAACCTGTATGTCTGGTGGGCGCTGAACGTGACTATCGCCTGTCTGCTGGGTGCGTGGCTGATTGTTCCCCGCTGGGCCCGGTTACGTGATGCGTTACAGATTCAGTCACCGACGGAATATCTCAAAGTCCGCTACGATATCAAAACCCAGCAGTTGATCGCCTGGCTTGGCGTACTGCTGAAACTGCTGGATACCGCAGGGAAATATGCGGCGATCGGCGTGCTGTTCTATGGTTTTACCGGTATTTCGATCATTTATGGTGTGCTGATTTCCGGTGTGGTGGCGATGATCTACGTCACCGTCGGCGGGTTATGGGCTGATACCATGAATGACTTTTTCCAGTTTCTGGTCGGAGTTGCCGCCGGGATCGTCATGTTTTTCGTTGTGCAGTCACAGCTGGGTGATATCGGCACCAACTATCTGGATATGTGGGACAGACTCCCGGCCGGTCACAGTGACTGGTTTAATGGTCAGTACAGCCCGCTGTTTTTTGCCAGTTTCGCGTTTGTCTGTTTCCTCAGTTATAACGGCGGCACCTGGAACCTCGCGTCCCGCTTTATTGCCTCGCCGGACGGTAAACAGGCACGCCGCGCAATGATCCTGTCCGCGTCGCTTTATCTTGTCTGGCCGCTGATCCTGTTTGCACCGATGTGGGCCGCCCCGCTGCTGATCCCGGATGTTCCGCACGGTGAGCAGACACAAATCTATTCCATGCTGACACTGAAATATCTGCCTGCCGGGTTTGTCGGAGTGATCCTTGCCTCTATGTTTGCCGCGACATTGTCGATGGTAGCTTCTGATGCCAATGCGATCAGTTCTGTCTTATCGCGGGATATCCTGCCGCTGATCTCGAAAAAAGTGAAAAAAGCCAACGGTGAAACGCCGCTGTGGATGGCGCGTACCGTCACATTCACCTTTACCCTCTGCACGATTATCCTGGCGCTGAATCAGGAGCACTTCGGCGGCATTATCGGGCTGATCGTGGTGTGGTTCGGCGGGTTAATCGGTCCGGCCTCCATTCCGATGGTTCTGGGTCTGCTGCCGTTCTATAAGCATTGCGGGCCGAAAATCGCCATCACATCCATGCTGATTGGTCTGGCCGTCTTTGCCGGTACCAAACTGTTTGTGACTGATCCGTCTATGGCATTGTCTGTCGGTGGTCCGGTCTTCTGTTCACTGGTGTTCTTTACTCTTGCAGCCATTGTGGCGCGCAAAAATCCGGTAAAACCGGAAGTGGATGCCCTGATGCATAAACTGAGCCGCGACGGAGGTCACTGATATGGGATTAACCACGCAACAGAAAGCACAATGCCGCGCTTTATGGCAGCAGGAGCTGGAACAGAACATTTTACCGTTCTGGCTGCGGGCGGTTGATACGGATTCCGGCGGCGTGTTTACCTGCTTCAGTAATGACGGCGGCACACTGCTGAGTGAGAACAAGTTTACCTGGTCACAGGGACGTTTTCTGTGGAATGAAAGCCGTCAGGCGTCGCTGATCCGCAGTGGGTTATGTCAGGGGGATGCCGCCCCCCTGCTGGCGCATGCAAAACAAACAGCAGATTTTCTGCTGAACCACGCTTTTCTCGATAACGGCCATTGCGCCTTTTTGCTGGATCGCCGTGGTAACAAGCTGGAAATGAAACCTGGCGAGGGATATGACACGTCGTTTTATGCCGATTGTTTTGTCGTGATCGGGCTGTGTGAATATGCCTTTGTTTCCGGTGAAAACCGGTATTTTGAGCATGCGCTGGTGCTGTATGACAATGTCAGCCGGCGGCTGGCATCAGACCGGGTGCGGAGTGAGCCGTATCCCGCGCCGCCGGGTTTTGAACCGTATGCCTATGAAATGATTATGCTGGGAACGGTGACGGAGTTGCTGCGTTATGCTCTCCGTTATCAGCACCCGGCGCTTTCGCGGCTGACAACCCTGACACGGCGCAGCCTTGATCGGATTTTTACGGAGTTTCACGACCCGGAAACACTGATCCCACTGGAAATGAAGGTTGTTCCTGAGCACCGCGATACCCTGCTCGCCCGTCATAAAACACCGGGCCACACACTGGAAAATATGTGGTTCTGCTTCCATGCCGCGCAACTGCTTGGTGAGACAGAGACGTATTTGCCCGCCATTGCGAAAATTACCCCGCTGATGTGGCATATGGGCTGGGATGAGAAATACGGCGGGCTGTTCCGCTACACCCTGGCGGACGGCTCTCCGCCTGCCGGGCGTCTGCTTGGCGGCGATCCGTATGAAACCCTGATAGCAGAAACCTGGAGCAGTAAAATCTGGTGGGTACATTCGGAGGCGCTGTACACCCTGCTGCTGATGGCTGATCAGAGTAACGATCCGCAATTTTTCAGTCTCTATCAGCAGACGGCAGACTATGTGCTGAATACCTTCCCGAACCGGGAACAGGGAGAATGGACACAAATCCGCGATCGCAAAGGTGCACCGCTGAACAAGGTGGTAGCGTTGCCGGTAAAAGATCCGTTCCATATCATGCGCAATCTGCAACTGATTGTGTCACTGTGCGGGTCATCATCATGATACTCGGCGTCAGTAAAACGGATATCACACCGTCACTGCCGGTGAAATTAGGCGGATTTGCGTTCCGGCATCAGCCCTGTATGCAGATTGGCATGCCGCTGTATGCCCGCTGTTTTATCCTGAACCGGCAACATGCTGTTGTCAGTCTCGAACTGCTGTTTGCCGGTGATAATCTCAACCGGCAGATCCGTACGGCACTGGCAGACATACCGGAACTGGCCGGACTGGATCTGATCCTGACAGCCACTCACAGCCACAGTGCACCGCAGACTGCTGATACTCATTCCCCGCAGCTGGGCGAATGTGACCCGCAATACAATGCCTTTATCACACAGCAGGTTATTACCGGTCTGCGGACAGCACTTGCGGCCGGACAGCCGGTGACAGCACACATTACCGAATCCCCCTGTCCTCTGGCCGTGCACCGGCGGCTGATGGTCAGTGGTGAGATCACCATGGCACCAAATCCGGATGAACCCGCCGATACCTCCGCCACGCTGGTGAGATTTACTAATGCGGATCAAAAGGTCTGTGCAGTGCTGGTGCATAACCAGTGTCACCCGACCATCACCGGCGACAATATACTTTCCGGTGAATATCCGGGCGTGGTCTGTGATGAGATTGAAACCGCCTTCCCGGGCGCTGTATGTATGTTGCTGCAAGGGTTCTGCGGGGATCTGCGTCCGGCCCTGGTCCGTGACGGGCAGTTTTACCGCGGGGATTACGCGCAGATGGAAACCTGCGGAAAACAGCTGGCGGCGCTCTTCCTGGATGCACTGCAACAGCCGGATTTACCGCACTTTCCGCTGACATCACCGCCATCTTTCCGCCACCGCCGGGTGTCGCTGCCATTACAGCCTGTCATGAACACAGAACAACTGATTCAGTTCCGTGATACTCATGTGCCGGACAGTATTGAACATGAATGGGCGGTGACCAAACTGAAACAAACAGAACGCGGAATCCCCCTGCGTGCGGAACAAACCATCACCCTGTCCTGCCTGCATATTTCACCACAGCTGAAATTGCTGACGGTCAGTGCGGAAGTCGTTAATCACTACCAGCAATTATTACGCACCAAAGGGAAATATTTCCTGGGGATCGGCTACAGCAACGGTATGGCCGGTTACCTGCCGTCAGCCCGCCAGATTGCCGAAGGCGGCTACGAGCCACACAGTTCAGCATACTACTTTTATCTTGATGCCCCGTTTGCACCGCAGGCGGAGCACCTTTTCACAGAGGCGTTATTCCGCCTGTCGGAGGAAAATAATGATGACTGATTCTCTTGTTACTGCCGGTCAGAAAGACCTGCTGCACTATGCTGTTTATGCAAACCGTGATGCCATGGGACGTGCGGCGGCAGAAAAAGCCCGCGATATTATTGTTCAGTGTCAGGCATCACAGCCGGAAGTCCGTATTATTTTTGCCTCTGCGCCCTCTCAGAACGAATTTTTGCAGCACCTGCAATCATTCCCGGAAATTGACTGGTCAAAAGTGACGGCATTTCATATGGATGAGTATATCGGTCTGCCACCGGGAGCACCGCAGGCATTCAGTCACTATATTCAGGATCACCTGTTTGATGCGGTAAAACCAGCTGCAACACACTTTATCCGGGCGCATGCCACGGACAGTGACGCGGAATGCCGCCGCTATGCGGAACTGCTTTCTGCCGCACCGGTGGATCTGGTGTGTCTGGGTGTCGGCGAAAACGGTCATATTGCCTTTAATGATCCGTGGGTGGCGGATTTCAGTGACAGCGCGGTTGTCAAACGTGTGCAACTGGATGAGCAATGCCGTCAGCAGCAGGTTAACGACGGCTGCTTTGCGCGGACAGATGATGTCCCGATGTATGCCCTGACCCTGACAATTCCTGCACTGGTCAGTGCCCGCCATATGGTATGTGTGGTACCGGCCGCAACCAAGCGGCAGGCCGTTACGCGGATGATCCATGATCCTGTCAGCGAAGAGCTGCCGGCAACCATTCTGCGCCGTCATAACAGTGCTTTCCTTTATCTGGATAAAGATTCAGGAGCAGACTTATGCTGATCCGCGCTAAAACCCTGAACGGCAAGCCGGTTACGGTCACGGCAGATAACGGTGTTATCACCGGTATTGAACCACTGCATACTGACGCCCCTGAAAATCTGCCGTATGTCGCTGCCGGACTGACGGATTTGCAGGTCAACGGTTACGCGGGAACGGATTACAACACCCTGCCGCTGCACCGGGATGATGTCCGCCACAGTTACGAAAAATTGTATCAGAAAGGGGTGACCAGCCTGTGCCCGACCATTATCACCAACAGTGATAGTGCGATTTCACAGCTGATGTCTGATTTTGCTGCCTTTTGTGCCGCTGATCCCCGGATTCGTGCCTCCACAGCAGGTATTCATCTGGAAGGCCCGTTCATCTCACCGGTCAGCGGTCCGCGTGGTGCGCACGATAAAGCCTGTGTGCAGCACTGCGATACTGAAAAAGTCCGGCAGTGGCATGATTTATCACAGGGATTGTTGCGGATACTGACACTCTCTCCTGAACAGGACGACGGGCTGGCAGACACCATCCGTTTTTGTACGAAGAACAATATTCGTGTCTCCATCGGCCATACCGCAGCAACACCGGAGCAAATCCGCCGCGCCGCAGAACTGGGCGCAACCATGTCCACTCACCTCGGCAATGGCTGTGAATTGCAGATGCACCGTCACCATAACCCCATCTGGGCACAGCTGGCGGAAGACAACCTGTGGAGCGGCATTATTACCGATGGTTTTCATCTGCCGCCGTCACTGATCAAAGTGATCCTGCGCGCCAAACAGGGAAAAATTCTGCTGACCAGCGATACCACCGCATTCGGCGGTATGGCACCGGGCCGTTATCACACCCATATCGGCGGTGATGTGGTGCTGACAGAACAAGGCCGTTTACATCTTGCTGCTAATGAAGAACTGCTGGCAGGCTCGGCGCAATCCGCTCTGGATTGTGTCAGTTTTCTGCTCCGCAGCGGATTGAGTGACGCAGAACACGCCTGGCGTTATGCCGCTGAAAACCCGGCCGCGTTCCTCGGACTGGCAGACAGAGGCACACTCACGGCCGGAAAACGGGCGGATTTAGTGGTACTTGATATCCGGGGCAGCACATTGCAGGTGCTGGAAACGTATCTTCAGGGGGAGGCGGTTTACCGCGCATAACGATGATAAATATAACAACTGATCCGCTGGCATTATCCGCGGAATATCTCAGCAAAATTACCGCACATCTGCATACCGTGCTGGACAGTAACCGTGATACGTTGCCGTGGGCTGCCGCCCTGCTGGCAGAGCAGATAACACGGGATAATCTGATCCACGTTGCGGCATCCGGCGGACATTCCAACCTCGGCCCCCAGGAAGTTTTTTTCCGCGCAGGGGGGTTGATGCATATTAATCCGATCCTTGATGAAGGTACGCTGCTGACAAACGGCGCACTGCGCTCAATGGCGGTCGAACGGCTGCCGGGCTTCGGCAGGATTGTGATGAATAACAACCCGGTGCAGCCCAGTGAAGTAATGGTGCTTATCAATGCGTATGGTATTAATGCCTCTGTCATTGATATTGCCCTTGAAGCGAAAAAGCGCGGGGTGACGGTGATAGCAGTAACGTCGGTTGCCCACGCCGGGGAAACACCGGCAGATCACCCCGCGCGCCACCCTTCGGGACAGAACCTGTGTGATATCGCTGACCTGGTGCTGGATTCACAGGTTCAGGTCGGTGATGCGGTTATGCAGATCCCGGGGATAACTCAGCAGGTAGCGGCGATGTCCACCTTTGCCAATGCTTTTCTTCTGAATGCCCTGATAACCGAAACGGTAAATCTGCTGGCACAGCAAGGCATCGAACCGCCAATCTGGAAAAGCGGCAATGCCACCGGCGGCGATGACTGGAATCAGCAGTTTATTGATCGCTTCCGGCACCGCATCCGCTTATTGTAGCCCTATCCGGCGGTATCGTTCCGGTGCCGCCGGGTTTTTAACAATGCAGCATATTTTCAACATCTGCTCACCTTTCTTATTATCTCCACGCGTGATTGTAACGGTTTGTTTTCAATTATCTTGACCACTTTCCCGTTTCAGACGATTAGTCATATTTTTTAGTGACTTAGCCTGCCCTGTTTTCTTAAGATGAAAACGGATCTCATTAACACTTGATGTTATTTGTGTCAGAAAAATTATTTCAGGGAATACACCGGATATAACCGGTGTCTTGGTCAGGCATTATATAAAAATGAGTTTTAAAAAATGAAAATAAACAGCAGGAAACTGGCGCTGGTTTCACTGATCCTGTCATATTCACAATTATCCGCCGGAGCGGAAAATACCGTAAAACAGGATACAGAAAGCGGTGATACGTTAATTGTCACCGCGTCAGGCCGTGAAGAACAACAGCGAAAATCCACCGTCACCACGCAGGTTATTGACAGTGATCAGATTGAACGCTCACGGGCGGAAAGTTTGACCGAATTACTGGCACAAAACAGTGTCGGTTTCTTCAGTGAGTGGAGTCCCGGGCAGACATCCATTAATATCCGCGGCGCCGCAACGGATGGTCAGGGAAAAGATTTTGCCGGTCAGGTGCTGGTCCTGGTTAACGGCCGTCGTGCGGGAACCGCGAACTTATCCAAATTATCACCGAAAGATGTCAGCCGGATTGAAGTTATCCGGGGCCCTTCTTCGGTTATTTACGGCTCTCAGGCAATGGGCGGCGTGATTAATATTTTCCTGAAAAACGGATTAACCGACGAAGGCGGAAAAATTTCAGCGGAAACCGGCTCATGGGGACTGGCACAGACTTACGGCGGCTATGGTTTTCAGAATGATGACGGCGATATTTACGGCTATGTCGGGTTTGAAGCCGGTCGCCGTGATGACTACCATTCCGGGAAAGGCGGCAGCAAACAGGAAAATACCAACTGGGAACGTTTTGGTTTAAGCGGTAATTTAGGCTGGCAGATTAACGAAAGTAACCTGCTCGATGTTTCTTTGCGGACAGACGGTATTTATGACGGCGGTTTCCGTGGTTCAACCGGGAATATTTACGCCAAAGATACCCGTTATAACCGCTCGGCGGATGTGGTCTGGAAAAACGGCACCGACGACAGTATTTTCAGAATGAACAGCCATGCCTATTTTGTGCAGGATGTGGATAATTTCCGCTGGGCATCACCGCTGACAGCGAAAACCCGCAGTGATCATAACCGTCGTCAGCTGGATATTTACGGCGTAAAATTCCAGCCGGTAATAAAACTCCATGAACAGAATGATCTGTTATTAGGCGTTGATTATGAATACAGCCGTTTGCGTTCAGAACGTAATCAGGTCAGTGTCAGCGGTAACCCGCTGAAACAATCGGCGCCATATGATAATAACCAGACTGAAAATCAGTATGCCGTTTATTTCGATGACCGGCAGAGTTTATTTGATGACAGCTGGATAATCCGCGGCGGGATGCGTTATACCTACGGTAAAACCAATTTTGATAAAACCCCTAACCTGGATAATCAGTTCACCGGCAGTGCCTCCTATAATCAGTTAACCTGGAGTCTCGGCACCAACTATCAGGTCAATGACTGGCTGAACCTGAAATCCTCTGTCGCCACCGGTTACCGTGCACCGACCGCCACACAGCTGGGCGCGGATTATATTACGCTATCCGGCACGCAATATCTGGGAAACAGTTCCCTGAAAGCGGAAAGTAACCGTCAGTTTGAAGTGGGCGCGACACTCGGTGATTCTCTGAATTCCGTGGATATTGCCCTGTTTCAGAATACCATTCAGAACAGAATACAGACCAACGTTCTGGCGCCGAATGTTTATCAGTATGCCAACAGCGACGATGATATTGTGGTACGCGGACTGGAAATTAACAGCCGTGCCACGGTTAACCGTGTATTTGACTGGCAGACAGACTGGGATTGGGTCATGCGTTTAAACGGCAGCTGGAATTTCGATATGGAAGATAAAGGCGCCAAAATAACCGCAACCAATAACAGTAATAAAGTTCAGCGCATGTATCAGTACCAGGCTGCATTTATTAACGAGCTCTATTTTACCAATGCCCGTTATCCGTGGAGCCTTCAGTTGCAGGGTATTTTGCGCGGGCCGATGTGGTATAAAACCGAAGAAGGCATTATTCCGGAGGTTCGCCCTTATTCCTCATATGTCATGCGCAAAGCGCCGTTTATGGTCTGGAATCTTCAGGCGGATGTGGATATCAGCCAGTCGCTGACGCTGTACGGACGGATAGACAATATTCTGGATAAAAACGAGCATCCGGTCTTTTTTGCCCTGGATGAGGATCCGTATATTATGCTGCCGTCAAAATCCAACGGCAGTCTGGGAACCTCTATGCCCGGCCGGTCATTTATTGCCGGTATGACATACCGTTTTTAACCGGCAACAATGAAAGTCCTGATTATTATTATCACTCTGAGCATGGCCCTGTGCCATGCTCTGCCTGCTTTCAGTATGATGGCGCAATTATCTGCGCCGGTCACACTGAACGAAAAACCGCAGCGTATTGTGACTATCTTTTCATCAAATACCGAAATTGTGGCCATCCTCGGATTAGCTGACAATATCGCCGGTATTGATGCCTATACTTATTTCCCGGATGAAATCAAAAATAAACCATTAATCGGCGGCCGTCTCGGTTTTTCCCTTGAACGGATCATTGAACAGAAACCGGATCTGGTCATTATGACCCCTGCCCGCCAGGCGACACATCAATTATTAATACCGCTGCGTAAATTCGGTATTCCTGTACTGGTGCTGGAGGGAAACAGTATTGAGGAGATTATCCGTAATATCCGTTTGGTGGCGCAGGTCACCAAAACAACGGAAAAAGGTGAACAGGTGGCGGCAGAAATGGAGCAGCGGCTGCACACTGTTCAGCAAAAACCGCCCGGTTACCGGGCACCAAGGGTTATTATGATCACCGGTCAGGTCAGTAACGGGTTATTACTGGTTGCCCGGCCGCAGGCATATAAGAAAACCCCCGGATATACCGCAGATTCTGTTTTAAAAGCGGGCGGAACGCTGGCGCTGGAGGAATATAAACAGGCCGGACCGGCGCTGAAACAGGTATCACCGGAAGCCATCATCGCAGCCGACCCGGATATTATTCTGTACACCATCACCGGAGATAAAATCCGTAATTTACTGGCACTTCCCGGCTGGTCACAAATGAAAGCGGTAAAAAACAACGATATTTATCCGGTAAAAAGTGCCTATGTGCTTATTCCCGGCCCCCGGATTATTGACGGTATTGAATATATGTCTGACATATTTGAAAAATGGAGTCTGAAACAGTGAAAATTGTCAGCCTGTTATTCATCCTCTTCGCTGCATTTATTTTTTCAGCCTGTGCGGGGCACACCTGGGAAAGTCCGCTGAAAGTGCTCAGCGCCTTGTTTTACAGTGATGACCTGACATCCCGCTTATTAACGGAATGGCGTTTACCGCGTGTGATTACCGCCGGATTTACCGGCGCATTACTGGGATTAAGCGGCGCCATTTTTCAGGGGATATTCCGTAATCCGCTGGCAGAACCCTGGTTATTAGGATCTTCCGGCGGTGCGGCGATCGGCGGAACCATTGCATTACTGGTCCCGCTCGGATTACCGCTGGCGGTATCACTGCCGTTATTTGCGTTCAGCGGCGCACTGGCGGCGATATTTATTGTGTTATCCGTCTCGCGGATTGCCGGGTCACTGGATACCGCCACGCTGTTATTAACCGGGGTGGCTGTCAGTGCGGTGTTAAATGCCGCCCGTTCCTTTATGATGATGGCATTATCCGATGAAAGTACCAGCCTCCAGGTGGTATTAAGCTGGATTTTGGGCGGAATACAAACGCCGTCCGGTGACGGTTTGATTATCAGCCTGATATTAACCCTCGCGTCAGTTTTGTTATCCGTTTATCTGCTATCTGACGGGCTGGATTTAATGGGACTGGACAGAACAATGGCAATGAGTTTCGGCTTATCGGTTGAACGGTTTACCGTGCTGGCCTTAATTGCCGGATCAGCCATTGTGGCGATTGCCGTGTCACTCGGCGGTGTTGTCGGCTTTATCGGACTGATTGCCCCGCATATTGCCCGCTGGCAGACCGGTGCCCGCCATAAATATGTTCTGCCCGCCTCTGCGGTAATTGGTGCGGCACTGGTGATGTTTTCCGATGCATTATCGCGCAGCCTGTTACCGCCGGGGGAAATACCGCTCGGGTTGATCACCGCCTTTATCGGCGGCCCTTTCTTTATTTATCTGCTGGCGAAACGGGTAAGAAAATCATGATCACAGTGAATAACCTCAATGTCCGTAAACAGGATAAAACAATACTGACGGTTGATTCCCTGCATTTACCCGCCAGAGGCAGCATTGCGCTTATCGGCCCGAACGGCTCCGGTAAATCCACGCTGATAAAAGCATTATCCGGGCTGACCCCGGAGGTATTCAGTGCCGTGACACTGGACGGGAAAAATATCAGCCGTTATAAAGGCGCTGCGCGGATGCGGAAAATCGGTCTTATCCCGCAGAGTTTTAATCCCTGCTGGGATCAGCGGACAGATGAATTAATTTCGCTGGCCGCAGAGCGGGCATCTGATCCGAAAACAGCAAAAGCATCCGCCTGCCGGAAATATGAATTACAGCCGTTACTGGATAAACACTGGCATATATTATCGGGCGGGGAAAAAAGCCGTGTTCTTACCGCAATGGCGCTGATGTGTGACCCGCCGGTGATATTTGCCGATGAACCGGGGGCGGCGCTGGATATAAAACACCGCATGCAGCTGATTGAGGATTTAACGGCTCAGGGAAAAGAGAAACTGGTGGTAGTGTGTCTGCACGAACTGGATATGGTATTCCGCTATTTTGAATCGGTTATTGTGTTATCACAGGGACAATTACGCTATTTCGGTTCATCCGCCGCACTGCTGGAATCCTCATTATTAAATGAAGTCTTCGATGTGGAATTCCGCAAAATAGAGATGGACGGCTACAGTACAGTGTATGCACATACAATTATCCGGCCGTAAAAAATAACCCGGCGCGGTTTGCTGCCGGGTTATTGTCTGTTATGCCATAAACGGATAATCGGTATAGCCTTCGGCACCACCGCCGTAGAAGGATTCCGGACGCTGCGGGTTCAGCGGTACTTTTTTCGCCAGACGTGCCGCCAGATCCGGATTGGCGATATAATCACGGCCAAATGCCACTGCATCAATCAGCCCTTTTTCAATCAGATCTTCGGCTTTTTCCGGAGTATAGGCACCGGCACCGATGATCACGCCACGGAACAGAGAACGCACCTTGCGGCGGAAATCTTCGCTGTACGGCTGGCCGCCTGCCCAGTCCGGCTCAGACATATGCAGATACGCGATATTACGTTTATTCAGTTCTTCAATCAGATACAGAGCATCGGCTTCTTCATCCGGGCCGTTGCTCATATTCTGGAATGAGCCGATCGGTGACACACGGATACCGATATGCTCCGGCCCCCATTCCGCACACACCGCATCCACGACTTCCAGCACCAGACGGGCGCGGTTTTCACGGCTGCCGCCGTACTGATCGGTACGATGGTTGGCATCCGGCGATAAGAACTGATGCAGCAGATAACCGTGAGCGGAATGCAGCTCTGCCATGTCAAAACCGGCCTCGCGCGCATTGGCAACCGCCTGACGGAAATCATTCACAATCCCCGGGATCTCACTGGTTTCCAGTGCGCGCGGCATGGAAGTATCGACACGGATAGCGTGGCCATTCTCATCACGCAGTGACGTCCGGGTTCCGGCGCTGATAGCAGATGGTGCTACCGGTGCCTGTTGTCCCGGCTGGATACTGTTATGGGAAATCCGCCCGGTATGCCATAACTGGACAGCAATGTGGCCGCCTGCGTCATGCACACCGGCTGTGATTTTTTTCCAGGCCGCAATCTGTTCCGGGCTGTGCAGCCCCGGTGCACCGGCATAGCCTTTGGCTTGTGCGGAAATCTGGGTGGCTTCCGAGATAATCAGCCCGGCACCGGCACGCTGGCGGTAATACTCGCCCATCAGCGGAGTCGGAATATCACCGGGTTCGATACTGCGCAGCCGGGTCAGCGGTGCCATAAATACACGGTTAGGTGCGGTAAACGCCCCCACTTTCAGCGGGGTAAACAGCTTTTTCTGTGACGATGGATGTTGTGACATAATATCTCCGGATTAGACCAGTCGACTAGTGTTCAGATAAATAAAAACGCCTGTCGTGACGTATATAAAATAGTTACTCAGGCGCGGTAATCAGTGTTTCAACATGGGCCAGCGCACTTTCCAGCGGCGCGGTACTGCGGGAAATTTTTGCCTGCAGATTTGCCCCCAGCCACAGTGAATAAAGTACCTGTGCGGTGTGCTGTACATCCCGCTCAAATGTTAGTGATTTCTCTTTCTTTCCGTTTTCCAGGCTCTGCGCCAGCAGCGCGATCACTTTACTGACGCCCTTATCCATTGCAGCATTCATATCTTCCGATAAATCACACACTTCAGCAGATAATTTAACCGTCAGACAGCCCTGAATATGGCTGTGCTGACAGGCATTTTTCAGAATATCACCATAATACGCGAGAAACCGATCACGGTAATTCCCTGCCCCGTGCTCAAAATGCCCGGTCAGGCGCTCCAGGTAATCTTCATAATAGCGTTCCAGCATGACAACGCCGAATAACTCCTTGGAGCGGAAATAATGATAAAACGATCCCTTTGGCACCCCGGCTGTTTTCAGCAGTTCGCTGAGTCCCATGCCGGTAAAGCCGTGCTGAAGACACAGGCGTTCGCCGGTGGCCAGAAGATGTTCGCGGGTATCGTGTTCAGTATGTTTGTTCATGGCGATACTCTAATAGACCGACCGGTCTGTTGCAAGTTTATTTAAAACAAATTTCGCCCCAGCGTGCCAGACCGGCGGTTACCGAGCCGAAGTCATTCCCTCTGACGACCGGAATTCCCGGCAGCTGAGCTTCAATGGCACGGCATAATACCGGTGAACGCCCTGAGCCGCCGGTGATAAAAATAGCATCCGGTGTTGCGCCGCCCTGCTGCACTGCATCATTCACCAGGGAAATCATTTTATCTTTCGGGGACGCGATGGATTCTTCCATCTCCGCCGCGCTGATCTCCGTTTCCAGTGTTTCACTGAGCAGGCGGATAGCCGCACGGTATTGCGGTGAGGCGGAAAGCGCGATTTTTGCCTCTTCTGCCCGGCGGACAATACTGTAACCCAGGCTCTGGTTATATACGTCCAGCAAACGCTGCAGTTTTTCCGGTTCTGCCGCATCCCGTTTCAGCTGCTGTAACAGCGTGAGATTCTGACGCGAATAGAACTCTTTTTGTGCTTCGACGTTATTAATGGCGATCGGGTTCCAGAATTGCATCAGCGGCATTTCGATACCGGAGGCCGCGCGGCTCTTCATACCGAACAGCGGCATCAGTTGTTTAAAGGCCAGATAAATATCCAGATCGTTTCCGCCGACCCGCTGTCCGCTGTGTGCCAGCAGGCTGCCGGTGCGATCTGCCTGTCCCCGGTAACCCGGCCCCATGCGGATAAGCGAGCAGTCCGTGGTACCGCCGCCGATATCGACCACCAGCACCGTCTGATCATGATTCAGCACGGATTCATATTCCAGCCCGGCAGCCACCGGTTCAAACTGAAAGGTCACGTCCTGAAAACCGGCCCGTTTTGCGGCCCGCAGAAGAATGGCTTCCGCCTGCTTATTCGCGTTTTCACCCCCCAGTCCGTGGAAGTTAACCGGTCTGCCGATCACGGTTTCTGTGATCATTTGCTGTGTGGACAGCTCAGCCTGAGACTTAATATTTGCCATCATGGCGCAGACCAGATCCTCAAAGAAACTGATTTGCACATCATGTAATCCGGAGGCACCGAGAAAGGATTTCGGGGATTTGACGTAATAGACATCACGCGGATCACTGAGATAGAGTTCCAGCGCCGACTGGCCGAACAGAATATCTTCCGGCACCAGTTCAATCCCTTCCTCACGGTTAAAGGCAACAGAACGGCGTAATAGTTGTTCGCCGGTATTATCTGACGGCGCAATATTACGGTGACGGAACAGGTGTTCGGATACGGATTCGCGTGTCGGTGCACACAGGGTGGACGGAATATAGACATTATTCCCCTCCAGCGGTAATAACACCGGAGTGCCCTCTTTCATTACTGCCACTGAGCAGTTGGATGTTCCGTAATCAAAACCAATAAACATAATGCCTCCGCTGTTTGCCATGCCGGAAAAAAGCCGGAAACTTTACCGCAGACAACGGGGAAATACCAATAAAAAACGCGGGAATATCAGGCGAGAAAACAGATCCGGGAGTGATCCCCCGGATCAGGTCAGTTATTCAACATCATCCAGCATGGCCGGAGACGGAATAAAGAACAGTGTGCCGGTCACGGCAGTACTGAATTTCAGTAATTCATCGGTCGCACCGGTTTCTTTCCCGGCGAACATATTTTCCAGCATCCGCCGGGTGGTGGCGAAATAGCGGGCATAGCCGATAAAATAAGTACCGTGCTCATTTTTGGCCGGATTGGAGAACGGCATATTGGCGCGGACAATTTTCAGGTCATTACCCTCTTCGTCCTGAATATTGGTCACCACATTATGAGACCCCGGAATTTTCTGCTCATCCGTCAGTTCGACATCGTTGAATTTATGACGGCCGATGACTTTTTCCTGGTCTTCGGTGCTCAGGTTCTGCCATGCATCCATATCGTGAATATATTTCTGAACAAAAGCATAACTGCCGCCGGCAAATCCCGGATCTTCGTCGCCGATAACCGCATATTCTTTGCGTTCATCCTCAAATTCCGGGTTTTCTGTCCCGTCGACAAAGCCGATAATCGCGCGTCCGTCCATATAACGGAAGCCGTGAACTTCATCCTCACAGGTCACTGCACCGCTCAGAGCACGGCTGATAATTGATCCCAGCTCGTAACAGGCGGATACATTCAGGGCGCGGATATGAAAGAAGATATCACCGGGGGTGGATACGGCGGTAAAACGCGGTCCTTTAATCGCTTCAAAGGTATTCAGTTCGCGGGGTTTGCCCGCATCCGGAAACAGTTTTTGCCAGGCATCCGCCCCGAAGCCCATCACACAACTGACTTCCAGTTTCGGAAAGCGGTTACGGATGCTGCGCAGAATACCGGACAGGTTATTACACAGAGTAACCACCTTTTCCCGGGTTTGCGGGGTATCTGTCAGATTAAAAACGAGGAAATAGGAATTTTCACCGGGCGTGTCGGTCACATTTTGGTATTTCATACTTTCTCCGTACATTTCTTATTCTGATTTCATATTCTGAATAATATCTGATGTTATGGTACACCAATTAACAGGTTCCGGACGGTAACCGGGTAAAAATATTCTCCGCATATTGATTCCGTCTGTATAATTGCATTTGCAATCATGTCTTTTAACAGGAAACCCCTTATGACCCCGAATCTGCCCGATCCCTGGTTTGCGTTTGTCCGTGCTCACCGGCTGCTGATCCGCAACATTGAAACTGCATTGTCACAGGCCGGGCTGCCGGTTTATGCCTGGTATGATGTGCTGTGGGGGCTGGAAAGCGGTGAAAACGGCACGCGGCGGATGAATGAACTGGCAGATGTACTGGCTATTGAGCGCTATAACCTGACCCGGCTGATTGACCGGCTGGAGAAAGAAGACCTGGTCACCCGCTCCCGCTCTGACAGTGACCGGCGTGCCGCTTTTGCCACTATTACAGAAAAAGGCAGAGCGCTGAGAAAAGAAATGTGGGTGGTGTATCAGGCGGTGATCAAAGCGGATTTCCTCAGTCAGTTCAGTGAAGATGATATTACCCGTATGACGGCGTTGTTTACTGCGGTGGCCGGAAAAGCACAGTCAGCGGAATGACAGTGGCTTGTGTTATCGGATAAACAGGATTATAGTTGCAAATACAACGATTGCATTTGCAACTATATATTTATCTGAAACGGAGTCACCATGACTGTACCAAAAAAACCGGATATCACGTTTTACACCGCTGATACCCCGAACGGCTTGAAAGTCGCCCTGTTCCTGCACGAAGCAGGTATTCCGTTTGAGCGGCGTTTTGTTGATTTATCTGCCGGTGAACAGCACCAGCCGGCATTTCTGGCGATTAATCCGAACGGAAAAATCCCCGCCATTGTTGATCACGCGGCGGGTATCACGCTGTTTGAATCAGGTGCTATTCTTACCCGGCTCTCTGATAAATATCCGCTGTTTAAGCCTGATTCCCTGAAAGGACAATGTCAGGTTCAGCAGTGGCTGCATTTCCAGATTGGCGGTATCGGCCCGATGATGGGTCAGCTGTGGTGGTTCCTGCACGGGTCAAAAACCCGTAATGAAGAAGCGCTGGCTCGTTACCGTAAAGAAACACTGCGTCTGCTCGGTGTTGTGGAGAAACAATTGCAGATATCGCCTTATCTGGCGGGAGAGACTTACACAATTGCCGATATGGCGGCATTCTCCTGGTTACGCACCTGGCATGAGCTGGATTTGGATCTCTCTGCTTTCCCTGCCGTGATGGCGTGGCTGACGGTATTATCTGCCCGTCCGGCGGTAAAAGAAGCGATTAGTGTGAATACAATTCGTGACAGTGTCACACTTGTTGCACCGGCAGGAAATCAGTAATGGCGTGGGTGTATCTGCTTGCCGCATCACTGTTTGAGATTGTGATGGGCATTTCGCTGAAGCTGAACGATGGCTGGACAAAACTGACGGCCAGTGTGCTGGCGGTTGCCTCTGCCCTGATCAGTATTTTCCTGCTGGCACAGGCACTGAAAACGCTGCCGCTTGGTACGACCTATATTCTCTGGACAGCCATCGGGGCTATTGGTTTGTGTGTGACCGGTGTGCTCTGGTTTAAAGAGCCGTTTTCTCTGCAGCGGCTGTTTTTTATCACTCTGACAGTGACCGGGGTTATCGGCCTGAAACTGGTTAAATAAGCTGACTGCCTGCGGCGCCGGATTTACCGGGCCGCAGACTTTGTACTCAGCGCTTACGCCGGAACAGCTGTAACAGCCCTTTTACGGTCACATCCAGCTGGCTGCCTTCCTCGTAGTTTGCGGGTACCACATAGTTTGCCCGCTCTTCCGCAATCAGCTTGCCGACTTTCTGTTGTGTCTCCGGATTGCCCCATTTTTTCTGGTCAAACACCGCCAGCGAGAAACCGCCCTGGTAACGCACCATCTTCATGGCCGGAATATCCGTATCACCATCACCGAAATAGATCATATGACGGAACTGCACTTCCCGCTCTTCCTGCTCGATAAACTGATTCACCGCAACGTTATCCCAGGAGTTATGTATTCCTTTGTTTATCCGGAATAAAAACTGGGTTTTGGTGGTGTAATTGATGGCCTGTGCAGGCCATAACGCTGTTTTTCCGTCAGCGGAATAGTGATATTTACATGCAAAAATATCCCGGAATTCATGGCCGATTGCGGTGCCGCGGATCATACCGTCCAGCCCGCTGGATAAAATGTAGTGTTCCGGGTCAAGTCCCTGCTCATGCGCCCAGGCATTGATACGGTTAAACCATTCGGTGACGCCGGGAAACAGCGGAATGGTTTTTCCGTGCTTCTTCAGATTCTCAGCACTCAATTCAGATGACTGCCGGATATTGGCTTTCGCAGCCAGTAACCCCATATAGGACAGAATTTCGTCACCGTCATCGGCGCGGGCAAACCGCTTCACTTCCCGCCAGAATGCCTGAGTATCACTGATACCCAGTGCAGGCATCAGACCGTGCTCCGGACAATCACCTTCTGCCAGAGTGCCGTCAAAGTCATAAATCAGCGCACATTTAAGTTTTTTTGTCATTTCACCTCTTCCCCTGAAGCGCGCACAGTTTCACGGACTTTCTCCGCAAAACGCTGTGCATCCTGAATAATTTCATTTTCATCGATGGTCAGTAACTGCCAGTCTTCCATCAGGATCACGCCGTCCACAATGGTATGGCGGACATTGGCACCGTTTGCGCCGTAGACCAGGGCGGCATACGGGCTGTATACCGGTACCATATTCGGGGCTTTGGTATCGACCACGATGATATCCGCCAGTTTGCCGGTTTCCAGTGATCCGATTTTATCATCCATATGGAGAGCCCTTGCTGATCCCACGGTCGCCATTTCAACCACAGTCAGCGGCGGCATGGCTGCCCGGTTTTGCGTTTCCAGTTTATGAATTTTACCGACCAGGTTGAGTTCATTCATGGTCGTCAGTGTATTAGAGGACATCGGTCCGTCAGTGCCGAGACCGGTACGGATACCTTTTTCCAGCATCTGCGTGACCGGTGCCACGCCTTTGGCCGATTTGGTATTTGCACTGATATTGTGAGCCACCCCGACATCATATTTTTTCAGCAGATTCAGGTCATTATCATCGGCCATAATCACATGTGCCGCCAGCAGGCGCTTATTCAGCACGCCGATATCTGCCATATACTGCACCGGGCTTTTTCCGCCGGTGCGTTTGGCGATCTCTTCTTTTTCGCGATCGGTTTCCGCCAGATGGATCATCACCGGCACATTCAGCTCTTCAGACAGCGCTGCGATTTTCTGTAAGTTTTCAGTGGTGTTGGTATACGGGGCATGCGGGGCAAACGCCGGTGTGATACGCGGATGATCTTTATATTCTTTGATAAAGCGCACTGCATAGGCAATCCCTTCTTCCGGTGTCTGTGCGTCCGCGACAGGGAAATTAATAATTGTTTCACCCAGTACGGCGCGTAAACCCGCTTTATCCACGGTTTTGGCCACTTCATCCTCGAAATAATACATATCGGCGTAGGTAGTCACACCGCCTTTAATCATTTCGATATTGGCCAGATTGGCACCGGTGCGCACCATCTCACGGGACACCAGCTTGTTTTCCAGCGGGAAAATATAGCGGTGCAGGCGATCCGGTACATCATCCCCGAGGGAACGGAAAACCGTCATGGAACCGTGAGTATGGGTATTTATCAGCCCCGGCATGACGATATCGCCGTTCACATCCAGCACTTTTTTTGCCTGATACTTCGTTGTCAGTTCCGGTCCGCCGACAGCCACAATTTTGCCGTCACTGACCACCACGGTGCCGTGCTCATAAACCGTATTGTCCGGATTCATGGTCAGCACAGTGCCGTCCGTTATCATCAGATCGGCCGGGCCGGCGGCATAAGCAGAACAGGCAGCAGCAAGCAGTGTGGCGGTAAACGTGCGGGACAGTGACATAGTAACCTCATAGCTGAACGGAAAGATCTACTATATCACCGGCATTAATCCACTACCAACCAGCGGATTTCATTGAAATGCGGGCGGATAATCACTAGTATTGCAGGGTTTATAATTCCCTCCATGGATACCCCCTGTTTATGCTGAATAACTATGTTCTGCGCAGTGTCCGCTATATGCTGGATCTGAGTGATGCAAAAATGGCCGAAATCACCGGACTTGCCGGATTAACTGTCACCAAAGAGCAGATGAGCGACTGGCTGAAAAAAGAAGACGATGCGGATTATCAGATTTGTGATGATAACGTGACCGGCCATTTTCTTAACGGACTGATTATTTTCCGCCGCGGCAAAGATGAAAGCCGCCCGGCACCGGCGGTGGATGCCCGCCTGACCAATAATATTATCCTGAAAAAAATGCGCGTCGCATTTGAACTGAAGGATACGGATATGGAAGATATTTTCCGGCGTGCCGACTTCCGGGTCTCAAAACCGGAAATCAGCGCCCTGTTCCGTAATCCGGATCATAAAAATTACCGTGACTGTGGTGATCAGCTGCTGCGTTATTTCCTGAAAGGATTAACATCCCGCCTGCGCGGCTGATGACCCGTGAATAAATGCGGAGTTTCTCCGCATTTATGTCCGTGCGGCTGTCTGTTTCCGTTTACGGTATTGCAGCCAGCCGAATAAAACACCTGCCACCGCGCCACTCAGATGGGATTCAACAGAGACAAACTGCTGTCCCGGAAACAGTCCGCTGATCATGCCGCCGTAATAAATCAGCACCACAATGCCGATAATAATATCCAGCGGTTTACGGCGGAAAATTCCCTGATAAATCAGAAGCGCCCACAGCCCGAAGATCCAGCCGCTCGCCCCGACATGCACCGCCGTCCGGCCGAATAACCAGACCAGCAACCCGCCGACGATAATAATAAACAGAGATGCCTTAATATAATGTTTCACCGACGGGATCATCAGTAACACACTGAGGATAACCAGCGGCGGCAGATTGCTGAACAAATGCCCCCAGCTGCTGTGAATAAAGGGTGCGAAGAAAATACCGAACAGCCCGTTGACGGTACGCGGTTCAATGCCCAGCGCGGTTAAGCCGCCACCGGTCAGGGTAGTCAGCAACTGTACGGCGATTAAAAACAGCACGAAATACAGCCCGTTTCTCAGATAGATTTTGATACCGCGTTGTGCCGGCTGGCCGGTGTTATTCAATGTATTGTTTGTCATTTCCCGATCCGTTGGGTGATGGAATCCGCCCCACTATAGCGAAATTTCCCGCCGCTTCCATCCTGAATTTTTAAATGCAAATGAAAATAATTACCATCATTATTGACTGGGGGTCGGTCGATGTATATGCTTCAGCTGTTCCGATCAACTGAGAAAATCTCTATGCGCCGATTACTGAGTTCTTACCCTGTTGTTATTCAATCTGTTATTACGTCTGTTTTCTCTGTCTCATTTCTGTCTGTTCCGGTTGTTTATGCTGAAGCGGAAGACGTTGTCTATGTCACGGCAGCGGATGATGAACATTATGAACCGCGCGGTTATGGTGCTCTCCGTCAGTCTGCGGCCACAAAAGGCTCTGCCTCACTGGCTGAAACACCGCAGTTTGTATCAGTGATCCGCCGTGATCAGCTTGATACCCTGCCGGGCGAGTCCCTCAGTAAAGCGCTGCGCTACAGCGCCGGGGTGGCCAGTGAAAAATTCGGGGGGTTCGGTAACAGTATTGATTTTTCCAAAATGCGCGGCTTTGACGCGGATTATTATCTCGACGGCCTGCGGGTTGCGGGTAACAGCGGGATTTGGGGCGCTCAGGTGGATTCCTGGCTGCTTGAAAGTGTTGAAGCCGTTCACGGCCCCTCATCTGCGTTGTATGGTCAGGGCGGTGCCGGTGGCGTGATCAACATGCAGTCCCGGCTGCCGCAGGCGGAGGAATCTCATCAGATTCAGTTTCAGAGCGGCAATTATGATAACAATGCACTGCGGTTTGACAGCACCGGCGTACTGAATGAGGAAGAAACCTAGCTTTACCGGATGACCGGTTCAGCGGCCTCTTCCGGTTCACAGATTGAAAATACAAAACAGTCCCGCTATCTGATAGCCCCCTCAGTCACCTGGCGTCCTCTGAATAACCTGAACTGGACAGTGGCCGCTGTCTATCAGCATGATCCTTATACCGGTTACTACAACACCCTGCCCGCCGCAGCCCTCGGTCTGCAGCCTAATTCGTATGGCTCCTTGGACAGACATCGCAACTACAGTAATCCGGATCATGAAAAATCGGGGCGCACACAGCAATCTGTCACGTCACTGGTTAACTGGCAGGTTTCAGATTCGCTGACGCTGAAACAGAATCTCCGTTATGCCGATGTGAAATCCCGTGTCCGCCGTGATTTTACCCGCGGATTTGTGCAGGATAACCGCCTGCTGACGGCGGTGTATCAGGATTCCCCGTCCCGCGCCCGGACCCTGGCGGCGGATAACCAGCTGATTTACAAAGCAGTCACCGGCCCTGTATCTCATGAAATTCTGACCGGTTTTGATCTTCAGACCGGAAAACTCGACAAAGACTGGTCAGGCTCTCAAACGGTGACATTTGATCCTTACGGTGATCACTACCGCCCGCAGTTTACGCCGCAGATGACATCATCCACGTCCACCGGACAAACTTACCGGCGCTACGGCGTTTATGTGCAGGATCATTTACGCTGGCAGCAATGGAGCCTGATTTTAAGCGGCCGTTATGATGATTCCTCACTGAAAACCACGAATCGTCTCAGCGGGACAACAGAAAAAAGTGATACCTCTGCTTACAGTCACCGCGCGGGTCTGACTTACACTTTCGACAGTGGTTTCTCTCCCTGGATAAGCATCTCCGACAGCTTTGACCCGGTATTGGGAACCGATGCGGACGGCAATGCATTTGTGCCGACAAAATCTGACCAGACAGAAGCCGGGATAAAATACCTCAGTGATAACGGCGATATCATGGCAAGTCTCGCGGTGTATGAGCTGACCCAAAAAAATGTCACTACTCATAACCCGAAAAACCCGGATTACTATAATCAGACCGGCAAAGTCCGCTCACGCGGTCTTGAATTCGAAAGCCGTATGGCCGTGACACCGTCACTTAATGTCATGCTCGGTTATGCCTTTACCGATAATGTGATTACTGAATCGGATGACAGCTCTGTGCTGAACAAACACCCTGTACAGGTACCGCGTCACAGCGGTTCACTCTGGGCGGATTACCGTTTTCACGGACGTTATCTTGACGGCGCGCTGATCGGCGCCGGTGTCCGCTATCTCGGTGCGACTCAGGGGGATAACACCAACAGCTTTACCGTACCGGCCGTCTGGCTGGGCGATCTCAGCCTGCGCTACCAGATGGATGCGCTGACACCGCAACTGAGCGGAATGGAGCTGGGTGTGACCATCAGCAATATCACCAATACGTCTTATGTGGCGGGCTGCACCAGTTCAACCTATTGCAGCATCGGTAATGACCGCACGGTTGTTGCCACTCTCAACTATTTCTTCTGAGGCCGGTGACACTATGGATCAGCTGAAACGATGTCTGCTGAAACACGGCCTGGTATTTTCTGCCCTGGCGGCACTGCCGGGCGGATTATCCGCCGCGCCGGGAAAAACAGAACAACAGGTTATTACCGATATCCGCGGCCGCCGGATCGACTGCTCCGTTGTACCACAGCGGATCTATGTGGCGGATGCCTCTCTGATGTTTCTCTGTGCCTCACTGGCCGGAAAACAACTGACGGAAAAATTGGCGGCCATTCCTGCTGCATTCCGCCATGCGGACGAACTGAGTTACCAGCAATACTGCCGGGCATTTCCGGCGCTTGCTGCCCTGCCGCATCTTTCTCCCCTGGCCGGGGCACAGGCAAACAGCGAAGCCATTGTTGATCTGCATCCTGACATTATTTTTGTCACAACCGGCACATTTTCCGCAATGGAAACAGGCGGGATCACGGCACTCCTGGAACGTGCCGGTATACAGATTGCTGTGCTGGATATGAGCATCAGCCCGCTGAAAAACACACCACGCAGTATCGCCATTATGGGCGGAATCCTTGGTGTGCCGGACAGAGCTGCTGAGATGATCGCCTTTATTCACTCACACCTTTCCGTCGTAACCTCCCGTCTGGCCGCAGCACCTTACCGGCCGGTACCGGTTTTACTGGAGCGCGCGGCCGGATTCAGTGCGGAATGCTGTTATGCCTACGGCAACGGCAATCTGGCTGAATTTCTGACCTGCGCGGGCGGGAAAAATATTGGTGCTGAATATATTAACGGTACCTACGGGACGATCAACCAGGAAACCATCATTCATACCCGCCCGGAAAAGGTGATTGTCACCGGCGGACAATGGCAGAGCTATAACCCCGGCGGTGACTGGGTGGGGCTCGGCCCGGGGGCTGATCTTGCAGTGGCGGAAAAACAGCTTGCGATCCTGATGCAGCGCCCTGCTTTCAAAACCCTCGCGGCCGTACAGCAGCGGGAATGTTATGCCATCTGGCACGCTTTCTACGACAGTCCTTTCGGCTTTATTGCGGTACTGAAATTCGCAACCTGGCTGCATCCGGTATTGTTTGCGGATATTGATGCTGATGCGGTATTCCGCGCCTTTTACCGGCAGTTTCTGCCGGTGCCGTGGCAGCCGGGTTACTGGGTATCACTGCACCCTGAATCATAACGATAAGGATAATATTGATGACAATGATTTTTTCACCCGATGCACTGCGGGCCAAAACAGAGAAAGAAAGTCTGGGGCGGCGGACAGTCATTTATTCCGCCAAAGGCCAGCCGAATTTTATGTATCAGATTTGCCGTGATGACCTTTCGGCTCCGCATCCGGCATTTTGTGTGAACGGACAGATAATTGATGCCTTTTTCTACGCCTGCTACCCGGGCAGCCTGTATGACGGCGAGCTTATCAGTCAGCCCGGAAAAGCACCGGCCTGCCATCTGAATTTGCCGGAATTCCGCCTGCTGGCACAGCAAACCGGACCGGGATTTCATCTCAGCAGTAATGCGGAATGGGCAGCACTGATGCATTGTATTGATCAGCAGAATGTTATTCCGGACGGTAATACCGATTATGGCCGCAGTCTGCGTCACCCGGAACAACATGCGGTACGGATTGACGGTAAACCCGCCGGTGATCTCAGCGGAGAAGCTAATACACTGACCGGTTCTTCCCATCCGGACTGGTATCATAATCAGCAACTGACCGGGATCAGCGACCTTTGCGGAAACCTGTGGGAATGGCAAACCGGCGTCCGCCTGATGGCAGGCGAAATTCAGCTTGTGCGGGATAATGATATCAGCGTATTACCGGCAGATGCGCCGCTGTTATGGCAGTCAGTGAATATGCAGAGCGGACAATACTGTGAGCCGGGGATTCACGCAACAGCAAAATATGATTCGCCGTCCGCCTGTCTGACCGGTAACGGCGGCACACCACTGCTGTCCGGCAATATTACCTGTTATAACGGCGATCCCGGAGATAACAGCTACCCGCCGGGATTGCTCGACGGTCCGTTTTTCAGCATGGAAACTACGGATAATCTGCCCGCGCCGCATCTGCTGCAACTGAACGGGCTCGCCCCATACGAAGAAAGGCCGCGAAGTGATCAAATCTATCTGCGTAATTACGGAGAGCGTGCACTGATGCGCGGCGGTGCCTGGTATTCGCAGGAATTTTCCGGTATCAGTGCATTTTGTCTCAGCCACACCGCACTGCACCGCAGTGCCACGGTCGGCGGGCGCACCGCATGGATAGCACCAAACTTAATTCAGCTTAACGAAAAATAACGGCTTAACGCGGGTTTAAGGAAAGTTAGACTATTTAGTTTATTTTATCGGGCAACTCTCCGGGACGGAAATTGTACCACGATGAAAAACTGTATTCTGATAGTCACCACACTCTTGCTCTCTTCTGTATCGCTTGCCTGCCGGGCTGATGAAATACGGATCAGTGTGACTCATCCGCAGCTGATACGCTCTGCTCCGGTGATCACACTGCCGGGGCGGTTTGTGGCTAAAAATGAAATCGCCATCGGCTCACCGCTGCAACAACAGGCGGTGACGGCTGTATTTGCGGAGGAAGGCCAGCGGGTGGAGAAAAATCAACTGCTGGCAACGCTGGAATCACCATTACAAAGTGCATCTGTCCGCCAGCTACAGGCGGAAACAGAAAAAGCAGCAGCTTACATCCGGCAGCAAAGCGTGCTGGCGGAGCAATCTCAGCGCGATCTGAGCCGGATGACCAAACTGGCACACAGTGGTGTGATTTCTGCCAGCGAATTTGAGAAAGCCAAATCAGATACCAAAGCACTGCGGGCACAGATTGATGCCGGACAGGCTGAGCTGCGTCAGTTGCAGGCGCAACTGGCACGGGAAAAAAGTCAGGAAGATAAATCAAAAATCTATGCGCCGGCGGCCGGTATCATCAGTGAACGCCATGCCGTACAGGGCATGCTGTCTGATAACAGCCTGCTGTTTAAGATGATCGAAAACGGAGAAATAGAATTTGAAGCCACGGCAGGTGCAGATGAACTGACGCAAATGCAGGAAACTGTACCTGTCACACTGAAAACGGCGAATAACCGGCAACTGAGCGGCACTGTCCGGTTTATTTCACCGGTACTTTCCTCATTAACACAATCCGGCCGTGTGCGCGTTACGGTTGCGGACGGTGAATCACTCACTGCTCTGCGTCAGGGACAAACCGGTGTGCTGACATACACCGCCGCATCCCGTGAATACCAAAGTCTTCCTTACAGTGCGGTGCGCACCGGCACAACCGGTGAGCGCTCGGTGTTTATCGTGAAAAAAAATAAAGTGATGCAGCTGCCGGTGCAGACCGGCGCCATTAATAACGGACAGATTGCTATTCTCAGCCCGCTTCCGCCGGATGCGGATGTGGTGGTTAATGCTCAGGCATTTCTGACAGATAATGATACCGTTACACCGGTGAAGGCTGCAAAATGAAATTACAACTCTCCTCTTGGGCAATCACCCGCCCGATCCCGGTTATTGTTATTTTTCTGGCACTGACCGTGGCCGGGCTGTTTTCCTTTGCACAGTTGCCGGTAACAGCCAATCCGGTGATTAACTTCCCGGTTGTGACAGTGACAGTCACTCAGGATGGATCTTCACCATCTGAACTGGAAAATGCCGTGACCAAACAGGTCGAACGGGCCGTTTCCGGGATACCCGGTATCCGTCATATTTCTTCTTCCGTGACTGAGGGAATTTCATCCACCACGGTGGAATTTAATCTGGATGTTGATCCGTATATTGCCACCAATGATGTCCGTGAGCAGATCTCGCAAATCCGCGGAGAATTACCGCAAAGTATTGATGAACCGCTGATTAACCGGATAGATGTCGAGGGCGGAGCCATACTGCGTTATGCCGTGTCATCCGATACCGTTCCGGCGGCGGATCTCTCCTGGTTTATTGATGACACCATCAGTAAACAGCTGATTATGTTACCCGGGGTTCAGAAAGTCAGCCGCCAGGGCGGCGCGGACCGGGTGATCCGCATCGAACCGGATGCAGACAAACTCTCTGCCCTGAATCTGTCAGTGACCACCGTGAATGAATGGCTGCGCGGTGTGCATCAGAACGCGGCCGGCGGCTCATCACAATACAACGCTCTTGCCCATACCATCCGCGTTCTGGGTGAAAAAGCATCTGTTGATGATATTAAAAACATTCAGTTACCTGCAGATAATGAACAATGGATAAAGCTGGGTGATATTGCAGAGATTTATAACGGACAAAAAACCACCCGCAGCATTTCGCAGCTTAATGGCCGGGATGTGGCCGGATTTGCTGTATTCCGGGCCAAAGGTGCCAGTGATGTTGCCGTTGCGGAACAGGTGGATGCGGCTCTGACGGAGATCGCCGCAAAACATCCTGAACTGACCATTGAACTGATCTCATCCACCGTGACCTATACCGAAACCAGTTATCAGCTGACGATTAAGACGTTGCTGGAGGGCGCGTTCCTGACCATCGTGATTGTCTTTTTCTTCCTGAAAAGCTGGCGGGCAACACTGGTTGCGGCTGTCGCGCTGCCGTTATCCATATTACCGGCATTTTTTGTGCTGGCATTGTTTGATTACAGCCTCAACAGCATCACCCTGCTTGCACTGACACTGGTAATCGGCATTCTGGTGGATGATGCGATTGTGGAAATCGAAAATATCCAGAAATACATCGAGCGCGGCGAACGCCCGTATCTTGCGGCGCTTAAAGCATCAGATGCTATCGGCTTCGCGATTGTTGCGATTACGCTGACCATTGTGGCCGTTTTCCTGCCGGTCAGTTTTATCGGCGGGTTTGTCGGTAAATATTTTGTACCGTTCGGCGTGACTGTGTCTGCGGCGGTACTGTCTTCTCTGCTGGTAGCTCGTCTTATCACCCCGCTGATGGCCGCATATGTCCTGCTGCCGGCCAAAAAGTCACATGCAGAGCCGGTCGTGCCCCACTGGATAGAAAAATACACCGGATTATTATCAGCGACCCTGAAACACCGGAAAACCGCGCTGGCACTGGCAGTCATCTTCCTGACAGGCTCAGTGGTATCCGTCACCTTGCTGCCTGTCGGTTTTATGCCGGAGGGCGATATCAGTGTGACACAGATTGAGGTGGAATTACCGCCCGGCACACCGGCTGAACAGACACAGCAACGCCTGCAGGCACTGACCACCTCCCTGAAAGACCGGCCGGAGATCAAATCTGTCTACACCATTGCCGGTGTGGCGGACGATGCGGACGGTATCGCACAACATAAGGGCGAAATTATTCTGACACTGGTTGATCCCGGTGATCGTGAGCTGTCACAGAAAGAATTTGAGCGTGTAATTGCCCCGTTGTTCCGTGAAATGCCGGATGCCCGCTATAACTTCAGTAACAGTAACGGCGGTAAAGAGTTTTCGCTGGTCTTTACCGGCACCGATCCGGCAGCGCTGGAGAGTACCATGCAGCAGCTGCGTAACGGTATTGCCCGCCTGCCCGGGTTCAGTAATGTGCAGGTGATAAAACCCTTGCTGCGCAAAGAGCTGATTGTCACTCCTCGGCCTGACGGCCCGGGGCGAACCGGGGTGAGTGTCAGTGAAATCGCCGATACGCTGCGGATAGCCACAATGGGGGAATCAGGTTCCCGCAGTGCGAAATTCAATCTTCCGGACAGACAACTCGCGTTGCAGGTGGTTTTACCGGAATACCAGCGTAATGATGTCCGTGTACTGAATGATTTACCGGTCAGAAGTACGGCTCAGGGAAATGTGCCGCTGAAGTCTGTGGCAACCATTGATTTCAGTGATGGCCCTGCACAAATCGACCGGATAAACCGGGCCCGGAAAATGTCGGTTGAGGCTAATCTGACCGGCTTATCATTGGGTGAAGCACTGGATGCTGTAATGGCTCTGCCGGAATATCAGAACCTGCCAGTGACAGTGTCACAATTAGAATATGGTGATATGGAATATATGAATGATATGTTCATGCGTTTCAGTACCACCATGCTGTTCAGTGTTCTGCTGGTACTGGCGATTCTGATTGTTCTGTTTAAAGATTTTCTCCAGCCGGTCACCATCCTTGCGGCCCTGCCGTTTTCTGCCGGCGGTGCGATCATCGCCCTTGTGCTGTATGGTGCAATGATCGATCTGCCGGTCATTATCGGCATTCTGATGCTGATGGGGATTGTGACCAAAAACTCCATTCTGCTGGTGGAGTTTATTCTGGAAAAAGAGCGTGCCGGGCTCAGCCGTGAACAGGCAATAAAAGACGCGGGACGTGAGCGCGTCCGTCCGATTATTATGACCACTCTGGCCATGATAGCCGGTATGATCCCGCTGGTGCTGACCTCCGGTGCCGATGCCGGGTTCCGCGCACCGATGGCAATTGCCGTTATCGGCGGGCTGATAAGCTCCACCATTCTCAGCCTGCTGTTTGTGCCGGTGATTTATACCTTTATCGATGATCTGAAAAAAGCATTATTACCACGCCTGGCAACACTGACCTCAGTCACCAAAGCCGACCGGGATGTGAAGGAGTGGTAAAGCTGTGTTACGATCAGCCGGTTATTCAGGGAGAGAAATATCATGATAAAACACCGGCTGTTCTCTGTTTTTGCACTGTTTTTATTGTTGCCCGCCTTCGCCGGTTATGCGGAGAAGACACAAGATAATCTGTATGCGTCATGCCGCCAGCTTAATGAAGGCGAAGTCTATGACGGACTGAACACATACCGCTGTTTCTTTATTAAACAAAATATCCGCGGAGTCTATTCCCGTTACCGGAACGATTTTTATCAGCCGGATGATCTGAAAAAATCTCTGCCTGCAAAAGACATGACCTATCAGACGGCGGATGCAGAGATCCGCTATCACTGGTTGTCACCGGGTAAACTGGAAATCACGGTTACTCACCGTGTGGCCATTGAAGAGTACCGGTATCTTTTTATCGAAAAACCAGACGATACGGTGCTGGATATTGAGGCGGAGACGGGGTATTGACACAGTTACCTGTTCCGGTCTTTTTTTCTTGTCCGGTGTGTCGTAAATTACGGGCTGTCAGTTAAATACACCGGAATATTGAATCATATAATGAAAACATTACAGGAAGTGATAGCCGCTCAACCACCGGAAAGCCGTGAGCGGATAACACGACTGACTAAGGCCTTCATCCGAAGGCCTTTTCTGTATCACTTATCCGACAATAAAAAACGCAAACCGGCTGAGAACTTCACCGCTGAAAACCAGTAATGAACCCAGCAGGATCAGCGGCATGCCATTACTCAGAACGGCACTGCGCATCCGCAGCAGGCTCAGTCCGGTGAATAAAATACCGCTGACAGACAGTGCACCGGCGATAATCCGCAGGCTGTATGTACTGCTGTATGCCACCAGCGGTGAGTGAGGAAAAGTGACGCTGTCACTGTTTTGTGCCGCTGCGAATAACCATTCTGTAAAGAATGGCTGTGCCGCCATTTTTACCGCCACCGCAATAAAAATCAGCGCCAGTGCCGTACCGGTGATCCTGACCGCGGTTGTTCCGTCAATCAGGGATTTTACCCGTACAGCCGTCATCCCCAGCGCCAGTGACCCGCCGGCAGCAAAAACAGAACAGAAAAACAGGATATAAGTATTGATATGCATCCATGTCATCATCGCGGTGTTGTAATACAGCGATGCCATACAGTAAATATCAATTAATCCAAGTAAACCAATCAGCGCCGTGATTGTTCTGTTCATCCGCCCGGTGAGCAGCACATATAACGTGTACAGGCACAGTGCGCCCAGATAGAGCGCGGCAAACACCACTTCACGGCTCAGCCACGAGGTGCTGATATGACGCAGTGCGTGAAACGCATTCCACGGATACCCCATATGCAGCGTTGATGCCAGTAACCCCAGACATCCGAGAATGGCTGCGATCAGCAGAACCGGCTTCATTGCCCGGACGGCACGCGGATTACCAAGTGCTTTTTCGAGGTAACAGAAAAATACAGCAATAAAAATCATCATCCCCGCAGAGCTTTGTACCAGCAGGGTAAACGCCACTAACGGCCATTCACTCATGATGTTGCCTCCCCTTTGTTCTGCGCGCCTTTATGTGGCCTGATAACCAGATTCGGGTTGGTGACAGTGAAATCCGGTAGTCCCTGAACCTGACTGAGATGACCGTATTTTTCGCGGAGTTCGCGGATTTTACCGAATTTTATGGCATTCAGCGGACAGGTATCGACACAGATCGGATTTTTTCCTTCTGCCAGCAGATCGACGCAAAAATCACATTTTGATATCCGACCCGCCTCTTTATTCATCTGTGGTGCGCCGTAAGGACAGGACCAGGCACAATAGCCGCAGCCGACACACTTACCGGTATCGACCCGTACAATGCCGTCTCCGGGACGCTTATGCATGGCGGTGGTCGGGCAGTTTTTCACACAAACCGGGTCCGTACAGTGGTTACAGGAAATAGTCAGCGTGTAAGAAAACACATTGTTTTCATAGCCGCCCTGACCATTCGGCGCAAATCCGCCGCCCTGAATTTCATACACCCGGCGGAATTTACGGCCGGCTTCCAGATTATTTTTATCTTTACACGCCACCTGACAGGCTTTACAACCGGAACAGCGGGAAGAATCAATAAAAAACCCGAGCTGCTCATCACTGACCGGCGGATAATCGTTAAAATCACTCATGCTTTGCTTACCTCCACCAGAACAGTCAGATGCGAGTTCCCGTGCGCCAGTGGTGTCATCCGCGCGGATGTCAGCACATTCGGGCATCCGCCGTGGTCAACACCGTTTTCATCCGGGTCCCACCAGGCTCCGGCCTGCATACCAACCACGCCGGGAATAATCCGCTGAGTGATCAGTGCCGGTATCTGAGAAATACCGCGATCGTTATAGATCCTGACCATATCTCCCGCGTTAATACCGCGTTTTTCCGCATCAACCGGGTTAATCCACAGCGCCTGTCCCTGCACTTCCTGTAACCACGGATTGGCAAACTGGGTAGAGTTGGCGCGGTTGCGCCCTTTCCAGGTCAGCATCTGGAGCGGATATTTTTCCGTTAGTGTATCCTGCGGCCCCTCAATCGCCGGGACACAATGCGAGAGCGCCGGAATATCCGGATTTTGCATGTCATACAACCGTTTGGAGAAAATTTCGATTTTACCGGATGGGGTCGGGAACGGGTTATTGTCCGGATCGCGGATATTCTCCTCAAAGGCAATAAACGGCTTATCTTTAAACAGATACCGCCGGGTTTTCTGTAATTCCTCAAAATCCGGGAAATCAGGCCGCTCAGGGAAACGGTCTTTGTTCATTCCGACCAGATACGCAATCCACTCTTTCTCGCTGCGTCCTTCCGTCAGTGCCTCTTTAACCCCCATTTTCTCAGCAACTTCGCTGATCCATTCATAATCTGAACGGCGTTCAAAGGCTGGTTCAATCAGTTTTTCAGATAAAATAAAGTAACTGCCGGTGCCCCAGGTATCACCGATATTCCAGCGCTCCATAAAGCTGGTTTCCGGCAGCAGTAAATCGGCATATTTCGCGGACGGCGACATATACAAATCACTGACCACAATAAATTCGGCTTTGGATTCATCGGCCAGTAATTTTGCCGCTGCATTTACATCCGGGTTCTGGTTTACCAGATAGTTACCCGCCAGCGAGAAAATCATTTTGATGTTGGTATCGAGCTTATCCGTACCGAGAAGCCCGTCTTCCGGCCGCACTTTGCCTGCATCCTCAACGGCCTGCATCCAGTTCATAATGGAAATCTGTGCTTTGACCGGGTTTTCCCCGGTATCCGGCCCGTGCATGGAAACACGGTTACCGATACCACCGTAACCCGCCGCCCACGCGCCCTCTTTTCCGACATTACCGGTGATTGCCGCCAGCAATGTGGAGCCGCGCGCACTGCGCTCGCCGCAGATATGACGCTGCGGTCCCCAGCCCTGGATCAGCGCCGCCGGTTTGGTCATGGCATATTCGCGTGCCAGCTGACGGATGGTATTGGCCGGAACACGGGTGATTTTTTCCGCCCATTCCGGTGTTTTCTCAATACCGTCTTTCCTGCCGGTCAGATAGAACACCAGCGATTCCCCCGGCGGCACACCTTCCGGCATATGGTGTTCATCGAAACCGATAACATATTTATCGATAAACGCCTGATCCTGAAGATTTTCCGTGATAATCACATACATCATGGCATCCATCAGCGCGTTATCGGTAGTCGGTAACAACGGAATCCACTGATCAGCCAGTGACTGCGCGGTATCAGAATAGCGCGGGTCGACAACAATAAATTTGGTACCGTTCTGTTTCATCTTCTGATAATAGTGATTGGAGTGTCCGAAAATAGTTTCATTCGGGTTATGTCCCCACAGGATCACCAGCGGCGTATGTGCCAGCGTGTCCATCGAACTGCCGGTTTTGGCAACGCCGTATGTATAGGGGGTGACTTTAACGGTATTGCCGAGACTGACGGAATGATAGTACGGCAGATAACCGCCGGTCAGATTAAACAGTTTTTTCAGCATGGTATCACCGGAGAAAATTCCCCCGGTAACGGCAGTGTTGACGGTGAGAAAACGGCTGGCTGCGCCGTGTTTTTGTGTCAGACGGGTGATATTGTCCGCAATCAGAGTGGTGGCTTCATCCCAGCTGATCCGCTCAAACTTTCCCTCACCCCGCTTACCGACCCGCTTCATCGGGTATTTCAGCCGATCGGCATGATAAACAAATTTCCGGTAACCACGGCCACGGACACACGCCCGCATCACCGGCATCTCTTCATCCAAATCAGTATCAGGCCGTGTGGTGATCCGCGTGACGATCCCTTCTTTCACATGGGCACGGATATCGCATTTTCCGCCGCAGTCAAACGTGCTGCAGGTCGCGATAACATCAGCCCCCGTATCACCTGATGACACCTGCGGCAGGCTGTCATCCGCCGCTGCACCGGCCCCCGCTGTCATAAACGGCAGAGTAACCAGTGCCGCTCCCGCCTGCATAAACCCGCGCCGGCTGACAGGCAGCCCGCCGCAGTCACCCGCTGTTGTTTTAGTTGTCATAATGATCTCGCATCGCTCTTTAATTACAGATCATCATAAAAGCGGATGCTCTGACCTTATTGATTCACATCAAGACCCTATGATAGGTGTGGGTTTATATCGAATCGCAGACATGTGAAACCACCTGGTGCGATTTTATAGTGAAAAGCGGAGCCGGGGCAGAGTTTCGTTGTCTCAAAAAGACAATTCATGCGCAAAGGAGAAAGAGCGGGATAACAACGTTAAATCAATATGTTATAACATTTATGATAGTACAGGTTCATCAGAAATTACCGGGGGTAACTTCGTGGTGCATCAAACGGTGTGAATAAAAAACGGGTTTGCCCCTTCCGGATGCAAACCCGCTGTTAACCTGCTGATACTATTACGGACGAACAGCTGTTACTTCGATCTCAACACGCCATGCCGGGTTTGCTAATTTAGAAACCTGAACAGTGGTACGTGCCGGTAATTTATTACCGGAATCTTTGTCGTTATAGTATTTGGAATAACCGGCCATAAAGCCCGCGAAATCCATAGTACCGTTAGTCTCTTCACCGCCGACCAGGAATACCTGCATTTTCACCACGTCTTTCATTTCCAGACCTAACTCAGCCAGGTGAGCCTTAATCTGTTCCATGATATTGATGGTCTGTGCTTCAGTATTACCGTATGACGCCAGAACACCTTCCGGTGCGTCTTTGGAAATTTTGGTCGGTACTTTGCCGCTGAGGAAAATAATATCTTTGCTGCTGCTGATTTCCACAGATTCAGAAATAGGCATACCGTTCAGTTTATGATGAACAACACCTTCTGACGCGTGTGCCGCGCCCCAAACCAGCGGAAGAGCTAACAGTAAACTTTTATAACGCATATTAAGCCTCTTAATAGTATCAACGTAAGTAATCAAAAAATTAACTAAAACGTGAAAGACTAAACGGAGCCGGGTCAATAACCGGTTTTTTACCGGTGACGATGTCCGCGGTAATTTCACCGGATGCAGGACCTTCCGTCATACCCCAGACGGTCGCGGTATTGATTACCAGACCCGGATACTCTTTCACTTCGGAAATAATCGGCAGTTCATCGTAGGTTGGTGCGACGACCGCGCCCCAGCGTTCAACGACTTTCGATTGTTCAAATACAGGGAATTCCGCTTTCATGCGGGCAAATACCGCATCCAGATGTTCGGTATTCTGTGTGGCTGTCGCGATACGGTAAGTCTCGAACGGCGTGGCTTCATCCAGATTCCAGGATGTGGCCATTTTGAAGGAGTTGAACAGATCTTCACCGACAGAGAATTCCAGCGGTAATTCACCGCCGCCCAGCAGATGCATAAACTTAGGTCCCAGCAGGAAGCTGTCTTTTACCACTGAACTGGTGAAAATACGCGGTGCCACGGCATAAGTACCATCAGCCTGCTCGCGGAAGTGAATGCCGCTCGGCAGATGCACGTTACCGCGTGGTGCACCCGGAACGCCGGAAACACGCTGTTGTGACAGATAAACGTTGAGTGTCGGGATATCAATTCCCAGATTACCCATAAACAGGCGTGACCAGATACCGCCGGTCAGCACCACATGAGAGGTTTTGATTGCACCCTTCTCTGTAACCACATCAGAGACTTTACCACCGGCAGTTTCGATACCACGGACCGCGCAGTTAGTGTAGATTTTAACACCCAGGGATTTGGCATACTGTGCCAGAACCGGTACACCGGTTTCCGGATCAACGCTGCCTGAATCTTCTTCAAAACCGGCAACCGGCCAGTCTGTTTTGGCATCAACCAGACGTTTTTTCAGCTCGTCACCCTGAATAAAGCGGGTGTTGAGCGGCGCTTCAAAATCAGCGGCCCACTCTTTGGCGTTCTCAACCCAGGCCTGTGATTTTTCGAGATCTTCCGCACTTGACGGCACCTCAACACGGCCCTGGGTACGATAGCTGGTATCCGCCCCGATTTTTTCGTTCATACCGCGCCATAAGATTTTGCCGTAATGGTGCAGCGGGAAAATTTCTTTGGATGTTTTGTAACTGATGAGCTGACTGTAAGCACGTCCGGATTGCTCACCGGCGATTTCACCTTTTTCCAGGACGGTGACGCTCATGCCTCTTTCCGCCAGGTTAATCGCTGTCATGATCCCCATCATGCCGCCGCCGATAATGACGGCATCGGACTCTTTCGGTAATGCACCTTCGGTGCCGTCGACATGTTTTGCGCGTGAAGCCGATTCCACAAATTTACCGTCACGGCGAACCATAGGAACTAATACTGAAGCACCACCTGCCAGAACGCCGGCAGCACCAACCCCTAAAATTAACTTTCTGCGTGAGATTTTCATCTAAAGCCTCATCATTATCTGTAATATTTGTGTGGCATTTTTTTAATTAAGTAGCACACTAATTATAACAACTATCATTATAATGTTAATGAATATAGTGTGATGTTAATAATAACGATACTTAAGATAAGCTTTATCAGGAATACACGATATAAAGTGTCGGATTTTACGAGGTGACAGACAGGATTCAGGCCGGATCTTCTGAGATAAAATCAGCGGTAAATATTATAAACCCTTGTTATTATGGTGGATAAGGCTAAGTAGTACGCTTTTTTAAGATGTTGTTACATTGCGGACAAAAATAAAACGGCAGATGTCACTGTGACATCTGCCGTTTTATAACGATATTAATAATCAAAGGGTAATCAGGCAGAGGGTGCCCGTTTTTTGTGCTGTAAAAACCACTTATCCAGTTCATTAGCAAATAGCTGGCGATCCCGCTGATTCAGCGCTGCCGGACCACCGGTCTGAATACCGGAAGCCCGCATGGTGTCCATAAAATCGCGCATAGTCAGACGTTCACGGATAGTCGCCGGGGAGTAACGTTCACCGCGCGGATTAAGAGCCACCGCGCCCTTCTCCAGCACTTCAGCCGCAAGCGGAATATCAGCGGTGACAACAAGGTCATCTTTCTGCACACGGCGGACAATTTCATTATCGGCCACATCAAACCCGGCAGAGACCTGCAATGTCTTTAAAAACGGTGACGGCGGAACCACCAGCCGCTGATTGGCCACAAAGGTCACATCCGTTTTTTCGCGATCCGCCGCCCGATAAAGGATCTCTTTGATAACTTTCGGACAGGCGTCCGCATCCACCCAAATCGCCACGGTTTATTTTCCTCAGTACTGCAACAAAATGTAATCCGCGATCATAACACACGACATCATGCATTAACGTTTTCTGATCACCAAAAAAAGTGCCGCCAGGACAACAAAACCGGCAAAAAACGATACCGAAAGTGATAATTCATAAAACACAAAACGATTCATATGCAAACCGGCGGTTGTCTGTGCCAGATGGTACGCCAGAGGTATCGTACAAAGTGCCGCCAGAACCGCGATGCCAATCAGACGGATCAGCCTGATAAGGTTTCCGCGTTTCTCCGTATCCGGCAGTGCCCGCTGATACTGAGTGAATTTCAGGCAGAGATAACCCGCACCAATCAGTGATCCCAGATGCTGCAACACTTTATAAACCGCAATCTCCTGCCCGTCTGTCATACCATGCAGCAGCGGCACCTGCAAAACAGACAACGCACGCACCATCGTGCCGGTTTCATGGGTAAAGCCATCCCAGATAATGTGTGTGGCAGCGCCAATAAATAAAGACAGCAGGATAATCATATTTTCCCGCAGAGAACGGGTCAGCGGATCCGTCACCGGAAACGGTAACAGTATTTTCAGCGGTGCGGACAACAAATGAAAAATCAGCAAAACAGCCAGACATACCGGCAGCCCGGTATAAAACCAGCCGGCAAAATGATGAGCCTCATCCGCTGCACGATACATCCCGGCGGAATACAGCAAATCCGGTGATACACTGCCCGTAATCAATGCGGGCAGATTCAGCCACCGGCCGAAACGGGACTGTTTCAGCGGAAAGACGACTGCCGGATGTGAGAAAGTCCATGGCATATACTTATCCTGCTCCGGAAAACCGGAAATTAATTTATTTTTATGTTAATAAATAGGCCGTCAGAAAAATGAATAATACGCCGGACTCCGGACAATAACCTGTAAAGGCAGAAAAATGAAAAAATATCTTACCGGGATGGTTGTAACAGGGTTGCTATCCGCCCCTGCGCTGGCTCAGGAGTTTACCTGCCAGCTGGAAAATAATAAATATGTCAGTGTGGTTGTTGAGAAAGGAAAAACACCGGCATACCGCTACGGAACTCTGGCAAAACCGGAGATCACGTTGCCGGTGAAAGGCAATGCGAAAAATGGCGTTTATGTCGGACAAACTGCCTTTATCGGCGGCGGCTCAGCCTACATCCGCTTTGAAAACGGTCCGTTTAACTATGTGGTATACAGCGGTATGGGACGCGGCTGGGAATTTACCGGCCTGGCGGTCTATAAAGGCGATAAAGTCATCAATAAAAAGGTCTGCAAAACCGATTTGGGTATCTATGATGTCCTGAATTACGGCCTGCCGGAAGATGAATCCGGTGAAATCTATGCTATGGACCCGAATTCACAATAATACCTGCTGCGGTGGCATTCTGTGTCACCGCCCTTTTTTTATACATCTGTGCCTCGCCGCCCATCTGTGGCATAATGCCCGCCGTTTATTTTTCTCTTTCAACTTATGAGTATTCGTCTTGTTAATCAGCAACAATATTACGATGCAGTTCGGCGCCAAGCCACTGTTTGAAAATATCTCCGTCAAATTCGGCGGCGGTAACCGCTATGGCCTGATCGGCGCAAACGGCAGCGGTAAATCCACCTTTATGAAAATTCTCGGCGGTGATCTCGCGCCGAGCAGCGGCAACGTGTTTCTCGACCCGAACGAACGTCTGGGTAAGCTGAAACAGGATCAGTTCGCCTATGAAGAGTTTTCTGTGCTCGACACGGTTATTATGGGTCACACTGAACTGTGGGAAGTCAAACAGGAACGTGACCGCATCTACAGCCTGCCTGAGATGAGCGAAGAAGACGGTATGCGTGTGGCGGATCTCGAAGTGCAGTTTGCTGAAATGGACGGCTACACGGTGGAATCCCGTGCCGGTGAATTACTGCTGGGTGTGGGTATCCCGCTGGAACAGCATAACGGCCCGATGAGTGAAGTGGCCCCCGGCTGGAAACTGCGTGTGCTGCTGGCACAGGCTCTGTTTGCAGACCCGGATATTCTGCTGCTCGACGAACCGACGAACAACCTGGATATCGATACCATCCGCTGGCTGGAACAGACACTGAATGCGCGTAACAGCACCATGATCATCATTTCCCATGACCGTCACTTCCTGAATATGGTGTGCACGCACATGGCCGATCTGGATTACGGCAGCCTGAATGTGCATCCGGGTAACTATGATGAATATATGTTTGCCGCCACCCAGGCCCGTGAGCGCCTGTTAGCGGATAACGCGAAGAAGAAAGCCCAGATTAATGAATTACAGTCATTTGTCAGCCGGTTCAGTGCAAATGCCTCCAAGTCCCGTCAGGCAACATCCCGCGCCAAACAGATTGAAAAAATTCAGCTGACCGAGATTAAAGCCTCCAGCCGTCAGAACCCGTTTATCCGTTTCGAGCAGGATAAAAAATTGTTCCGTAATGCGCTGGAAGTGGAAAACCTGTCCAAAGGCTATGACGGCAACGCCCCGCTGTTCAAAAACATCAATATGATGATGGAAGTGGGTGAAAAAGTTGCGGTTCTGGGTATGAACGGTGTGGGTAAATCCACTTTCCTGAAAACCCTGGTCGGCGAACTGACCCCGGATACCGGCCGTTATAAGTGGTCTGAAAACGCGAACATCGGTTATTACGCGCAGGATCACGCGACAGATTTTGAAGTCGATATGACCGTTTTTGACTGGATGAGCCTGTGGATGCAGCCGGGTGATGATGAACAGTCTGTCCGCAGTGTGCTGGGCCGCCTGTTGTTCTCCCAGGATGACATCAAAAAATCGGTACAGGTTTTATCCGGTGGTGAAAAAGGCCGGATGCTGTTCGGTAAGCTGATGATGAGCAAGCCCAATATCCTGATCATGGATGAACCGACTAACCACCTCGACATGGAATCCATTGAATCCCTGAATATGGCTCTGGAGTTATATCAGGGTACATTAGTGTTTGTTTCCCATGACCGTGAGTTTGTCAGCTCGCTGGCGACCCGTATTATCGAAATCATACCGGAAAAAGTTACCGACTTTACCGGCAGTTACGATGAATACCTGCGCAGCCGCGGCATCGAATCAGAAAATAACTGATCCCCGTTCAGCCATAAGAAAAGCCCCGTTTCAGAGCCATGAAACGGGGCTTTTTGTTTTCGTCAGATCCGGCGGGGGCGGTTGCCGGCATATCTGACATTTTTCAGAAACCAGTCTCCGTATACCTCTGTCCTGTACCGGAAACTAATAGGAAGAATATCTGTATTCGGGTAGAATGTGCTTGCTAATCAGACCCTGATTTACCTTATTTGAGGGAGAAAATTACCAATGGACAGCTTTGACAGGAAGATTCTTTCTGAATTACAACTCGACGGGCGATTAACTGTCACTGAGCTGGCAGATCGCGTGGGTCTGAGTTTGTCCCCCTGCCACCGGCGGCTGAAGGCGCTGGAACAATCCGGCGCTATCTGCGATTACCGGGCACAGCTTGATCCGCGCGTACTGGGGCTGAATTTCTCCGCACTGGTGTTTGTCACGATGAAAGACGGCAACCAGGAGAGTATGAGTAAATTTGAGACAGCGGTGGCGGATATCCCGCAAATTATTGAAGCCAAACGGCTGTTTGGTGATCCGGACTATATGCTGACGGTCGTGGTCAAAGATATCGATGCATTTCAGAAATTATATGACAGCCGGCTGGCCGCGATGCCCGGCGTGCAGCGCCTGACATCCACCCTGGTCATGAAAGATGTGATCCCGGCACGTGAACTGCCCCTGCTGTAATAAAAAAGCCGGCAATATCTGCCGGCAATCAACACAGTACTGAATATTGTTATGCCGGGCTGGCTAATTTCATCATCACCAGACCGGAAATGATTAATACCCCCGCCACAATCCTCATCAGGTTTGCCGGTTCGCCCAGCACCACTATCCCGACAATAAACGCACCGATTGCGCCGATCCCGGTCCAGATGGTGTAAGCCGTACCCAGAGGCAGTGCCCGCATGGCCATCGCCAGCAGTCCGAAGCTTATCAGCATTGCAATAATGGTGATTACTGACGGCCCTAATTTGGTAAAGCCCTCTGATTGCTTCATGGTAAACGCCCAGACAATTTCAAATAATCCGGCTGTAATTAATAAAATCCACGGCATGGTACATCCTCACTGATTTTTAGTTGCAGGTGAAACCGTTATAAGTTACCTTTGGTATAGTTATATGTTACCTTTAGTAACTTGTAAATACTTTTCTGATCTTTTTTCGATCGTTTTTGTCCGCTCACCGGAACCCTGAACTCTGTGGTACACTTTCCGGCAGGCAAAACGACATGATTATCAATGAGGAGGCAGATTTGTCCGGACGTTTACAGCGCGATGAGCGCCAGATACAACTGCTTAATGTCGCCAATGCCATTATCCTGGCTGAAGGCACCGATGCACTGACACTGATTACCCTTGCGGAAAAAGCAGGTGTAACCAAGCCGGTGACCTACAAACATTTCGGTAACCGCAAGTCCCTGCTGCATGCGTTGTTCAAATACAGTGATGATGTGCTGGCTGAACGGATGAATGCCGGAATGGAGCAGCCGATAGCGGATCTCGATCAGGCCATTTCCGTTTTTATCACAACTTATTTTGATGTGATGGCAGAGGACGGTGAAGCATTCAATGCCACCGTGGCGGCACTGAAAGCGTATCCGGAATATGCGGGGATCAGCCGTGAAGTGCAGGACTTTTTCTGTCAGATCCTGCAACGCGCATTGCAGCGCTGGCTGCCGGAAAATTTCCGGATTCCGGAATGGACATCGGTAATGATTTTCGGCGCAACCGAATCATTGTGTCTGATGATGTTTAATGACCCGGCATTAAAAACAAAAATCAGCGAAGAAGCTATCTGGCTGGTCAAAACGCTGCTGGCCGATCAGCTTAAGAGATTCAGCGGCGGCTGATGACTAACCCCTCTTCTTCTGACGGATAGCTGAAGTGCGCTGTAATCAGATCAAACTGCTCCGCTGAGGTGGTAAACGGGTTTTCCCCGCTCAGATTCCGTGCGGCCAGCCGCCGTTTGCACTCTTCATCACTGACATCCAGAACATAACAGCAATAGCGGCACCCGGCCTGCTCTGCCAGCTCTTTCAGCCACCGGCGCTGCACGGGGGTATTCGCCGGAAAATCCAGCACCAGAGTCATTCCTTTCTGTAATAATGCCACCAGATGCGGCTCCAGAGCGGACTTCAGAAGACGGCTTTTTTCAATGTAATCCGTCAGCTGTAAAATTTCCCCCGGGTAAAGTGTTGCCAGCCAGGTATCCTCAGACAACAGGATTGCCTGTGTTTCGCGGACTAACTGTTGCGCCAGTGTCGATTTTCCTGAGGCGATTTTGCCGCAGAGGAAATGGAGTTCGGTGCCGGATTGTATTTCTGACATAATTGCTCCTTTGTCTGTTATACCGCTGAGAGAGCAATAAAAAACCCGCTCAGGCGGCGGGTTCTGAATACAGCACATCCCCCGCTATGGCGCGGAGATAATCATCATGCCGGATGTACTGTATGGATTCATGCTGTTTACCTGTTTGAAATATTCATCATTACAGTAAGACTGTTTTAGCAGAGTCTGATACAGATGTCAGGTAGTTTTTTTCGTCCGTTTGATACTTATCACCGCCAGCGCCAGCACAATCATCACAATCCCTGCGGTTTCTGTGCTGCCCGGCTCCTCACCCAGCAGCCACCATGAGAACAGCACACCACAAACCGGCACCGCCAGTGTGCTCAGGCTGGCAATACCCGCCGGTAATTTTCTCAGCACAAACAGCCATAAACTCCAGGCAACGGCGGTCGCCAGGATAGCACTGTAACTCAGCGCCCAGAAAACATACGGCTGCCAGTCAATTGCCCGCTGCGGCACCAGCAATGCCACGACTGTCATAATAACCGCGGCATACACCATCTGCCAGGTGGTAAGAGAAAGTAAATCCACCTGCGGATAACGGCTGTAGAGCTTTTTCGCCACAATCGCGCTGGCTCCCCAGCTGATCCCGGATGACACGGCCAGAAAAGCACTTTTCATGGAGGCAAAATCGAGAGTCCACGGCTGGATCACACACAGCAGCCCGGCGGCAGCAACTGAAATAGCGGCATACTGGAGGCGGCGCATCCGTTCACCCAGCAGCATGGCGGCCATAATCACCACCCAGAACGGCATGGTATAACTGAGGATCGCCACCTTTCCCGCACCGCCGCTGACCAGCGCCCACTGTGCCAGCCCGACCATACCGCAGGTCTGGAGAACGGCAATGCCCAGTGTATAACGGAATGGGGTTAAGCCGATTTTCCGCCCCGTCGCACGGGCCCGGATATACAACACCAGTAATAACATAATGGCGCTGAACACACAGCGCATCGCCGTAAAGTCAAACGCACCGATATAGTGCGTAACCTGCTTCATCGCGATCCAGCTATAACTCCAGATCAGTGTTAAAATGACCAGGCCGGTGATGGCGATGGCATTGTCTTTTTCCCGTAAAGCCATAATATCCTGTGACCACTTCACGGCAGTACTCGTCTGTACCCCGCGTGCGGCTCCTGTTTTTATATTATCATAACCGGAATAATATGCCGGACGCCCGCTGGCGGCCAGCTCTCATGCAATCCGTACTTTTATGCCAGTTTACACCCGGTTTGAAAGAAGGGAAAAGATCAATACACAAACCCGCATTTATTATTCTGCGGCAACCAGCACACATCCGCCGGAGCAACCGCAGTCCACCCGGTGACCTTCCAGCGCGACAGGAACACCTTCTATTTTCATCATGTCATCCCCTTCTGCAATAACGCCGGTGGAGTCACATGCAGGGCAATAAACTGAATCACCCCGGCAGGCAATTTCATTCTGTTGTTTTGCCACAGACCGGCCGGTTAATACGGTTCCGTTTGTATTAGTGGTATCATTTTTCAGAATAATTTTCCGGTTTTTTATTTTGCCTCTCATCGCTTCCTATAACCTGTTTTCTGTAAAATACATGAGTGTTATTAATTTATATATCCGCTATTTTCGCCAACAACACCCGGAACATAAAATCCATGCATCGGTGTATATCCGGCTGATACCTGACTAGCGCTGAACATGATTCTTACGCTCTTCGCGGATTTTTAGTAATTTTTTATAGTCGGGGAAAATCCCTGAATCATATTCAATGCCTCCATCAGGATATTTGAGATATGTTTTCTTATCTATTTTTTCTTTAACAAGGTCACTCCAATAACTAAACATATTTTTTTCGTATTTTATAGTAAGGTGAATATTTCCGTTATTAAATAATCGGTATGTCAATGTGTCACTTTCACCAATAATAAAGAAAAGTTTTTCATGTTTATCGAAAGCACGCTCACGTATAAAAGGGAATAGCAGCAACGATTCATTAAAATCACCATTACGAGAGTTATATCCACCGTTAAACACCTGTGGGGCATTATTATCGGTAATAAACACCGTTTCAAAACCATAATTTTTTGTAATTTCCGGATCAATTTTTTGCGGATTCTTTAGTTTAACTTCAAACTTAATATTGCTAAGCTGCCAGTCACAATATCCGCCGCCATTTACCGGAATATCCGCAGTCACATCACCGCTCGCGGTGACGGACAGCGGGTATTTGGTACTATTAAACCCCGGAACGTCATAGGATTTACCGCTGCCGCTTGTCCGGGTTTGGGTACACTTTTTTGAGCGGTACATCGCGGATAATGGCAGAGACTCCAAATCAGCCGGTACCGTTGCAGAAAAATGAATATTCCGGCTGTCGGCGGGTGGGGATAAGGTCGTACTGTAGGTGCAACCGGTGAGTATTACGGGTAACAATAACACCGTAACAGTGAGTTTATTTCCGGCTGACACCTGATTAGCGCTGAACATGATTCTTACGCTCTTCGCGGATTTTTAGTAATTTTTTATAATTCGGATAACGCATAGCTTTACTTTCTTTCTCACCATTAGGGTAAGTAATTACACTTTTATTTCCCTCTTTTTTTTCTTTCACTCCGGTCCAATGGCTCAGCATCTCCTTTTCATAATTCACGGTAAAATGAACATTTTCGGTACCAGACAACTGATAAGTCAACATGTCATTTTTACCCACCAATGCGAATATTTTTTCATGTTTTCCAAGAAAACTTTCTCGAATTAGAGGAAACAGCAGCAGGGATTCACTGAAGTCTCCCCGATGTGAAATGTAGCCACCGTTAAACGCCTGCGGGGCATTATTATCGACAACGAATACTGTTTCAAAACCAAAATTATCTATAATTTCAGGGTCAATAGCCTGAGGATTTTTCAACTGAACTTTAAATTTAATATTACTAAGCTGCCAGTCACAATATCCGCCACCACTGACCGGAATATCTGCGGTGACATCTCCGTTTGCTGTGATGGTCAGAGGGTATTTGGCACTGTTAAACCCCGGAACGTCATACGATTTACCACTGCCGCTTGTCCGGGTTCGGGTACACTTTTTTGAGCGGTACATCGCGGATAATGGCAGAGACTCCAAATCAGCCGGTACCGTTGCAGAAAAATGAATATTCCGGCTATCGGCGGGTGGGGATAAGGTCGTACTGTAGGCGCAACCGGTAAGTATTACGGGTAACAATAACACCGTCACAGTGAGTTTATTTCCGGCTGACACCTGATTAGCGCTGAACATGATTCTTACGCTCTTCATAGATTTTCAGCAATTTTTTATAGTCGGGGTAGCTTTTTGATTTTCGTTCTTCTTCACCATTCGGATAAGTAATGACTGTTCTGTTTCCTTCTTTTTTTTCTTTGACGCCTGTCCACCGGCTCACCATGCTTTTTTCATAGTTCACCATAATATTAATATTATCTGTACCAGATAAACGATAGGTCAGAGTGTCACTTTCACCTACTAACCAAAATATTTTCTTATATCCGCCCAGAAATTTTTCACTAATAAAAGGAAATAATAGTAACGATTTATTGAAATCACCCTGGTGAGGGATATATCCACCGTTAAACGTTTGGGGAGCATTATTATCGGTAATAAATATTGTTTCAAATCCGAAATTATCTGTAATACCAGATTCAATTATTTGTGGATTTTTTAGTTTAACTTCAAACTTAATATTACTAAGCTGCCAGTCACAATATCCACCGCCATTTACCGGAATATCCGCGGTAACATCTCCAGTTGCGGTGATGGTTAGTGGGTATTTGGTACTGTTAAACCCCGGGACTTCATACGATTTACCGCTGCCGCTTATCCGGGTTCGGGTACACTTTTTTGAGCGGTACATCGCGGATAATGGCAGAGACTCCAAATCAGCCGGTACGGTGGCGGAAAAATGAATATTCCGGCTGTCGGCGGGCGGCGATAAGGTAGTGCTGTAAGAACAACCAGTAAGGATCACAGCAGGCAATAATGCAGTAATACGTAAATTAGTTTGTAAATTCATGCAGTTAATAGCTATAAGCACCCGCTTAGTTATTTTTATTTTCATTTAAAATACTATTTTCCAAGATCTCATTGAACTCCGGAGATGTCAACTTTCCAGAGCCTTTATAATTTTTCCTAACACCATTTGGAAAAACAACAACCCCCTCATTAACGAGAGAATGTGTTAACAACTCATTTTTTAACTTGAAATTAATTTCAACATTTCCATCTTTATGGTTTGAAATGTAACTTTCATTATTACTTGAAATCAAATAATAATTATTAACTTTCCCATCATTGTACTTTAAGATAATAGGAGCAAGAAAAACACCATAGAAGACACGATCAGAATCCGTATCGGAAACATTAACAAGAAGAAATGAAGTTATATTTGATGAGATGTTTTTTGGTATTGGTGCTATATGTATTTTAGACAAACTCCAGTTACACCACCCACCACCATTAATAGGTAAGATGAAAATAGCCATGTCATTATTACTTTCAAACTTATCAAATCTCACACTAACTTTATCAGAAGAGTAAGATATTTTTGTATATGCTGCATTTAGATGTGCAGTAGTGCATTTTTTGGATATGTATGTTGCCTCAACCTTTACATCAATGTTATTTATGTCATTTACATGTACTTTTATACTATTACCATCATTATTAACATTAAGAGGAAATTGTCCCCCCAGAATATCATCAACCACACCACTACACTTTACTAAAAGTAGTATAGGAATCGCTATTAGCACTATCTTAATCACTTTTCGTTTCATTTTTTTTATCAACGAGAATATTATCTTTTAAGATGCTATTTTCTAAAATGGTATCAAATTTAGGGAAAAATAACCTTTTATTCCCAGTGTAATCTATTTTTTTACCATTAGGGAAAATGACAAAACCTTCATCAATCAATGATTCAGTTAATAATTCTTTTTTTAATTCAGCATATATATATATGTTTCCATTTTTATGATTAGATATTTCCTTTAACTCTCGATTTGATAATATATAATAAAATTCGTCTCTTGCGTTATTTCTTTTTTGTACAATCGGAGCTAGTGATACATCATATGAAATAGAGTTAGCGTCTGTTTTTGTAACGTTAATCACGATTGATGTTGATGTGTCAGCAATATTTTCAAGTGGAGTTGGCGTTATATACATTTTAGTTAGGCGCCAGTTACACCAACCACCCCCATTAATAGGTACAGTAAAGGTAGTAATACCATTATTATTTTCAATGTTATTAACATCAACACTTATTTCATCAGAGGAGTAAGATATTTTTGTATATGCTGCATTCAAATGTGCGGTAGTGCACTTTTTTGACAGGTATGTTGCTTCAACACTCACCACCGAGTCTTTTATATCATTTATATGTACTTTTATATTATTGCCGTCATTACGCATGTTGAGCGGAAATTGACTCCCTAGAATGTCATCAACGACACCACTGCACTTTATCAAAAGAAGTACGGGGATAGCGATAATTATTCTCTTAATTATTTTTCGTTTCATCTTTATACCTTTTTAAGGATGTAATCCCCTCCGGAGTTAACAATGTCGGCAATAATGTATCAGACAACATTAAATCCAGATCAAATAAATATTGGTTTTCAGAATAGGTATTCCTAAAATTAGCCTTTTGACGTTCAAATTCTAATCTTATTTCGTAAGCAGAATCACTCATTTTATTGTCGCTTAACAAAGCGGCTAATCGCTTAATAATAAAATCAGTATATTTTACGGATGAATGGTCAGCCGTTCCAAATGGATTAGTGGCTGAGTTCCGTGGTATCCGGTAAAGTTCGAAGTATTTTGATTTATACGCATTATCAGGTAATAACTCGGATACCAGATAGAGTTTTTCTTTCACACTGATCGGTATGCCATCCCCATAGAAGTTAAACTTATAGCTGGAAACCGTTTTTTCATAAAAATGCGTAGGGCATCCGTGATGAATATAGATATCATCTTTATTTTTTAAACTACGTATTAATTTATTTGGAATAATCATTTGTGGATTAACATTCATTAATACCAGCATTACTTCATATGAATACCCTGCAAAATCATGATCGTTCACAAAAAGATCGTTATTCATATTTTGTTCAAATGGTAATCCGGGTACTAAATCATCCTGATTAACATGGCGGTGATGAACGATATCATCCAACTGTTTTCCGACAGATAGGGTTAATATTCTTGGCATTCCTATGGTATACAGTACAGGATTATATTCTCTCATTTTGATAGCGGTAAGTAATGCCAGACACCCGCCAAGGCTATGTCCTGCTATAAACAGTTTTCTGTCTTTACTTAGTGAAACCATGTAGTCTAATATGTTTTTCACTCCCGTGTCCTCAGCATCATTTCTGAGTTTATATTTCTTATCTATTACCTTAAACGCCTGATAAAAACCGGCGTGAACATATCCGGATACACCCATATTGCTGTCTAATTGCACGGGTTTGAACGTCATGTCAGTTTTAAGATCCGTTATTCCGGCTGTCCCGCGCCAGGCAATAATCATTTCATTCTTATTGGCAATAAAAAACAGTTGTGTATCTAAGTCTTTTTTTGAGTCAAAAAATTCAATTTCTGTATATCTATCACTAAACGGTACGTCATACACGACAGGCGTAAAATTACGGCTTTCAAACTGAGTTGGTATCTTCGATAAATCAAAAAACTGATTCAAAAATACGTCTTCTATCGATCCCCGATAGTTGCTTTCACTTGGGTCTTCAGCATCATTCGCTTTCAGACTGGCATAAGCCAGAACAGAAAGAATACTTAAATTACAGGCATTAACAATTGAATACTCTTTCTGGTGATGCAAAAGAAATGACCACGCTCTGAAAGGACAGATTTCAAATACTAACCGGCGATTATCAAAATTAACAAAAATTCCTTTGGGGTTTTTAGATTGAAAATGATATGCCGGTGGTTCCGGCTCTTGCCAGTTTTCAATTTTGGGTATTGAATCACACAGTCTGCCAATTGTGACATAACGATAAAAATCATGCCGCTTTTCGGCATCATACATTGCTTTTGATGCCCGCCTGCTACGGTTAACCCTTAACGGTCTTTGCTCCATTTCATCAGCGAGAGACTGTGCATCTACAGAAAAACCACCTCCTGTCGGCGGCAGATTCTCCTCACGGATAAAACCGTTAGCATCTGTTATTCCGGTTCTTTTTTCACCATTATATATTTTTAATGTATATGGCATTCCCGCAACCGGCTGATTCAGTTCATCGACAAGGACAATTTCAATCCATGCTTTATGTTTGTTACAATCCGCGCAATAGCCATCATTATATTGCATATTCAGCATCCTGCCCGTTTCCGATAAGGTTATTCTGTTTCAGGTAACGAATAAACAGGTCATTTGTCAGATATTCGATATCAACAAGGTCAGCCTGATAATAATCCATACATTGGTTAATCAGTCTGACCAGCTTACCTTCCGGGTCTTCTAATGTCACAGCCAGATCTGTATGTGTTTCCCAGAATTGAATATAAAAATTATCCACCGTATTTACACGAAACTGTACAGAGTTTTTCCAGGCGACTGCAAGATGCTCTCCCAGTTTATGGGGATAGAGATTAATCTTCTTCTCCGCTTCCGGAGGACGACATACGTAGTTATTTTCAGCCAGAGATGGAATTAAGCAATCACTCACCGGCATCAGTAAATATGACCAATCAGTAAATGTGAACGCCGGTATTAATGCACCTGCAATTCGGTTATCGAATAAACGGAAAATCCGCTCTTCTCCCTGAAATATCACAAGATGCTGTCTTTGCCAATGCATTATCTGATCGTCGTATGCTCCTGCGCTGTGATATGCCCATCCCCACCCCGGTCCGGAGAACGGGCCGGTATCCAGCGTTTTTGCCAGACTACCCAGATTCTGCCATTTCACTTTTATTAACCATGGTCCCTGCTCTCTCAGATGAGATAATGGTGTTCCTGCATAGAGCGGATACGCATCCTCAACCCAGTCAGCGGCATAAAACTGTGCAACCGGGTCCGGCTGAGCCAGTTTATTCAACAAAAACCAGACAGTACCTCCGCTTGTCTGGGTTACCCACTCGCGCCAGGTCATCGCCATCACTCTTCCTCCGCGGGCTTAATCAGCATGCTGCCGGAATGCTGTGCGGCTGCCGCACAGTATTTTTTCACCGGATACGGTTCCGGGGCCGGAGGAACCCCGTCCGGCGGCATCAGTCTGACCGGCACACCGTTGCCGGGAGCGCTGTCACCGACGTTCAGATTACCGGAAGTGAAAATTGCCCCCGGCGTGATGCGGATAAAACTGTCGCCGACTTTGAGGGTGATTTCTGTTCCGGCTTCTATAATAATTTTTCCGTCGCTGAGATGATGTGTCTGCTGTCCGCTTTCAGTCACCAGATTTTTATCCGCACGGATGTGCTGTTCCCCTTTGATATGCAGCGAGACATCCCCGCTGGTCTGGTGTTTTTGTGAGCCGTTGATAATGACATGCTCATCACCGGTCAGTTCGGTGTGACTGTTGTTATCAATCCG